>NZ_JBEONS010000035.1:0-30577 GCF_040544395.1 Pedobacter sp. CG_S7 | reverse complement strand
ATTCGACACTTTTGGTCGAAAAAACCCAAAACTAAAAAAACAAAAAATCCAAAAAGTTAATATAATTCTGACTTGTTGCTTTTGCAACGGTCTTTAGTTGCTATTGAAATGAAAGAGCAGCGTTAACCTTAAGGAATTAGCCAGCGGACTTTTATCCTGATTGGTCATTAAATAAGCAATATCAAGACCCCATAGATCAGATTTAAAACCTGCACCCGCAGTGAAATAGCTTTTGTTTCCTTTCTGCGGATGTGCGTAGCAAAAACCCCCACGTAGGGCAAACTGTTGCTTGTAAAAATATTCTAATCCTGTACCAAGGTTTAGTTCTTTTATTTCTTCCTTAAAGCCTCCAGGGGCATCGCTTAAGGAACCGAAAATCCCTGCAGGAACAGAAATATCTTCAGCCACATTTGAAAAGTCTATAGTACCGGGTACTAATAACTTATTTACATCTAATGCAAAGCTTATCTGACTGTGCTCCTCCATAAAAAAAGTAGTTGCAGTGCCTATTTTAATATTTGCAGGCAGAAAATAAGTAGGGGTACCTTTCATATAAGAAAGTTTAGTGCCTATATTTGAAATAGTTGCACCTAAAGCAAAAATAGCATCTTTACCCAGTAAATAGGTCTCCTGTTTATAATAAGCAGCAATATCAACGGCCAATGCTGTACCAGCTTTAATTTCCTTTCCTGAAATGAATTGTCCGGATGCTATATTTGACTGAATATAACGTATGGAGGTTGCCAGAGAGAAGGCATCGCTATACTTTCTGGCAAAGGTAGCATCAATAGCAAACTCATTGGGGCTGTACAAACCTATATTTTGCTGATTGATATCAATCATTGGAACTTCGCCAAGTGAAAAATACCTGATAGAGGCGCCAATGGTGTTCCTATCGCTGAGTTTATAAAATGCGCTGAGGTAGCCTAGATTAATATCGGAGACCAGGTTTTTTAACCATGGATTATAGGATACAGAAAAACCATAAGCTTGTTCTAAAAAGGGCAGTTTAGAAGGGTTATTACTTAGCGAATTGGCGTCGGGAGAAAGGGCTACTCCGGCATCTCCCAAAGCGCCCGTACGGGCATCCGGTGAGTTGAGCAAAAAAGGAACTGCAACAACTTGTGCCTTTAATGGAGCAGTTAATATTGATAGAAATAATAAAATTGTAACAATGGTAACAGAGCCCTTAAAATACATTTGCTATTTAATTTGGAACTTTTAATGTAGCACATCTTTATTCCAATAACAAAAATAATAAGCAGTAAAGTTAATTCGTTTAACATTTTAAGAAAATCGCAATAAGACTGCATTCTTTTCTACCTTATCGCCTTTAACAACAAGAATGGATTTTACTGTTCCAACTGCAGTAGACTTTATGATATTTTCCATCTTCATGGCTTCCAAAACCAAGAGGTTATCTTCCTTATTAACTTCCTGCCCTACTTTCACGAGTAGATTCAAGACCAAACCGGGCATTGGCGCTTTAATTTCCTGAACTTTGTTAATCTGCAAAGTATCCAACCCTAATTGCTCTAATAATTGATCGTATTGATCTTTTATTGCGACGAAATAAACGTTGCCATTGACCTTTACCTCCACACTTTTCTCTTCCTCATGATAAGCTATGATTTCTACATTATAGGATTTATCTTTATAAAGCACATGTGAATGTCCGCCACTTAAAGAAACAGCATCAAATGCAATGGTTTCTTCATTTACTTTTACCAGATTCTTATCTATCTCTATTTGGAATTGATTCTGATCGTTTACTTTTGCCTGATACATCATTTATTTTGGGTTAAAACTACCGGTGTAAGTAATTAACTTCAAAGCATGCAGCCAGTGCAGCGGTTTCAGTTCTTAAACGTGTATTTCCTAAAGTTACAGGTTGAAAACCATTTGCAATAGTTAGGGCAATCTCATTCGGACTAAAATCGCCTTCTGGACCGATTAAAATTAAATAACGCTGGTGTGGATCAATGATTTCACTAATGTACCTGCGGGGCTCCCCTTCTTCACAATGGGCAACTAACTTTACGGCATCATGGTCTCCTTTCAGAAAATCTGTAAATGAAATAGCAGGATTTAATACTGGGTGGTAAGCTTGCAAGCTTTGCTTAACTGCAGAAGTAATGACTTTAAAAAGGCGATCTTGTTTGATGATCTTTCGTTCAGACCTTTCACTAATTAAGGTTGTAATTTCATCAATACCGATTTCAGTCGCCTTCTCCAGAAACCATTCTAAACGGTCAATATTTTTAGTAGGCGCTATTGCAATATGCAAATGATGGTTGCGTTTATGATATTCTTTTTTGGTGAGAATAACATGAAGCATGACATTCTTTTTACCCGAGTTAATAATTTCGGCTTCATAAAAACCACCTTTACCATCCACCAAAAATACATGATCACCAATGGATAAACGCAGGACCTTGTTGCAATGCTTGCTCTCTTCTTCATTTAAAGAATAGTCATTAGTTACAAGATCCGGCGTATAAAAAACATGCATAAAAAGCGGATTTAATGAATATCTATCGTATCTTCCTTAGCAATCACCAGTTCAAGCTTAATTGTTTCAATATTTTGCTCCGTTTTCTTAAGTATCGTGAAAAGGTAGCCATAGCATTCCTCGCTATCACCAACTTCAGGAATTTTACCAAAAGCTTGTGAAACTAAGCCACCTACTGTATCAAAATCCTGATCCTCAGGAAGATCATGAGGCAAATGTTCATTCACATCATAAACAGTAGCATAGGCATTAATAATAAATTCATTTTCTGAGATCTTTTCTACGATAGGTTTTTCCTCATCATATTCATCTTGGATTTCTCCAACGATCTCCTCAACTATATCTTCAAGAGTGACCATACCTGCAGTACCACCAAATTCATCAATAACGATGGCTATCTGAATGCGTTTCTGCTGTAGTTCACTCAACAAGTCATTGATTTTTTTTGTTTCCGGTACAAAATATGGTTTCCGTATAATATCATTTAAGGTCCATTCTTTATGATCCGCCAAAAGTGGCAAAACATCTTTAGCATGGATGATACCTATAATTTTATCAATGATTTCATCATATACCGGGAAACGGGAATATCCTTCAGAAATAATTTTCTTAATGACATCATTTCCTGAAGTAGCTAGTTCAATACCTGAAATTTTAGTTCTCGGTACCATGATGTTTTTAACCACACGCTCATTAAAATCAAATACATTTCTGATGAGTTCATGTTCATTGGTGTCTAGTGCACCACTTTCCTTACCTTGATCTAATAGATAATAGAGCTCTTCAGTGCTGTGTACTGAATCATGACCACCAATACTACTAACTCCTATTAGTTTAAGCAGGATATTAGCGAAACCATTCAAAACCCAGATAAAGGGTTTAAAAACCACGTAGAATATTTGCAGCGGGATGGCAATAAACATTGTAGTAGCTACAGGACGCTGAATGGCAATAGATTTGGGGGCAAGCTCACCAAATACAATATGCATTACGGTAATAAAACCGAATGCAATAATGGGTGATGCCGTTCCGGAAAAAGAGTCAACAAATTCTGGGGTAGATCCAAAAGAGGTTAAGAGGCTACGTAAAAGGTGTTCCATTACAGACTCTCCAACCCAACCTAATCCAAGCGATGCCAATGTAATACCGAGCTGCGTTGCTGCCAGGTATCCATCTAAGTGCTGGGTAATAAATTTAGCAATATTTGCTACTCTACTACCAGATTTTGCTTGGATTTCAA
This sequence comes from Pedobacter sp. CG_S7, assembly GCF_040544395.1. Lineage (NCBI taxonomy): Bacteria > Pseudomonadati > Bacteroidota > Sphingobacteriia > Sphingobacteriales > Sphingobacteriaceae > Pedobacter > Pedobacter sp. CG_S7. The sequence goes on along the minus strand of NZ_JBEONS010000035.1, from coordinate 26,825 downwards.
TTTGTGAGGCCCTAACTTTTACAATTGCAAATTCTGCAGCAACGAAAAAACCATTGAGCAACACTAAGAAAAAGGTTAAAAAGATCTGGAATCCCATTAATCGTTATTTCTAAATAATTTATCATACAAGACTATACTTTCCTGTATAACAGTATGTGCAAATGTAACACCCATTAAATTCTCAATGGTCACATTTTTATTCTCCAATGCTTTATAATCCTGAAAAAACCTAACGATTTCTTTCATGGTATGCGGTGGAAGCTCAGAAATGTCATTGATGTAATTAACAGACTGATCATTTTTAGCAACTGCTATAATTTTATCATCCTGCTCTCCATTATCTACCATGTGCATCACGCCGATAACCTTTGCTTCCACAATTGCCAAAGGATAAACATCTACAGAGCATAAAACAAGAATATCCAGAGGATCATTGTCATCGCAATACGTTTGCGGAATAAAACCATAATTAGCAGGATACATTACGGAAGAAAACAATACACGATCTAATTTTATTAAATTAGATTCTTTATCAATTTCGTACTTAGCCTTAGACCCCTTAGGGATTTCAATAATTGCATTTACAAATTCAGGCAATGTGCTGCCAGGGGAAACATTATGCCACGGGTGGTGATCGTCTTTAGTCATTTTTATGATTCATTGTTTGTTGTATGCTCTTTGTTAACATTAACCACTTTCTTTTTCACGAATGCGAAGATCAAAGGAAGAGTGGTAATGATGATAAAACCAGTAATTATATAAAATAAATAATCGTTAATTTCTTTTTCAAATCTTTTACCAAGAAAATAACCCAGCAAAGTTAAAGAAGTGATCCATAAAAAACCACCCGTTATATTATAAAGGGCGAACTTCTTAAAGTCTAATTTAACTACACCAGCAAATATCGGGGCGAAAGTTCGAACAATGGGTACAAATCTACCCATAATCAGAGCAAAAGCGCCTTGTTTATTGTAATATTCTTCGGCGGCCTTTAAATAACGTTTTTTAAAGAAGAAAGAATCTTTTCTTTGATAGAGTACCGGGCCTGTTTTTCGGCCAAACCAATACCCTGTAAAGTTGCCAGAGATAGCCGAAATAATTAAACCTATAACTAATACGTAAATATTCACGTCTAACTTTCCTGTAGCTACAAACATCCCCGCAAGAAAGAGGAGATAGTCGCCAGGCAAAAAGAACCCAAAAAACAAACCAGTTTCTGCGAAAATGACAAACATCACCACGTAAAAACCACCTTCTTTTAATAATTTCTCAGGATCAATGAAGTGCTGTAATGAATTCCAGAATTCGTGCATAACTGAATTATTCCTAAAACTACAAATAATTATTTATAGATGGTATTTATATCAAATTTAAAATCAGAGATGGATATACGCCTAATAAAATTGTAATGATTAAAGACAAGACTAATACCAATTGATAAAGTATTGGGCTTTGCAAGGTAATTTCAGTGCCCTCTTTAAAATACATCGCAGCGATAACCCTAAAATAATAGTAGAATCCAACTAATGCATTTAATATTGCGAAGCCCGCAAGGTAAATGTGGTAATCTCTCATTACGTTCAAGAACATTAAATATTTACCTATAAAACCAGCAGTTAGCGGAATACCGGCAAGGGATAGCATAGCTATGGTAAGCGACAATGCTATAAAAGGATTCTTCTTAGCTAAGCCATTATAACTATCAAAATTATCAGCTCCTGTTTTTTGTTTTACCATAATCAGAATAGCAAAAGCACTAATACTTGCAAAAGTATATGCCACTGCATAAACCAAGGCATTATTATAAGAGTCGGCGTTTAAGGTAATCACAGCAAATAACAGGTAACCCACGTGAGATATACTGGAATAGGCCAGCATTCTTTTAAAGTTCTTTTGGAATAAAGCAGTGATGTTACCAATTACCAAAGTAAGACAGCTTAATGCAAATAATGGCGGCATCCAGAAATCGTGCAATGGAGAAAAGGTGCCGGCAAATAAACGTAACAAGGCTGCAAAACCAGCAACTTTGACTACAGTAGACATGAAGGCAGTAACCAGGCTTGGAGAACCTTCATAAACATCAGGAATCCAAAAATGAAAAGGTGCTGCACCTACTTTAAAACACAATCCTACCATTAGCAGAATTACACCTGGATAAAATATTGGCGAAATAGATTGATAGTTATTTACCAAATAGCTATTAATACCATCAAGGTCAAAAGATCCTGTAGCACCATAAATTAAGGTTATACCGAATAATAGAAAGCCAGTTGAGAAAGCACCCATTAAAAAGTATTTTAGCGAAGCTTCATTGGAAGCAAAATTGTTTTTACGAATACCTGCAAGAATATATAAAGCAACAGACATGATCTCTATGCCGATAAACAACATAGCCATATTCTTATAGGAAACCATCATCACCACCCCAACCAAAGCGAAAAGAATCAGGGTAAGGTATTCTGCTATGTTCTGACTGTTTTTACTAAAATAGTTCTGCGTTAGCAATAAGATGAATAGCGTACCTGATATGGTCAAACCTGAAAATGCCAGTGCAAAGTTATCCATCTCCATCATGCCGTAATAAACCTGGTTCGTATTCCAGGAAGTGACCACAAAGACTAAAGAAATAAGCAGACCAATAAGGGAAATAGGTAATAATGCTTTTTTAGCTTTAAACAAACCTGCATAAAGAACCACTAAAGCTGTAACCGCAATTGTTATAATGATATTCATTTCCTTAGTTTACCGATGTTAATTTTAGATTTACCTGTTCAATCAATTGTTGTACTGCAGCTTCAGACAAGTTAAGTATTGGTTTAGGATACACGCCAAGAACAATAATTAATGCACAAATGATATATAATACGACTTTCTCAGATCCTTTAATATCTGTAAAAGTTACTGTAAGTGAATTTGTTTGACCAAGCATGATATTTTGATACATCCGAAGCATATAAACTGCACCAAAAATAATGGTCAACCCAGCGAAAACCGCTGCCCAGATACTATATTGATAAACACCCATTAACAATAGAAACTCTCCAATAAAACCATTAGTACCGGGAAGTGCGATGGTACCGAAAATGATAATCAGAAATGTAATAGCCAATTGAGGTGCTACAGTAGCCAAGCCACCCAGCTCGGCAATTTTGTTGGTTTTTAACCTGCTGAAAATGATATCAAGCACAAAGAATAACCCAACAACATTAATACCATGACTCAACATTTGTATCATTGCCCCTTGCATACCTTGTGTATTTAAGGCAAATATACCTGCCGATATTAAGCCTACGTGGGCAATGGAAGAATAAGCAACTAATCTTTTGGCATTCTTTTGTGTAAAGGCAATGATTGAAGCATAAACAATCCCAATAATGGATAAAATGATAGCTGTACTACCCCAATCTAAAACACCTGTTGGAACAATAGGTAATAACCATCTGATGACGCCATAAATACCCATTTTTAACATGATCCCTGCTAACAACATCGTTCCGGTAGCCGGGGCTTCAGTATAGGTATCAGGCTGCCAGGTATGAAAAGGGAAAACAGGCATCTTTATGGCAAAGGCAATGAAAAAAGCCCAAAATATCCATCCCTGTTGAACTTTATCCAGATTGATAGTGTAGAATGCCTGTATATCAAAATTGTTTAATGGATTTTGCAAATACAAATAAATTATTCCAAGTAACATAAATAAGGAACCTGCAATGGTATAAACAAAGAACTTCATGTTTACCTTGATACGATCTTTACCTCCCCAAACGGCACAAATAAAGTAGATTGGAATTAAAGCAGCTTCCCACCCTATATAAAACAAAAAGGCATCAAGAGCAGTAAAAACAACTAACAGGCCCGCTTGCATAAACAAAATCAAAGCATAAAAGGCATGTGCTCTTTTATAGTCGTGTTGGTAACTTGCAAGAATAATTATCGGAATCAAAACATTGGTTAACAGAACTGTTATTAAACTGATCCCATCAATACCTGCATGAAAACTAATACCGAGGTATTGTATCCAGGGATAGTTGACCAAAAACTGAGTACTGGCATCAGGCCTAAAATTACCAACAATAACAAAAGTTAAGGCCAGAGATACCAGCGCAGAAAACAATGCTACATATTTTGCTGCCTTGCCGGTAAATGCCGTCAATATAGCACCAGCCAGAGGTAGTACGAGAAGAAAAATTAAAAGTTGTTCCATTATGTTTTTTTGGACGATCTTTTATATAGATAAATAAGTATACAATAACAAAGAGATGATTCCTACAACCATCATTAAAATATAGAAGCCAACATTACCCGTTTGTAGTAAACGAATACCTTTACTGGCCTCGGAAGTACTCCAACCTAAACCATTTATTATTCCATCAACAAGCTTCGTATCGACAACTTTATAGAAGAAAGTAGAAAAAGCATCTAATGGTTTGGTGATCATCAGATCGTAAATTTCATCTACATAGAATTTATGATAAGATAACCTGGCAAGCATCGTTCTTTTGCCTTCATCAGTAACTGGAACATGGCCTTGTTTGATATATTTTTGATAGGCAAAACCTATTGAGATTAAGACGCCAATTACAGAAATACCCATTAACATATATTCTGTGGCATGATCTGGAGCTGCTGCATGGTGCATAATTACAGGTGATAACCATTGCGACAGCCAGTGATGGCCACCTAGTGCTTCAGGTATACCAATGATACCGCCAATTGCAGATAATACAGCAAGAGCAATAAGTGGTATGGTCATACTTCTAGGAGATTCCTGTATTTGCTCTTCGGCATGATGTGAACCCCTGTATTTACCATAAAAAGTAAGGTATAACATCCTGAACATATAAAAGGCAGTTAGGAAAGCCCCAAATACTGCAATGGCCCAAACTACTTTATTGTATTCAAATGCATGTGCTAAAATTTCATCCTTGGAAAAGAAACCCGAGAAAGGCGGTAACCCAGAGATGGCAATTGTACCGATCAACATCGTGATAAAAGTAAGTGGAAGTTTTTTACGTAAGCCTCCCATATGACGCATGTCTTGTTCATGATGCATCGCATGGATGACCGAGCCTGCACACAAAAAGAGTAGCGCTTTAAAGAAAGCGTGTGTGATAACATGGAAAAACGCACCGTCATAAGCACCTACACCTAGCCCAATAAACATATACCCCAATTGAGAAACTGTAGAATAAGCAAGAACTTTTTTAATATCTGTTTGAGTCAAGGCAATCAATGCACCCAAAATAGCAGTAGCCAAGCCAATCACAGTAATCAGGTGTTGAATAACTGGCGCCAGATCAAATAAGATGTTAGAACGTGCAATCATATACACACCAGCGGTAACCATGGTTGCTGCATGTATTAAAGCCGAAACCGGTGTTGGGCCCGCCATTGCATCGGGTAACCATGTAAACAAAGGAAGCTGTGCAGATTTACCACAAGCACCAATAAACAGAAATAAGGTTATTAAAACAATTGAGGTATGCCCGGGAAGCAAATTAGCTGCCTGAGGAAAGACTTTAGAAAATTCAACACTTCCAAAAGTCTGAAACATGATGAATACAGCAAGCAGAAAACCCAAATCGCCAATACGATTCATGACAAAGGCTTTTTTAGCTGCAGAGGCATAACTGCTGTTGGTGAACCAAAAGCCAATTAAAAGGTAGGAACAAAGTCCAACACCTTCCCAACCAATAAACATCACAATGTAATTAGAGCCCAAAACTAACAACAACATAAAGAAGATAAACAGGTTCAGGTAACTAAAATACTTACCAAAACCAGCATCACTATGCATATAACCGATAGAATAAACGTGTATTAAAAATCCAACCCCCGTAATAATCAACAACATCAAGCTGCTTAAAGGATCTACCAGAAAGGATAAAGGAATATGTAAATCTCCTACACTGATCCAGTCAAAAAGAAAAATTTCATGCGATTTATTCGCATCTGCACCCAATTCAAAGAAAATACCAACACTGATGGCAAAGGAAATGAATATCACACCACTTCCTATAAAACCTATAAGGTTTTTAGATAATGTATTTCTTCCAAGTCCATTTATAATAAAGCCTAAAAGTGGAATTAACGGAACCAGCCAAACTAAATCTATCATTTTATAATTCTATTCTAATAATTACCACTTAAGGCGATTCAACACATTAATATCTGTAGACTGGGTATTTCTATACACCATAACAATGATGCTTAACCCAACGGCAACTTCAGCTGCTGCCAATGCCATAATAAAGAACACAAAAACTTGACCCGCAGGGTCGTTATTGTGTACAGAAAATGCCGTCAAAAGCACGTTGACTGCATTTAGCATCAGCTCGACCGACATAAAAATTACAATGGCATTTCTGCGGGTTAACACCCCAACAACACCAATGGTAAAAATAATTGCACTCAGCCAGATGTAATGGTTAAGTGGCACTCCCTGTAATTCTTGCGTAATGTTTTCCACTATACTTTTTCTTTTTTTGTTAACAATACAGAACCTACCATCGCTGTTAACAGTAAAACTGAAGACAACTCAAATGGAAGCATAAACGGACCAAACAATTCCTTACCCAGGTTTTTTACCAAACCCAAATTGGGGTTTCTCAAAACCAATGGATCTGTAAGCGTTGCTGCTTTTAATGAACCAATTAATGTAACCACCAAACAGCAACCAGCAACAATGCCTATTACTTTCACAAGGTTAGATTTTGTTGGTTCATTTTCCTGATTTAGGTTGAGCAACATCAATACGAACAGAAAGAGCACCATGATGGCACCCATATAAACTATAAAATTTACAACAGCAAGGAACTGCGCATTCAATAGAATATAATGAACGGTGAAGGTGAAAAACGTGACAATTAAGTATAATACACTATGCACTGGGTTCTTTGAAAAAATAACCATCAGTGAAAAGAAAATACTTAAAGCTGCAACGACATAGAATACTGATGTACCCATTTATTATTTGTTTTAAAGCCGTTTAAAAGCGACAAATGTATTAAACTGTTTATATTTCAAGCCTCAAAAGGCCAACTTTTATTATTTTTTTCCCAGTGGTGCTTCTACCAACTTGTCTTTACCGTAAATGAAATCTTTACGCAGGTAATCTGAAGGCACAATAGGTCCATCCAAGTAGATCGCTTCTTTCGGACAAGCCTCTTCGCATAAACCACAAAAGATACACCTTAACATGTTGATCTCATAAACAGCGGCATACTTTTCCTCGCGATATAAGTCCTTCTCCTCAGGTTTACGTTCTGCTGCAATCATTGTTATGGCTTCGGCAGGACAGGAGAGCGCGCATAGCCCACAGGCAGTGCATCTTTCTTTTCCTTCTTCATCTCTCTTTAAGGAGTGTAAACCCCTAAAATTCGTGGAGAACTCTCGTTCTTCTTCAGGATACCTAATGGTTGCTTCTTTCTTAAATAGGTGACTAAAGGTAATAGCAAGACCTTTTCCAATAGCAGGCAAATACAAACGCTCTGCTAAAGTCAGTGGTTTTTGTTCTAATACTTTCTTTTTACTGGTTAATGGTTCCATTAAACCTCCTTTTATATCCGCAAGCGGACAGTTAAAACTTTTCTACTAATGCAATCACCACACCGGTGACAATGATATTTGCTATGGCCAAAGGGATCAATACTTTCCAACCCAAATGCATCAATTGATCATATCTGAAACGTGGAATTGTCCAGCGTACCCACATAAAAAAGAATATAAATGCAAATATCTTAATAAAGAATACGACTGTTCCAATTAACGGACCTATTATTGGTCCGGTTTGTAACAATACCCAATCCATTCCCGGGTAATTATAGCCTCCAAAATAAAGACTTGCCATCACTGTTGCAGACACAAACATATTAATATACTCTGAAAACAGGTAAAAGCCCAGTTTCATAGATGAATATTCTGTATGATAACCACCAATAAGCTCGGTTTCACATTCTGGCAAATCGAATGGTGCCCTATTCGTTTCTGCAAAAGCACAAATCATAAAAATGATAAAGCCCAATGGTTGATAGAGCACATTCCAGTGCCAGCCATGCTGCTGATCTGAAATCTCCCTTAAACTCATTGTACCAGTAACTAATAACAAAGCAATAATGGAAAGCCCCATTGCAATTTCATAACTAATATTTTGTGAAGCCGCACGAATAGCGCTTAACAGGGAATATTTATTATTGGAAGCCCAGCCACCAATCATTACGCCGTAAACCCCTAGAGAAATAACACCAAAAATATAAAGAATACCAACATTAATATCGGTTACCTGTAGTGGTATTACCCTGTCTCCGATTGTCATATCTGAGCCCCAAGGAATTACTGCTGTACCAATACAAGCAGTTAACATCGATAAACCTGGACCTACCATAAACAACCACTTGCTGGAGTTTGTTGGCGTGATTTCTTCTTTCATGAACATCTTCAAGCCATCTGCAAGCGGTTGAAACATTCCAAAAGGACCCGCTCTATCTGGACCTAAACGGTCTTGTAAAAAAGCAGCAACCTTTCGTTCTGCATAGGTTGAATACATCGCAATAACGAGGGTAACCCCAAAAAGGATAGCTACAAGTATAAATTTTTCTATTACAAACGAGGTCTCCATTAGAATTTACTGGTTTTTTCTAGTTCAATTTTATTGGCCAATTGTAATTTTGGATTATCCTGAATTACTGGTAAAGGGATCATCGTTTCGTAATGGTTGGAAGAAATTACGGAAGTATCACTAATAGCTGTAGGATGCTCAATTACCCAGTCAGCCGTTTTTTTCGTATCAAAACGACATGTATTACAAATAAATTCTTCTACTTCTCCATAGATATCTTTACGGGCAGTTATACGGAGTACATCTTCACCTTTATACCACAAGGTAACTTTACCACTACAAGTAGGGCAATCACGATGCGCATCAATAGGCTTGGTAAACCAAACTCTATTTTTAAAGCGGAAAGTTTTATCCGTTAAAGCACCAACCGGACAAACGTCAATCACGTTTCCGGAGAAATCATTATCAACAGCCGTTTGGATATAAGTAGAGATTTCAGAATGATCACCACGATTCAGGATACCGTGAACACGTTTATTTGTTATCTGATCAGCAACAAACACACATCGGTAGCATAAAATGCAACGGTTCATGTGCAATTGAATCTTATCACCTATATCAATGCGTTCGAAAGTCCGGCGTTCAAATTCATACCTGGTTTTTTGTAAGCCATGCTCGTAACCCAGGTTTTGCAAATCACATTCCCCTGCCTGGTCGCATACCGGGCAATCCAGTGGGTGGTTAATTAACAAAAACTCTACCACACCCCTTCTCGCCTCAACTACTTCAGTAGAGGTAATATTTTGTACTTCCATGCCATCCATTACAGTGGTACGGCAAGAAGCCACTAGTTTTGGCATTGGTCGCGGGTCTTTTTCAGATCCCTTGCTCACCTTAACAATACAGGTACGACACTTACCTCCGCTGCCTTCTAACTTAGAATAATAGCACATTGCCGGTGGCACAATATCCCCCCCTATTTGCCTTGCAGCATTCAGGATGGATGTACCTGGCTCTACTTCAACTGTTATTCCGTCTATGGTAACCTTAACTTTATCACTCATTGTTAAAGATATTCTTAATTTTCTGTAGTCACTTCTGCTATCGCAATAGGCTCCGCATAATTTGCCAAACCATAATTTGTATCCAGAGATTTAACTGGCTCTTTCACGTGCCACTCAAATTCATCTCTGAAATGTCTGATTGCACTTGCCACAGGCCACGCTGCTGCATCACCTAAAGGACAAATGGTATTTCCTTCAATATTTTTAGCCACGTTAACTAATAAATCAATATCGCTCATTTTACCGTGACCATATTCCAAACGATGCAATACTTTCTCCATCCAGCCGGTACCCTCCCTACAAGGAGAACATTGTCCACAACTTTCATGTGCATAAAAACGGGCAAAATTCCAGGTATTTCTAACGATACATTGATCTTCATCGAAAGCAATGAAACCACCAGAACCCATCATGGAACCTGTTGCAAAACCACCTTCTGATAAAGATTCATAACTCATCAATCTTGGGTCGCCATTTGCTAACTTCAAAGTTAAATTAGCAGGAAGTATCGGAACAGATGAACCACCGGCAACTGTAGCCTTTAAGCGCTTTCCATTTGCAATACCGCCACAATATTCATCAGAATAGATAAACTCCTCAACTGGTAAACCCAATTCAATTTCATAAACGCCAGGTCTTATTATATTACCTGAAGCAGAAATCAATTTGGTACCCGTACTGCGACCAATACCAATTTTAGCATATTCATCACCACCATCATTGATAATAGGCACAACAGCAGCAATTGACTCAACATTATTTACAACAGTTGGACGGCCATATAGACCGGCAATAGCTGGAAATGGAGGTTTAATTCTTGGATTACCTCTTTTTCCTTCTAAAGACTCTAATAAAGCCGTCTCTTCTCCACAAATGTAAGCACCGCCACCTGGTTGAACATAAAGTTCCAGGTCATAACCTGTTCCTAAGATATTCTTACCCAAAAAGCCAGCATTTTTTGCTTCAGCAATTGCTTTTTCCAGGATTCTAATTTGAGGCATCATTTCACCACGTACATAAATATACGAAGTATGGGCACCCAAAGCATAACTGGCAACAATCATTCCTTCGATTAAAGCATGAGGGATATGTGTCATCAGATAGCGGTCTTTGAAAGTACCTGGTTCAGATTCATCAGCATTACAAACCAAGTAACGCGGTACGCCTTCTGGTTTTGCCAGAAAACTCCACTTCATCCCGGTAGGAAAACCTGCACCACCACGACCACGCAAGCCAGATTTTTTCACTTCTTCAACAACCTCATCAGAAGTTAATGTTTTTAAAGCTTTTTCCACAGCACGATAACCACCTTTCTGGCGGTAAACATCAAAAGTATTGATGCCTGGTACATTTATATGTTCTAATAATAGTTTACGACCCATTATTTATTACGTAAGTTCTCTATTAATTCATCTACCTTTTGTTCATTCAGGTTCTCATAGAAAGTATACTCAGGGCCAATCTGTAAAACCGGACCGTAACCACAAGCAGCCAAACATTCAACGCCTCTCCAGCTGAACAAACCATCTGGTGTAACTTCATTCTCTTTAACCCCTAACTTCTTACCAATATGGTCCATTATTTTCTCAGCACCTACCAGGCAACAAGGCCCTGTACGGCAAACCTCAAGAACATATTTACCTGAAGGCTTTAAAAAGTACATCGAATAAAATGAAGCCACTTCGTAAACTTCAATCTCTTCTATATCAAGGTAGGCAGCCACGCGATTCATTGCCGAAGCACTTAACCAACCCTGTTCAGCCTGAACTTCATGTAAAATTGGTAATAAAGCAGATTTCTGCAACCCTTCAGGGTATCTTTTAACAATCTCATCAAACTTTTCTACTAAAGCTGCTGAAAAATCAACAGGTTGTTGTTCTTCTACTTTAAGCATCTAATTCTCCTGCAATAATATTCATACTACTCATGTTAATGATGGCATCTGAAAGTAACATACCCTTACTCATGGAAGCATACATTTGATAATTTATAAAGCTAGGCCTTCTAAAATGTAAACGATATGGCGTTCTGCCACCATCGTTGATCAGGTAAAAACCAAGTTCACCGTTTCCACCTTCAACAGCATGATAAACTTCCGCTTTAGGAGCATCAATTTCACCCATAACAATTTTAAAGTGATAAATCAAGGCTTCCATATTGTTATAAACTTCTTCTTTTGCTGGTAGATAATATTCTGGAACATCTGCGTGAAAAATACCTGCAGGTTCACTTTTCAACTTCTCCATCGCCTGTTCTATGATACGCAGACTTTGCCACATTTCTTCATTCCGCACCAGATAGCGATCATATACATCGCCACTTGTACCTACAGGGATTTCAAAATCAAAATCCTGATAAGAAGAATAGGGTTCACTTATCCGAACATCATAATCAACACCCGCTGCACGTAATAAAGGTCCTGTCCACCCAAAGTTTAACGCATCTTCAGCTGTTACTTTAGCAACGCCTGCAGTACGGTCTATAAAGATTCGGTTTCTGCTCAATAAGCTTTCAAACTCTTTTAAAGCTACAGGAAATGTTACTAAGAACTTGTTTATTTTCGCAAACGCGATATCATTAAAATCTCTTTCAAATCCGCCAATACGACCGATATTCGTCGTTAATCGCGCACCACATATTTCTTCATAGATCTCATAAATATGCTCTCTAAATTGAAACAAATATAAAAACGTTGTGGTAGCGCCAGTATCCTGGGCAATAATCGTATTACAAATGATATGATCAGAAATACGCGCAAGTTCCATAATGATAACCCTTAAATAATCAACACGTTTCGGCATTTGAATATTCAACAATTTCTCTACAGTCATGTGCCATCCCATATTATTGATTGGAGAGGAACAATAGTTCAACCGATCAGTTAAGGGGGTGATCTGATAAAAAGGTCTGTGCTCTGCAATCTTCTCAAATGCACGGTGGATATAACCAATAGTCGAAACTCCACTTACGATCCGTTCTCCATCAATCTGAAGAACATTTTGAAATACCCCATGTGTTGCAGGATGGGTTGGGCCTAAATTTAAGGTTACCAATTCCTGCTGAGGATCATTATCTGTATATACTGGCTGATTACTCATATTATTATCTACCAAAGTATTCGTCTTTTTTATCAACTCTGTTAGGATCTTCTAAAGGATATTGTTTCAACATTGGAAAAACACCAAGTTCGTCCATATTTAGTATCCTTCTCAAATCCGGGTGACCTTCGAATTTAACTCCAAAAAAATCATAAGTTTCACGCTCCATCCAATTCGCTGCATTCCATAAATGAGTAGCAGTTGGAATTGTTGGGTCATGCTCATCAATATAAACCTTAACCCTTACCCTCATTTTGGCAACCATATTGTGTAAATGATAGACAACTGCAATACCATGCTTTTTTTCAGGGTAATGAACTGCAGTAATATCAGTTAGGAAGCTAAAATTAGTCTTTGGATCTACTTTCAAAAACATCAAAACCTGCTGAATAACATCCTTAGTGGTTTCGAAGGTTAATAAACCATACGGCTCATTAACATCTGAAATTTTATCACCAAACTTTTCACTCAGTAATTGGATCAATTCGTTATTTTTAGTTTCTTCCATTATAATATACCGTAAGAAGCCAACATTTCTTTGTACTGATCTGATTCTCTTCTTCTAGAGGATTCATTTCTCACCAGCTCCTGTATTTTACCAAAACCATCTAAAATAGCTTCAGGTCTAGGCGGACAACCAGGAACATATACATCTACCGGAATAATTTCATCTATTCCTTGCAAAACAGAGTAGGTATCAAAGATACCACCGCTAGATGCACAAGCACCAACAGCCATTACCCAACGGGGTTCGGCCATTTGTAAGTACACCTGTTTCAAAACAGGTGACATTTTCTTTGCGATAGTTCCCATGACCATCAAAAGATCTGCCTGACGGGGTGAGAAACTTAAACGTTCAGAACCAAAGCGTCCTAAATCATAATGCGAGCCCATAGTAGCCATAAATTCAATTCCACAACAAGAAGTTGCAAATGGTAATGGCCATAAAGAATGGGATCGTGCCAGGCCCACAACTTTATCAAGGGAAGTGGCAAAAAAGCCAGATCCTTCAATGCCTGGAGGCGCGTTTACTATATTGATGTCACTCATGGTATAAAACAAAAAAGGTTCATTCCTCTAAAGAATGAACCACAAATTTACAATATTTTAGAAAGGATTACGATTAAGAAGCTTCATTTAGAAACAATCTAAATAACTAGTCCCATTCCAACACTTTCTTCTTAATTACGTATATAAAGCCTAATAATAGGGTCCCCATAAAAATAAACATTTGTATCATGCCTTCCATACCCAATTCACGGAAGTTAACCGCCCAAGGGTACATAAAAATCACTTCAATATCGAACAAAACAAACAAAATTGCTACTAAAAAATATTTAATAGAAAAAGGCTGGCGCGCATTACCAACAATTTTAACACCTGCTTCAAAGGTTTCCAATTTATCAGCGGTTTTTCTCTTCGGGCCTAAATAATGTGTTGCAACTAGGGTCGTCACTACAAAACCAAGTACTACAACGACTTGAAAAATAATGGGAAGAAAATCTGAAGGTATACTTTGGGTTTCCATAAAATTAATTTGATGCAAAAATAACAGAAAAAGGCAGGATAACAACCCTGCCTTTTCAATTATAATAAAATAATGTTTATTATCTTTTAGTACCAGCTTTTGCAACAGGTGCAGAAAGCTCTTTCAATTTTGCAGGAGCAAAAGTTCCGGCAGGATTCGCGGCAACACTTTTTGTAAAGTATTCTTTAGCTTTTTCCTTATCTGTAGTCGAGTAAAAAGCACCGAGCTGATCATAAGCTTCAGATAATTTTCTAGCATTTGCGGCAGCAAGCTCTGGTTTATCAACAGTTACCTTTTTAACAAAAGCTTCGAAATGAGGCACCATTAATCCTTTTGGATTAGCTTCATCATCTAATAAACTATTGATCCTTCCTCTCCACAAATAAGCATCTGAAGTTTCTGGAGCCAATAAAGTTACTTTAGCAATGGCAGAATCCGCTTTCACCAAAATGTCTTTAGGTGGATTAGTTTTAGCATTTACACCCGCAGCATACTGAAAATAACGTGCTAAACCATTATAATAATAACTGTATAAAACACCTTTAGCATTTGGTGCTGCAGTAATTGCTTTATCATAAATATCTGCCGCTTTTTCATACTTTTTGGCATCATAAAATGCTTTAGCAACTTCAGTTAATGCTTCTACATTATTTGAATCCTTTTCTACTGCTTTAGTAATATTTACTAAAGCCAGGCTATCATTTCCACTTTCTAACAATGCTTTACCTAAATAAAGGTAATCAGAACCTACTATACGTGAAGTATCTTTAATTTTTGCAAAAAAATCATTCATATACTGCAAACTTTGCGGATAGTTTTTGTTTTCATAAGCTGAATATCCACGCATCCTTAATACGACAGGAGCTTTAGGGTCATTAGGACTTACTGAAGCTAATGCACTTGTTTCCTGCTCTAAAGTTTTATAATCCTTTGCATAGAATAAAAATTGTGCATAACGCAACCTTGATTCGAAAGATTTATCAGTTAGATCCAAATACTTTTTATAATTCTCTAATGCTAAAGCAGCTTTAGCATCAAAACTCTGAGGCTCGAAGTTTGCCCATTGCATATACAATTCAGCAATTTCACGGTAAGCAGGGCCATAGTTTGGATCTGCAGCGATCACTTCTTTCAAGGTTGATTCAGATTCAGGAAATGCTCTTGATTCTTTATACATTCTACCGATCTGAACTTTAGCCCTATGCAAATCACCTTTGATATTCAAGGCTCTTAAATAATTTTGTAAAGCTTCAGAATTTTTCTTTTGAGCTGCATAAAAATCTCCCAATGCCAAGAAAGTCTCTGCATCTTTATCATCTTTATCCATTTCATCTGCTTTTGTTAAAAAAGGCAATGCAGCAGCAAAATCTGGTTTTTCAGCAGCTACATATGCTTTACCTATAAACATAGAAGGAACATAATCCCTTCTTGAAGCTGTTTCAATTGCTTTATCAAAATTTGTTTTTGCTGATGTTGCGTTATTAGTAACAAGATCAGCTTCTCCCAAACCCACATAATTTAATGAATATTTCGGATCTGCAGCAACGCCCTTAGTAAATACGGCTCTTGCAGAATCAACATAGTCTGTACGTAAATAAACCTCTCCTAGGTAATAATAATTTTCACCTTTATTTGCCTGAGAGGTTACAAGTGATTTCAGCATTGAAGTTGCCTTCTGGAACTGTTCGGCATCTAAAGCCTTCTTTGCATCATCTAAACTTTGAGCAAAAGAGGCAGAACCCATCACTACTAAACCTAAACTTAAGGTTATTGCTTTCTTTGTCATTTTCATGGTTCGTTATCGTTAATCGTTAGGAAGCGTTAAACACTTCTATATTCAAATATATAATTTACTTTTAATTTTTCAAGTTAAATTCCCTTGATGTATATTTATGGGGACCTAATCCTGATTTAAGAACAATCAGCTGGCCACGCTGGCTAACTAACCAGTTTGCAAAACCTGTGCCTAAACCTTGTTTACCTTCCGCATTAATGATATATATATTCCTTAGGAAGGGATAAATACCACTAATAAGGTGATTTTGAGTAGGTTTATAAAAAGCATCATCTCCCTTTTTACCTGGAAGATTTTTAACAGCTAACAATTTAACTTGGTTACTATAAGCCCCACGATCGCCGTCCTGGCTTTGTAACAACCAATTCACACCCACAACCCCAATGAAGGTTTTATTTTCTCGAATGTATTTAATAACGTCAGCATTGGTGTTTAAAGTATAAACCCCTTTTTTAGGTAAATCTTTTATTTGCGCCATTTCTTTGAAATACCTTAGTGTACTGGAATAAGCGTTATCGAAAACCAAACTTTTCCCACTGGTAGAAGTCCCCTTTAAAATTGAAATCACTTCCGCTGCAGTAATTGTTGAGTCGGGATTGGAGTTATTGGTTATCAGGGCTATTCCATCAATAGCAAACCTGGAGGTAAACACGGGTATACTTCTTTTGGTATAAATCATTTCCTCTTCTGGGGTTAGCACCCTGGACATCACGATTACACGGACACTGTCGTTCAAAAAAGTAGGCAATATTTTATTCTCACCACCATTAATCACTTTAAAATGAGCATCGGGATAATCGGAATTAAAAACGGTAATCTGATCATCAATAACATTATGAAAAGACTCATCAACTAATAAGGTTGCATTTCCTACAGTTCTCGACACTTCAGGCTGCCCTTTTTTCTCTTGTTTGTTATTACAAGAAGACAGTGTCAGAAGCAATAATAGCATACCAATAAGTTGTTTCATTTAATTATCCTTTTGTTTAATCAAGCGGTAAAAACGGAGAATTGCATAAGCAATCAGCAACACGCCAAAAAGCACTCTATAAGTTGGCGTAATGTCGAATGGAATTTCTTTCCATAAAATTAACGAGGTACCCAAAGCAAAATAAAGCAAGAGCATCACTAGCCCTAAAATAAACAGAAATCGCTGTTGAGGCGATTTCTGTTTAAAAAAATTAAAGTCAATCATGTAATAAATTTTATTGACCTGATAAGGTAAAACTAATAGGAATGTTATACTTAACACGCACTGGTTTTCCATTCTGGATACCTGGAGTCCAACGTGGACTAGCCTTTAATACCCTAACTGCTTCTTCATCTGTACCACCGCCTAATTTACGGTCTACTTTGATGTCAGTTAAATCACCATTTTTTTCAACAACAAAAGATAAAAACACTTTACCCTGTATGTTATTTTCTGCAGCCATTGGTGGATATTTCACTGCTCTACGTAAGTAAGCATAGAATTTATCCATACCACCCGGAAAACTAGGCTGAGTTTCGATACTAACAAAGTCATAAACTTTAGTATCTTCTACTACTGCTGCTTGTTTCGGACCATCACCTACAGGAGATGAGATAACGATATCGGCATCAGGATCACCAGCGATGGTTTTCTGACCAGGGTCTGCCTTTTTCAAATCTTCAATTTGAGGTGGCTCTTCGTCACGCACCTCAATATCCGGCTTAACAATTGGAGGAGGAAACTTAACCTGATCCTGTTTTGGCGGTGGTGGCTCAACCGGTGGTGGCGGAGGGGTATCCGGGTTTACCGGTGGTGGCGGAGCAACCGTAACCTCTACTTGCTTTACTATCTCTTCTTCGGGCATTGCACCTTTGATCAAATTAAGGATCTTAGGCGTTGCAAACAAGAGAATAAAGACTGTTCCCGCGTAAAGTAAGGATTTAGTTGTGTTTGAGCCGTTTTGTCTTCGAAGCTCGTAAGCACCGTAGCTTTTATTTTTCTGATCAAAAACAACATCAAGCCACTCTTTTCTGAATAAATCTATTTTAGAACCGAACATTGCTTTATTGTTTTAATGTAAATTAATATTATAAAATCCCATTTTGTTTCATGAAATCTTTTTCTGAGTCCAAGATGTTTTCATCATCGATGGCCGGAGCAGTGGTAATTTTAGTGATGTTCAATTCATCCATAATATCAACAAAGTTTTTGTAAGTCGCACCTGATGTAGGCTTAATTACGATAACTAATGTTTTCTTTGGATCATTGTTATTCAAATCAGCTACTTTCTTTTTATTTTCAAGTATCGATTTTCTTATTCCCGTAAATCCTTCGATATTAGGCTGGCTTTTACCCGCTTCACCCATATACCAGGCAACTTTATTGTTTTTACCTAAAAGAATAGTCATCGTCTGAGAAGCCCTTAATTCAAGTCTGTTCTCATCTTTTTCACTCTTATCTGGCTTTGCAATATCCATTGCGATTGGCTTCGAAAGAGAGGTGGTAAGCATAAAGAACGTGATAAGCAAGAAGGCTAAATCAACCATCGCAGTTAAATCTACTTTGGTATTAGCTTTTTTGGTTCTTACTTTACCACCGCCTTTTTTACCACCCCCGCTGGAGGTATCTAATTCTGCCATTGTCTGTTATTTATTCACCGCCTTCAGCAGTAGTAATTAAACTAAATTTGTTTATTTTTTGCTTTTGAAGAATATCAACAATAGTTTTAATAGTTGAATATTCTTCGTCTGCATCACCCTTGATACTAATTCTCATCGACGTAGAATGTAACTCTGCTACCGCTTTGCGGGAATTCAAAATCCAGTCTGCTAACTGATTGTTAACTGAATCAGCAGGTATTCCGGATTGCAATGGAGAATCAGTTCTGGCAGCCTCATCTCTTAAAGAAATGAATTGCTTTAAGCTCTGAATTGGAACACCGAAAGATTGGATAACGCCAAAACGCTCTCTCTCTTGGGGAGTAAAGCTGATTTTATACTGCTCTCCCATTTTATCCAGCGTTGCCATTTTCACATCTTTCCCTACTACTTCATAGAAAACTTTTCCATGGCCTATTGACAACTTCGCAATATCAATATCCGGAACTGGGATCTTATACGTTGAAGAGGGAATGGTGATCTTCAAGGGATCAGGCTGACGTGCAGTTGCTGTTAATATAAAGAAGGTCAATAATAAGAAAGATACATCGCACATAGCGGTCATATCGATCGAAGTACTGCTTCTTTTAACCTTTGCTCTTGGCATAATTTTAAAATTACTTATGTTTTAACTAATGATGTTTAATCTTCCGGTTTTCCATAAAGCCGGTAAAAAAAAATCATTATTTATTATTTATGCGTAGAAGCATAAGTTTGGATGATGCTGAAACCTGCTTCATCAATTGCATAAGTCAATTTATCAATTTTTGAAGTCAAGATATTGTACATAATAATCGCAACAGTAGATGTAGCAATACCTGTAGCTGTATTAATAAGGGCCTCAGAAATACCATTTGCTAATGCAGCCTGATCTGGTGCTCCAGATGTAGCCAAACCACCGAAGGCCTTGATCATACCTGTTACTGTTCCTAAAAGACCTGTCAATGTACCTACAGAAACTAGTGTTGCAATTACAGTTAGGTTTTGCTCTAACATTGGCATCTCTAATGTAGTCGCTTCTTCAATGTCTTTTTGTATCGCTAAACATTTCTGATCTGTATCCATGTTAGCCTCAACTTCCATTTCACGGTATTTTTTCAAACCAGATTTAATTACGTTTGCAACAGAACCTTTTTGTTTGTCGCACTCAGACATAGCAGCTTCAATATTACTTGAAGCTAAATAGCCTTGAATTTTTTTGATGAAAGCATCTAAGCTTCCTGCTCCTGTTGCTTTGCTGATCACGATAAAACGTTCTACAGAAAACACAAACACCATTAAAAGCATACCCATTAGAACCGGAACGATTGGCCCGCCTTTGTAAGCCATACCACCATAATTACCTGGTTTTGGTCCATTTGCCGAATTATTGTCAATAAAGTTGTTAGGATCTCCTAATACAAATTTGAATATAAGAATCCCGATAACAATACAGATAGGGATAACTAACACTGCGAATAGATTAGAAGCTGTAGAGCTCTCTTTTGAAATTGTTGTTGATTTTGGTGCGTTTGCCATTTTTTTTTAGTTTTTTAGTTTTTTTTAAAACTTTGTTTTTTTTTTAAAGATTTGATAATAATTTTCGTAATAAACAACGTCTAATATACACAATTGTTGTAATAACAAATTTATAACTTTGATTGATATTTCAGTATTAAATTATCAAACTTTAATAAATTCATCATCTTGTGTAATTTCCCCTTATCAGCTGCCCATATTAAAAAAAGATTGCCTCTGGTTGGAGACAATCTTTCACAATTAAACCTAAAAAAAAACCTAAATGCAAATTTTTCAGTAAAAAAAATGCTTTAAACCGTGATTTCGTTGATTTTTGGCAAAGATCTCTGCATTTCTTCATTTTCAAATGCATCAAACTGCTTAAAGTTCTCGATAAATGCAACCGCCAATTCGTTGGCCTTTATGTCATAAAGTTGTTGATCTGGCCAAGTATTTTTTGGGTTTAAAATGGCCAAAGGAACCTCAGGACAAGTCATTGGCATTTTCAAACCAAAAACAGGATGTTCCGTAAAATCTACCTTTTCCAATTCACCATTTAAAGCAGCCGTAATCATGGCCCTGGTATACGATAGTTTCATTCTTTTTCCAACGCCATACCCTCCCCCACTCCAACCAGTATTAACCAGCCAAACATTTACCTTGTGTTTCTTTAGTTTTGCGCCTAAAAGCTCCGCATAACGAATAGGATGTAAAGGCAGAAATGCTTTTCCAAAACAGGCAGAAAAGGTAAGTTGTGGCTCTAAAATGCCCGCTTCAGTTCCTGCAACTTTTGCCGTATAGCCAGAAATATAATGAAACATGGCTTGTCCGGTGCTTAATTTAGAGATAGGCGGCAATACGCCACAGGCGTCAGCCGTTAAAAAGAATATATTTTTAGGAAGACCCGCTACCGAAGGTAGTACAGCATGATCTATATAATTTAACGGATATGCAACGCGTGTATTTTCTGTTTTCTCAATATTTGAAAAATCAACCTTACGTGACCCTGGAAAATAATTTGTATTTTCCAGCAAAGAACCAAATTTAATGGCATTAAAAATCTGAGGTTCAGTCTCCACCGTCAAATCTACACACTTTGCATAACAACCACCTTCAAAATTAAAAACACTCGAGTCATCCCATCCATGCTCATCATCCCCTATTAATCCCCTTTCCGGGTCGGCCGATAAAGTCGTTTTTCCCGTACCCGATAATCCGAAAAATATGGCAGTATCGCCCTCTTTTCCTACATTTGCAGAACAATGCATAGACAAAACATCCCTTTGTTCGGGTAGAATAAAATTCAGCACAGAGAAAATTCCCTTTTTAATTTCACCCGTATAACCACTGCCACCAATCAGAATTATTTTTTTTGTGAAATTCAGGATCGTGAAGTTTGATTGTCTGGTTCCATCTATTTCCGGATTGGCTAAAAAGTCTGTCGCGGCTATAATTGTCCATTCTGGTTGTTCGCCCAACTCTTCTGCCTCAAACCTTAAGAACATATTATGAGCAAACAGATTTTGAAAGGCCTTTTCAGTAACCACCCGAATGGTAGTTTTATACTCCTCATTAGCGCAAGCATAGGTATCTCTTACGTAGAACCGTTTGGTATTGAGGTAATCAGTAACTTTAAGGAATAAAGAATTGAAATTTTCCGGGCTAAATTGAATGTTAATATCTCCCCACCAAACGGCATCACGGGTAATGTCATCAAAAACAATAAACCTGTCTTTCGGGGATCGTCCGGTAAATTTACCCGTATCCACAGCAAGGGCGCCAGAATCCGCAAGGGTTCCTTCCTCATTTCTCAAGGCTTCTTCTACCATTTCTGGCACCTCCAACTGATAAAAAGCATTTCCTGAACTCAAGTTTAGGTAGCTTAAATCCGGGTTTTGCAAAAAATCTTTGCTCATAAAATAAAAAGTTAGTATTGCAAAGTTATGCAGATTTAAAAGAAAAAAACAGCCTTTTTAAGGATAAATTTCACTTATTGTTAGCTTTACACTATCGCATAACAAACTGACAAACAAATCTTTAAAACCCAAAAAACACTATATTATCCTCCAGATTTTTTCACTTTATATCCTTCCTTTTGCAACAATTCTACTACTTTATCTCTAAAATCTCCCTGAATCAATATATCACCCTCCTTTGCGGCACCTCCAACACCACATTTCGTCTTTAGCATTTTGGCTAGTTTCTCTAAATCTTCCAACTCGCCAACAAAGCCTGTAACAACGGTAACAGCCTTACCACCACGGTTTTTCCTATCTAACATCACCTTTAAGTGTTGCTGGTTATTTGCCAAGTTCTCAGGTATTACCGTATCTTCTTCAGGAAAAACAAAAGAAGAATCTGTGGAATACATGATTCCACCAAAATCATTCAATACTTTTTTTTTAGGTTTTATCATTCTTTTAACTATTATAAAGGTAATGAGATCACATTCATTAATGCTGATTGTTAAGGTACAATAACTTTCAATGACAAAGGTTGAATGGAAACAGCAATTTCCTTACCCATTAAAAACGGTTCACCATCTATATGTATTGCTGCTGCAGTTGGTCTGCTGATGTGAATATCCTTTCCCTGAATAATTTCTACCATATCAGATCGATGTGTTTTAGCCGTCAACATATAAAATGCCAATACAGGAATACGGTATAAAGGAAAATTTTTAATGATACAAACATCCAATAAGCCATCACTAACAGAAGCCAATGGAGAAATATGGGCATTATTTCCGTACTGTGATGAATTAGCTATACTCACAACAAATGCTTTACGGGTAAAAGTTTTGCCATCCACTACAATAGTATAAGTAGCTGGCTCGTAATTCAGCATTTCCTTCAAACCCAGCTTCAAATAACCCGACAAGCCTCTTTTTTTATTTCCGGCAAAAATGGCGCTGATATGTGCATCAAAACCCATCCCTGCCATATTAAAATAGACTTTATCGTTAAAGGTAGCCGTGTCAATTTTAGTAATGTGGCATTGATTAATAACTTCCAGCGCTTTAAGTGTGTTCATCGGTATTTTCAAAAACCGGGCAAGGCCATTTCCAGAGCCATAAGGTATTATACCAAGCACCTTATTTTGTTCCATCACTTTTGCGCCTATTTCATTAATAGTCCCATCTCCCCCTACAGCCACAATAATATCAAAATTCAGGTTAGCCGTTTCCTCAACAATAGCTGCTGCATGCCCCGAATATTCTGTAACCCGATAATTTGCATTAAACCTGGATCGGTCCAAATGTAAATCAATCAGTGCTGGTATCTTTAATTTATCCTTACCCCCAGAAATAGGATTGATAATAAACAGTATGTTAGATCTTTTCAAGAGTTGATGGATTAGTAATTCTACAAAATAATAGATATTTTTTGACTATTTAAATATATAGTGTTAATTTCGCCTTACTAAAAGTGGACTGATTTGCGATGCTATTCTAGGAATAGCGGGATTGCAACCACGTAAAAAAAAGTGCTAACCTTTTACACACTTCCTTTTACCGCCTGTTTACAGGGTCATTTTCCATTTTATGTAATTACTAAGTTATTAAACTAATTATTTAAAATGTCATACTTATTTACATCAGAATCTGTTTCCGAGGGTCACCCAGATAAGATAGCAGATCAAATATCAGACGCTCTTATTGATAACTTTTTAGCATTCGATGCCGAATCTAAGGTAGCTTGCGAAACACTTGTAACTACAGGACAAGTTATTTTAGCTGGAGAAGTAAAGTCAAAAACCTATCTTGATGTGCAGCAAATTGCGCGCGACGTGATAAAAAAGATTGGCTATACAAAAAGTGAATACATGTTTGAAGCAAACTCTTGTGGTATACTTTCTGCAATACATGAGCAGAGTGGAGACATTAACCAGGGTGTAGACAAAACCAACAAAGAAGATCAAGGCGCAGGCGACCAAGGTATGATGTTTGGTTATGCCACAAATGAAACTGAAGATTACATGCCCTTAGCACTTGATCTTTCGCACAAACTTTTACAGGAATTAGCGGTATTGAGACGTGAAAACTCGGAAATCAATTATTTGCGCCCTGATGCAAAATCGCAGGTTACTTTAGAATATAACAACAATAATAAACCAGAAAGAATTGCTTCAATCGTTATTTCTACCCAGCATGATGATTTTGACGAAGAAACAGTGATGTTGGCGAAGATCAAAAAAGATCTTGTCGGCATCTTAATTCCAAGAATCATTACCAAATACCCTCAATACGCCCATTTATTTAATGATACTATTGATTACCACATTAACCCTACAGGGAAATTTGTAATCGGTGGCCCGCATGGCGACACAGGTTTAACCGGCCGAAAAATAATTGTGGATACTTATGGCGGTAAGGGTGCTCACGGTGGTGGTGCATTTTCAGGAAAAGATCCAAGTAAGGTTGATAGAAGTGCCGCCTATGCCACACGTCATATCGCTAAAAACCTGGTTGCTGCTGGTGTAGCCGATGAAATTCTTGTTCAGGTAAGTTATGCCATCGGTGTAGCCAAACCAATGGGTTTATATATTAATACCTATGGAACGAGTAAAGTAAGCCTAACGGACGGCGAAATCGCAAAAATCGTTGAAGGTTTATTTGACATGCGTCCTTACTTTATTGAACAAAGGTTAAAATTAAGGAATCCAATTTACAGTGAAACCGCAGCTTATGGACACATGGGTCGCAAACCTGAAACAGTAACCAAGGTGTTTAGAACACCATATGGCGAAGAAAAAATCCTTACTGTAGAATTATTTACCTGGGAAAAGTTAGATTACTTAGCAGCCGTTAAAACTGCATTTTCAATAGCTTAATTTTTTATTCAAAAATTGGTCGCGTTTAATTCTTTTTAAAGTTCCAAAATCCTTAAAGGCTGTGTCATTAAAAAAATGATGTAGCCTTTTTCTTTTTTGAACCTTCTTATTTAGATTAGGTTTGCCATGTCTTTGGTAGGTCCTTGGTAGGTCGTTGGTAGGTCCTTAACGCAATCAAGAGACCTATCAAGGACCTGCCAAAGACCTGGCATTAATAGTTAAAGTACCTGAAGACTTAAAACTATTTAGCTATTGGATTGTTTTGCAGTTAAACCTAAATTGTATGGAACAACCAGCTGAAATGAATACGCTAAGCCAAATAATGGAAAAATTAAGGCAGAAAGGCCTAGACAACGAGATTAAAATGACTGATCATGGTAAAATGCAGGGGCCTGGTGAAATTCAAATTTATACACCTGAAGATTTAACGATTATTAAAACCTATCGTTTTGAAGGTGATTCTGACCCTGCAGATAATGCTGTTCTTTATTTATTGGAAGATAAACATGGAAAAATAGGTTATATACTTGATGCTTACGGTATGTACAGTTCTCAAGAAGTAGCGGGCTTTGATGATTTTCTCAAAAAAATCCCTACTGCCGATCGCGACATGCAAGAATTGTTTAATTAAAAAAACATCAAAAAGAAGCATTACCAAATGTCTTGTTAAGCCTAAAAGAATAAATAAATAATGCCATAGTTATTAAATAAAAGACGGCAAATTCTAATTAGAATTTGCCGTCTTTTAATCTAACAAGAAGCTATAAAAAATTAATTCTGTTTTAGTGCATAATTTCGACTGATAGTACAGTCTCCTTTATTTTTTTTTCCTTACTGGAATACGCATTAATATCCGGTTTAATTGATTGGCCGAATTTTGCAAGATATCTACCAATTGAGCTTTTTCATTTTCTGAACTTGATTTAGCCTCAATCGATTCTACCAGGTTCATTAATTTGTTTAACGGCTCTCGTGCTACATTTGATGGAATCCAGGAAGTACTATTTAAACTGTCTAATTGCTTGTGTAAAAATTTAATTTCATCAGTTGCTTTTTTTCGCTCTTCAATATCCCTCATTATACCAATCATCCTTACCCCCTTACCATTTAAATCCCTAATGATATACCCATTTTCTTCAATATAAGCATAGCTGCCATTTCCTTTTTTAAATTGGTATTCTGCCTTCCACACATTCTTTGTTTGATCTGCCAAAATCTCATTCAAATTGCTTTCAACTCTTTCTACATCTTCATCATGAATTTGTGAAACCCAATTTGTCAATGGATATTTCTCTTTACAATTCTCATAACCAAACAACCTGTAATAGCCATAACCCCATGTGATGTGATCCTCGGCTATTTCCCAATCATAAATTGCATCATTTGTAATAAGGCCCACGTATTTATTACGTTCACTAGCTATAACCATTGCATCTTTAGCTAGTTTATGTTCCGTAACATCTACACCTATTCCTTGCATTTCAGAAGGTAAACCATTTGCATCAGTAAGGCACATAAATTGCCACAAAACAAACTTAAGGCCTCCATCCTGCTTAGGAGTTTCCAATTCGGCTTCATAAATGGTATGAGGCTGATTCAAGCAGCTTTCAGCCAACTCGAATAGTCTAGGATAATATTTTGGAAAAACAGTTTTAATGGAGTCCTGACCTATTAAATCCTGCTCCTCATAAATCCATCCAAAATTTTCATTATACTTTGCATTACAATACAAGACCGTTGCAAAAGCAACAAGTCAGAATTATATTAACTTTTTGGATTTTTTGTTTTTTTAGTTTTGGGTTTTTTCGACCAAAAGTGTCGAATT
>NZ_JBEONS010000034.1:0-33416 GCF_040544395.1 Pedobacter sp. CG_S7 | reverse complement strand
ATTGATGGGATTACCCATTATCCAGAGCATGAGTCGAAAGGGAAACTGTTGGGACAATGCAGTTGCTGAAAGTTTCTTCAAGACGATGAAAACAGGCCAGCATAGCTATCTTCGAATATATAGAGATATGGTACAACAGGAAAAGAAGTCATTCGACAATAGGTTTTTTAACGCCACTGAAATTTGAAAATGCTTTGATAAATAATGGAAAAGCAGCATAAAAACTAACCCAACAAAATCTAAAGTAATGCTTCTCAAAAAAAATAACCTGATAAAAAAAAACTTTAGTAGACTATTGCAATTCCACTTCTTCAAAACACTTAAAGCTGAATTTGTTTACCAGTCTTATATCATCCCATTAAGTTCATAAAAATAGAGATTGATTATTTTATTAAATGAGATTAGAAGTCAAACAGAAACATCGAATTAAATTTTGTCAGGGTCACCCAACGGGTTTTCCGCTTGTTTGAAGAGTTCTGCTTCACTTTTAGAGACAACAGGAATAGCGGATCTATCTGGCACAGGTGTATTCATGCCATCGTTAACAGGCGCTTTAATTACCAGCTTGAGCTTTTCGTTCAAGTCTTTCTGTTGATCTGAGCTTTTTTTGTGCTTAGCCATGTCTTTAAAATTTATTATTTTTTTTCAATTGATAGGGAATCGTAAACCAAAAGGTCTTCCCTTTAACTATTTCGTTTTCCACGCCCAAGGGTCCACCCTGCAGTCGGACCATCTCCGCGGAAATAACCAGACCCAAGCTGAGTCGGAAGTCTTATCATTATCGTTCTGAAGCTTGAAATTACGCTCAAACAAATCGGCCAAGTTTTCAGACGCAATACTTTTGCCAAAATCGTTGACCGAACATCAGTGATTCCATCATATGTTTGGCATCGATAATGATGATCCCTCACTTATACAACCAAAAATCAAAACAATTGTTTTGATAACGTCGATCTTGGCTAAAATAACATAAGGCACGATCGCTCAAACATTAACCCTATCAGGACTTTTTGGTTATAAGTTATTAAATTTCAATAACTTATAATACCCTTGAGGCGGGTTAAAAATGGAAACATCAGTTTTTTTTCGGGTATCATATCTGTGATCATAGTAGGCATCAGCGTGGCCCTAGCTTACAATATCGTTAATCCTTGGAGTAAAGTTGTGGTGTTGCAGCTCGGCAAATTTAAATGAATCGTGGGCCCAGATTATTTATTATCATCCCAATCCTTGATAACATAACTTACTGGGTCAATACCACGGTAATCACCACATCATTTAAGGCGGAAAAGACCCTCACTAAAGATACCGTACCGGTTGATGTGGATGGCTGTCTTACTCTGGAAAGTGCATGCCCCTCAAAAGGCATCCATTGAAGTTACCGACTATATCAGCGCGATCAGTTGGGCTGTTCAAACCGCGTTGTTTCTCCATGTGCTCCAGGCACCTGTACTCCACAATACTAATACGATTAAAAGTGGTTGAGATGGTAACCTTATCCAGCGAAGTAAATCGGAGTTTAAACCAAAAGCATCTTTGTGGTTAATTAATTGAGCAATATTTCCTGGAAAAACTGCAACTAAAAAGAGGGCAACTATCCAACCAATGCTAGCCCTATGTCTTGGTAAGAAAAGCAAACCAGCACCCAAAAATATTTCAACTCCTCCCGATAAAAAAACAACCATATCCGGCTGCATAGGCAACCACTCTGGTACTTGTGCTGAAAACTCTTTTCGCTGAAAACTAAGATGACCTGTGCCTGCGAAAACAAGAAAGATGCCGAGCAATATGCGTCCTGCTGTTTGAGCTTTACTTAGTTTATCTGTTTTATTATCCATAAAATTATTCTACTCTAAAAATTATCAAATAAATAATTTATGACTCATAATCATCTTCCCTGTATTTTCTCCATTAAACAATCCCAGCAAGACTGTGGGTAAATTATCAAACCCGTGTAAAATGGTTTCAGTAGATTTTAATTTACCTTCTTTTAACCATTGCCCCAACTGTTCCATTCCTTCGGGAAAATGACTTTCATTATTCCCAATAATAAAGCCCTGCATCAATACGCTTCTAGTAAATAAACATGGATTGTAACCTTAGCCCAACAGGCACTTCAATACTGTTGTATAATCAAATCTGTCCACACAATACAACTTCTTGTATTAAAATTAATGTTGGCAATAACAAACAGCCGCTACAGGTTCTTTATTGTTCCCGAAAATTTTCAATCAATTCAATGGAATCTTTATCATTGGTTAAATCCCATAAAGGACCATGACCACCGGGATAAAACACTGCATTAAAATCATCCGCTGATCCTTCTGATAGTTTTTTAGTGTGTGCCAGCAATCTTGTAACTTCATCCTTATCAAAGCGATGTGTAGCTTCTATTTGATTGGCCGGCTCGGTGCTTCTACTGTCATCACTCCATCAACCATCACCTTCATTATCTTTTCTTTACCGGCTTTACCGAATACTTCGCAGGCTTTTAAAAGTTCATCCCGCTTAAAATAATGTGTAATGAGTTGATAAGTATATGTCTTTTTTCTGAAATTGTAAATTTACAATATGGTCATGCACATCCACATTTGCAATATGCCATCCCCAGCCAGATAATTTTATGAGGTATAACAAATGCGGTAGGCATGCGCCAAAACTTTTATAGTTTTGTTCATGTTGTTTTTTAATATATAAGCTCAATTATCTTACTGCACTCTCTGTACGCTTACGGCAGGTTGCTGCACATTTTTTATAATCTTGATAACCAATTTTATTAAATTGAAATAATTAAAATTTAAGCAGCTTATATTGTTTAAAAAGGATCAGATAATTCGCTGATTCGAATTAGTTTTTTATTTACAAATTCATCAATACCCAATTCAGAAAGTTCTCTTCCATAGCCTGAACGTTTGGTGCCACCAAAAGGTAAGTCAGCCTGCGTCCATGTGGGGTGATTAATGAAAACCATACCAGTATCAATCTGATCCGCAACTCGTTTTCCTCTTTCAATGTCTTGTGTAAACACACTACCACCCAAGCCATACGGTGAATCATTGGCTAAATCAATAGCCTCCTGTTCATCTTTCACCCTGAAAAAAGTAGCCACTGGTCCAAATAACTCTTCATAGTAAATAGGATTATTCCGCTGCATATCGGTAATGATGGTTGGTTCCATAAAAGCACCTTCCCTTTTCAACCTTTTTCCTCCCAATAAAATTGTTGCACCACCATCAGCAGCTTTTTGGACCTGAGCTGCTATTTGCTCCGCTGCTGCTTCACTACTCATCGGACCTAATTGTGTGGTGGCATCCATAGGGTCGCCCACAATTAATTGTGAAAGTTTAGTTTTAAATTTCTCTAAAAAAATATCTGCAACGCTTTCTAACACAATAAACCTTTTAGAGGCAACGCAACATTGCCCATTATTATTTATCCTGCCTGTTACCGCC
This sequence comes from Pedobacter sp. CG_S7, assembly GCF_040544395.1. NCBI lineage: Bacteria > Pseudomonadati > Bacteroidota > Sphingobacteriia > Sphingobacteriales > Sphingobacteriaceae > Pedobacter > Pedobacter sp. CG_S7. The sequence goes on along the minus strand of NZ_JBEONS010000034.1, from coordinate 29,964 downwards.
CATTCAACCGTTTTATCCATGTCGGCATCATCCAGTACAATAAAAGCATCGCTTCCTCCTAATTCCAATACCGATTTCTTTAAATGCTTTCCAGCCTCAGAAGCCACACTGGCACCTGCGGCTTCGCTTCCGGTAAGCGAAACTCCTTTAATTCTTTTATCAGCAACCAATGCAGATGCCCGTTTGCCGGATATAAGCAGGTTGGTATATAAGCCAGCTGGTGCCCCTGCTTCTTTAAATATTTCCTCAATTGCCACTCCACATTGAGGCACAATAGAAGCATGTTTGACCAAAATAGTATTGCCTATCATAATATTGGGTGCTACAAAACGGGCTACCTGATAAAATGGAAAGTTCCAAGGTTCTACACCCAACAAAACCCCGATAGGTGAATGCCTGATTAATGCATGACCATGAGTTGGGTTGAGTATTTTATCAGCCAAAAAACTTTCGGCATTGCTGGCATAATAATCAAATATTTCAGCACTTAATTTTATTTCCCCCTCTGCATGTGCTAATAATTTACCCATTTCTAAGGTTATCATTTTTGCTAACACGTCTTTTTTCTCTCTAAGTAAACCGGCAACTTTATGCAGTATATCAGCTCTTATTTTAAAATCGGTTTGCTTCCAGCTTTCATAAAATCTTGATGCTTTTTCTACTGCTTCATTAACCTGCTCATCTGTCATTTCACTAAAAGATTCAATGACTTTATTTGTTGTGGGATTAACTGTTTGAATGGACATTTGTAAATTATTTTTTTGGATGAAATGAAATTAAAAATTATTTGGTAATGGTTCTTATATTACTCCTGAATCTGTTTTAGACCTTTTTAAGAAATTTACGTGGTGCGCATATCTGTCAGTTTAAATAGCAAATACAAAAATTCTAAATTGAATTCAACTAGTTAAATTTTTCTGAAAAGGGTAATCGTTTAAATAATCAAAACTAATACCTATAAAAAATTCGCTACTGCTAGTTTATCGAAAATTACTGACGTAGATGCATTTTTCGAATTTCTTTTAATTAAAAAAAGATTTGCATAATGAACTTATAAAATAAACGGCCACTTACTCTTCTAACATTTCGTTAGTCACTGCATAAAGATTGGAAAACTACAGTTTTTATGATATCCCTTACACCAATCTGATGTATGATGTAGTTTCACTAAGCTAATCAGTAATTGTAAGTTGGTGATATAATTTACCATCTTGTGGTGTTTTAATCTGTTGGCAATAAAACTTTGTCAATAACATGAATTACTCCGTTTGAGGCTTCAATATCAGCCAAGGTAACTTTTGCGTTACCTACTGTTACTTTTCCGTCTTTCACCATCACTTTTAGTTTACTGCCTTCTACTGTTGTCAATTCTTGTCCATCTTTCAAATCGGCAGCTCCCATTTTTCCACTTACAACATGGTAAGTCAAAATTTTAGAAAGTTCTGCTTTATTTTCAGGTTTCAATAAATTGTCCACCTCAGATTGGATATCAGCAAAAGCGGCGTCAGTAGGTGCAAAAACTGTGAATGGTCCTTCACCCTGCAAGGTATCTACCAAGCCTGCAGCTGTTACAGCTGCAGCAAGTGTTTTAGCATCTGTTGTTGCAATTGTTACAATGTCTTTTGATGTTGTCATTTCTTTTTCCATTATATATTTAATTTACACAGAAAATTAATTTTCTCTGCCCACAAAATTATCCTCAATCTGTACCATGAGTGTTTTATAATTTATTTAACAAATTACATTGTAATAAGTTTTTAAAATAGTTAAATCAAAAATACCTATAATAGGGAATTAAAATTAATTTCAATCCCCTTCCCGCAAACCTTACTATTTGTTAGGAACAAAACAATCTCTTATCGGTATTACTTACAGTATTTTTAATTGCTCTTTCTAATTTTTACAATAACGCTTCTGGTTGGTCACGTATTAAATAATGTCCAACATCAGCATAAATATTTTCCAACCTCGTTCTCTTGCTCTACTTGCTCAATATTCTTCAAAGTCACCTTTCCCTTTTTTCGATATCAAAATATTTGGGACTGAGATTTTCGTCCTGGTGTCAGTTCCAATGATTGTTTGAAAATTCTCCCATTTTTTACTGATAAAGCGTCTGGAATTTTAATAGTCTACTAGAGGTTTTTTTTGAGAAGTATTACTTTAGATTTTGTTGGAGAAGTTTTTATGCTGCTTTTTCATTATTTGTTAAGGTATTTTCAAATTCCAGTGGCGTTAAAAAGAGAAGTGTTGAATGACTTCTTTTTCTGTTGTACCATACCTCTATATATTCGAAAATAGCTAGGCTAGCCTGCTTTCTCGTTTTGAATACTTCGTGATACACCATATCTGTTTTCATAGTCTTGAAGAAACTTTCGGCAACTGTATTGCCTAACAGTTTCCTTTTCGATTCCTGCTCTGGATAACGGTTAATCACATCAACTGTTCCCTGAACTCGGCACAGGCATACTGCACACCTCAATCTGAGTGAAAAATGAACTGGCCGGTTATCGTTCTGTTAAGTTTAGCCATCCCGAATGCCTTTACAGTAGTATTTTTGGCGCTCATGGTCTCACTTAACGACCAGCCTATCACTTTTCTGTGGGCCAGATCTATAACGGTAGTCAACTACAACCAGCCTTCCATCGTTCTTATATAGGTAAGGTCTGAAATATGTAAACAATTTAGTTAAGTAAAGTATATCAGATAACGGTCTCATCTTCAGTTTTTTTTATGTCGTTTACTTTATATAAAAATATCTGAATAACGATGTTGCATTTATAAATAAAAAAAATGCAATATGGAACATTTCAGAGATTTTAATGAACTAATTATAATTATAAATGCTGCCAATTACCTTTATTTTAGCCCCTAATAAGTTCGGAGTATTATTTTGAATTTCAAACAATACATTTGAGACATGAAATACAAGAAATGGAGCTTAGCAGAGAAGCTAGAAATCCTAGGTAAATCAGAGGAATTGGGTATCGTAGAGGCTTGCCGTAAATACAGTGTCAGCACCGGCACTTTTTACAGTTGGAAGAAGAAGCATGACATCAAAGGCGAAGCAGGCCTGAAGGTCACATACGATGACCGTAGCAAAGAGCTGAAGCAGGCTGAGGAAGAGAACAGGATACTGCGGAAGCTTTTGAGTAACAAGGAAATCGAACTGGAAGTGCAGCGTGAGCTCCTAAAAAAAAAGTTTGGGACATCCGATCCAAGAAAGATTTAGTGGACAGGGTTCATCAACGTCACAGGATCAGTAAAGCGAAGGCAATCAGTATGGTAGGGATGGTCCACAGCAGTTATTTCCGTAACCCCAGTTTGGGAAAGAAGGGCAACAGGCCCAGTGAGTTCACTTACAACCGGACAAAGGGATTGGTCAGTCAAAAAGGTGTGGCTGATTCCGTAAAGGCTTTTCTGAGCCATGAGTTCATAGACTGTGGATACCGTCTGATGACCGCCTACTTACAGAAAGACGGCTATGAGATCAATCACAAGAAGCTTTACAGGATCATGCGGGAAGAGGGTCTGCTGAAGCTGGAAAACCGGATAAGCAGAAGTGGTTCGGGACGCAAGTTCGTGAAATTCAGGAAAGTAGTGACCTCCAGACCTTTCCAATGTCTGGAGATGGACATAAAGATGGTCTGGATCCCGAACGCCGGCAAGAACGCGTATCTGCTTTCTATAATAGATGTGCACACACGAAGGATACTGAAAGATTATTTTTCTTTTAGCATCAAGCAGACAAAAGTGATAGCGTTTCTCTCCAGTATGTTCTCAGATTACCAGCACCCAGAAACTGTTGTGATAAGAAGTGACAACGGAAGCCAGTTCATCGCTAAAAGTGTCCGGTGGGTATCTTGGGATGATTGGAGTCGAACAAGAGTTCACACATGTGGCTACACCGGAGGAAAATGCCCACATCGAGGCTTATCACGGCATACTGAAAAAAGAACTGTTTGAAAGAGTGGACTACAGAACCTTCGGAGAAATCGAGCAAATACTGAAAAGATATGTGCTGTTCTACAACAATACAAGGCTACATGGGCTGTTGGGACGGATCACACCAATGGAGAAATGGAACCAGGATAAACATACAATTTTAATGAGAAAACTAACCGCTTAATTAATCCTTGAAATTTAAAAGAATACTCTTGTTTTATAGGGGTCAAAACAACCTTCAACTTCGTATTAGCATAAATACGGTTAAAAATACTTACCGGGTTTAAGGAAAACGGGATTATTAAGATTCATCGCCGAGCCCTTAAAACACCAATGGTATTTTGTGGGCCAATCGGTGAGTTATGCACTTCTTTTTTTAAATCCAAAAGAATGGAAGAAGGGTCAGCACCGGGAACTATCGAAATCTATAGCAACTATCTTTCCAGATTTATAGCCTATTGTAGTAAGCATTCTATCTCAAGTATCAATGAGATTATTCTTGCAACTCTGTTGTATTTGATATGTGAGGTCGAAAATATCCGGCAACAACTTAATGGTGGTCTACTTGCAGCATTGAATTGAAACAGCATATATAAACGTCAATCCCAATGAGGAACCACGCTGGATACAAGATGATAATCTGTTAAGCTGGCTTAAAAGCTTTTAATATTATGTATAAGAAATGTTTCAATAATTGTTCGATTGCAAGTACGTGTGCGTGATTATTAGGCATTGCTTTACATAACTAAATTGTTTACATAATCTGAAACCCATTTATCTCCGATGTTTGCCGTGTAAAAATCTTTACTAAGGATGTTTTCCGCTACAGTATGTGGTGTTCAGAATCTGTGGTCTGTACCCACTTTTTATGAACGATACTTCTTATGTTCCATTTCCGCATCAGTCTGGCTTCCCTTAGTCTTGATACCTGGATCCCCTTCTTTATCAGTTCAACAATAATCCGTGGACTGCGGTATCGATCTTTGCTATCCTAGTGAGGTTCCCGGATTTCTCTCAGAACAGCATTCTGCTCGGCCAGCCGCTTTCCCTGCGGATGCCTTAGCCAGTAATAAAAACCACTGTTGCTTACCAGAAATACACTGCACATCTTTTCAACCGGAAATATTCTTCGGTAATCTTTTATAAATCCGAATATCTCCCGTCTCACCTGGAAAAGATGCCGACCGCCTTTTTTAATTTATCCCGTTCAATTTAAGCATTTTTAAGCTCCTTTTGCAGTTTTCTTATCTGGGTTTAACGCAACAGGGCTCTGTTTAGACCCAGAGTCCCGTTGCCTCCATTTGCTCAAAAGGCTGTCGTTTATTCCATGCTCGTCCGCAACCTCTTTTACCGATCCTCGGTTGTGAGATAAATCAACAGCCATTTTCCTGAATGAATCATCATACGTTCGTTTGCTTATATAGTCAAATTTAAAAGTTTCTAGTTGAATCTGACAACTAAATCCCTCTAGTCAAATGCAGCAACTCCAATTCATCCTTACTCTGGAAATAGCCTATTTCTGGTTCGCCCCAGTGATAACTTCCTTCTTTCCAAAGAGGATTCTTCGCATCCAGACGGGCATCCAGCTTTTTTGACAACACCTTGGTAACATCTCCCGAATAGGGCCTTTTCTTCTTAGCATTTTCATCACTATGCCAGGTAATATAAAACATGCCTACTACCTGCTGCATCTTCCGTCCCAAAGCATCGGAAGCGAGCTATGTACCAGGCCGATTTCCATTCTAGAATTTTGAATACTGGCTGGATCCTTTGCCGTATCGCCCATTTTTACCACTGAAAAACCAAATCCAGTGAGTAAAAAGGAAGCAAGAAGAATATTTCGTATGATTATTTTATATCTCATAGTGTTAAATAATTAATTTTTTGTTATTTTAGTTGTATAAACAAAATTAAAGCGTCCGCCAGGTGCAGTATCACCGTTGACATAGAAATCCATGATATTCCCGTTCTCCTGCATATTATCATTCCATTTAAACTCTATATCAATTTCTTTTCCGGTGAGATTCAGCACGCTCCGTTTAATCCCCAGTTCAAGCTTGTTATTGTTGACGGCAAACTCTGTTTCATCAACAGGCTTCCACTCCCAGCGGCCGGCAATATTTTTTTCTACGATTGCTTTGTTACCTTTCGGACTTACGCGGTTAACAATCAAATCATAGCCATTCCACCCGGTCGATTTATTACGGTCAATATCTATCAATAGCATCATCCAGTTATGGCCGTTTTGAGGTGTAAGCTTTTCTGCAGTTTCTGTATAAAAATAGATTTTCTCTGCATCACGGGCCACTTTTGCTCCTACAATATCATTTCTTCCCGTATTGTTGGTATAGTATTGATCATAACGTCCTCTATGATCACGATGCATGGTATTTCCTTTATAATGTTTGTAATAAGGTGCAACATCAGCCCATCCATCAGCGTTGCCGATCTTTATGTTTTTTGGAGCTGATGCAGCTTGAGTTACAGCCATGCCCTTGAATTTTCTTACGTTATCAATCATTTGCAGATAGTAAACATCACCTTTGTCACCCCAACCTTTATTGGGTTCGACGTCGCGGCTATGTTCCCAGTCAAACTGATCAACAAATGAAAAAGGATCTCCTGTCCAGCTATCCTTGGGCAGCCACTGGCCAGCCGTAAATTCATTCCATCCGGTAACGAAAACCAATTCAGGGTCAACTTCGAAAGCACGGTCCCACTGCTCCTGAAAATTCCAGCCGTAAAGATACCCATCTACTCTGGGGTCGAACCCGTTTCTCTGACTAAAACTACGTCCAAAGGAACCAGGTAGATTAAAGGCACTACAATGACCGTTGGTAACCGGACTGGCATTTTGTGCTACACCAACAGTTACCTGTTCAAATTTGCCATTCTTATCCTTTACATAACCATGTTGTGGATAATTTTCAAGCCATCCCCATTGATCGTTTCGTTTGGGTCCGTCGACATAGTCAGGTTGCCCGGGGCGAAAAGTGAAATATTTGGCAATCTCTTTGTCCTCTGGCGAATTGGTAAGATTATCCGGGTATCCCATAATGCATGGTTTTCCTTTCCAAATAAACCAGAGATTTTTATATAGACCAGGTTTATATACATCACGATAGAGCTTCCGGAGTGAAATCAATGAATTTGGTGCAGCACCAAATGGAAGCATGAAAGCAATTCTCGGCACCTTTACCCCATCTTTTTGTGCCTTATCCCAGGTTTTCATCAACACTTCGTACGATTCTTTCCAGGTAATACTACCATTAGTACAGTCGAAAAATACAGCATCTACCTTTGCATCCGCCAGCATTTCAGCATGTTTGCGTAGAACCCATGGATCAGTTGTTTTATAATATCCCAAAAGTGGTTGCTCCCAAAAGAAAAATCCAGGTTTTTTATCTCCCCAAGCCGGATGATAGTAGTCTTTCATAGCCTCTGGATTTTTTCTGACGATTTTGGTAATGTTTTTTACCTGATAGCTTGTATCATCATCTCCTTGATGCCAGGTCCAGTAAAACATAGCAATAAATTTATCCTTTTTCTTCTCACCGGCAGTGCTGTAGTTCTGGACTTTTCTTCCAAGTGCATCTGTAGCTGCCCATTGATCACTGTTAACATTGCTGTTTTGAGAATATCCGGCTGCAGGAAACAGAAGAATAATCACAAAAAACAAAAATGGAATATCAAAAATAAGTCTTATCATTTTATCGAATTAATAGGTAAGAGAAAAGGTTTTATTGGGAGTATAAAAGAATGTTATCATCAGAAGTGTTTTTTTAAAGATATGATGCAACCTGCATTTTCTAAAAGCTGCAACACACTTTTTATTTTTAGAATTAATACGGATTGATTTCAATAGATACCGGGCCGTGTAAACCAGCAGGATGAAGTGGGCTGTCAGCTTTATACGGATTGATGTAAGACCATGTCTTACGCTGTTTGGCAGGAAGTTTTAAATCGCCTATCATACTGTTTACCCAGGTATTAACCACCTTTACCTCAAGCTTATTTTCTCCTTCCAATACAGCATCCGTAATGTCTATTCTGTAAGGTGCGGTCCATACACCTCCTACATCTTTGCTATTAACTTTAACTTTTGCCAAGGCAGTAACAGAGCCCAGATTCAGGTAAATGCGCTGGGTTCCCTGTGGTTTCTTTACTACAAAATTAGTGTTGTATAAAGCCCTTCCAGAATAGTGTGCTATTCTGGAATCAGGATGCTTAGACCAGTCTATTAAAGTTTTAAATACCACAGGTTCTTCAGGCACCCTACCTTCCATATCAAAAGTAACTGTCCATGGATCATTTAAATTAACCACCTCAACCGGTTCCGGAAAATTAACCTTTTTATCAATCCCACCTTTACCGGTTTTGCCTTTTCTGAAAATGACAAACGCACTTTCGTAAGCATCCAGTTCTAAGGGAACAGAAGTTGTATTCTCTGCTGTATTAAATTCAGGCAGGTCTCGTATTTCTCCAGTAATTGCATTCCAGAGTTCAGGTGCTTTCCCACTAACGCGAAAAGCAGGATTAATGCTTATTGCTTTATCACTCTGGTTAGATACGAAGTAAATTTCACCTTCATTAGTTTTTCTATGAATGAACAGTGCTTGATCGTTATTAGCAAGCTTAAAGTCAGGAATTGCTCCAATCTTATCTAATGCTTGCTGCAAATCAAGTCCATCCATTACTAACCCTTTGCCATATTCATTAGTTTTAACATTTTTACAATCGATTTTTCCCCAAATCTCGGCTGCCAGTTTTTTCACCTTATTATCCGCTGTAGCAAAATCAGCTAAACTAGGCGAACGATTAGGTTTTGGGCCCAAAATTACACCACCTTCTTTTACCAAGCGCTCAATTTTTTCTAGCAATTCAGGTCTCATAGTTTCCAATGCAGGTAAAACCAATATGCGATAAGACATTCCATCAGGGAGAACAAATCTTCCGTCCTTGATGGAAAGACGGTTGATGATCACCTCTGCATTAATATAATCAAAAGAATAACCTGCAGGAAGTTTAGGATTTTGTACGCCGGTCATCTTTGGGGCATCTTCACCAATAAAATAGGCTACGTCTGCAACATATTTTCCCTGTTGCAGCATAAAATTGCAGCGTTTGATATATTTAATAAACATATCCATATCATAAAACCAGGTATTAAAGCGGTTAAACTCATTCCCAAAAGGAGCATTCACACCTGGTCTGCGGTCTTCATATGGCTGCTGGATATATACATGCAGCAAAGTATTATTGATTCCTTCAGTAAAGAAGCGATCACCCCGTTGTTTCATCATCGCTGGATACCTGCCATAAGTATTTCCGGCAGCTGTGAACGACTCAGCCGACACCTTTGTTTTACCATAAATATGCGCAGCAGAAGAAGCTGCCCTATTTTCAATGTTACCAAGTTCACCCTCACTCCAGAATTCACCTCCTACTTCATCAGATTGCCCGCCATACTGCAAAAACTCACCAGGGAAACCCCAGTGCCCATAATTTTCGAGCCATATTGTCAATCCATGTTTATGACTTACATCCCGCAATCCACCTACATATTCATAAGCCACATTATCCGCAATAAAACGTCTTAAGTCCCAAAGAAAACGATCCGATTTATCCTGACTACCAACTACATGACCATACATAGCCGGTATTAAAGGCGTAGGATCATAGCCATAACGCTTTTTAAACTTGGCTATGAAATCATCCGTCCAGTTCTGTCCTCCCATTTCATAACTATCCTGTACAGCAACTTTCCATGTTTTGCGATCCTCGGCAGGTATGCGCCGCTGAATTTCGCCCAGAAAGGCATCGAAGTGCTTTACTACATGGTCGTGATTCATTTTATCTACCTCAAGACCGGTACCTTCAGGCGATGCAGGGCCATTTTTTATACCAGTTGGCACCATACCAGTCCTCATTACTATCCATTCGCCTTCCGGCACTTCCCAAGTAAGAGTTCCATCAGCAGACAGGCTTGAGCTGAGATCCTTAATAGAAGTTTCATCTATTAACAAAGCTTTATCTACCACTTCTTTTTGTGGTGCCCACTGGTACTCATTCCAGTAAGGCAGTGGGGTTGGGTGCATTTTGGCCAGAGTTTTTTCTATAAAGCGCTCTACCTTTGGTACCGAAGAAATTTCTACTTCAGCGACCCCGGCATTTGGTGATGCATTGGTAATCGTTAACCGGAAAGCATTTGTGGTAACAGCACCAAATGAAATGATAACGGGAGCGAATTGTTCAAAACCAACATTAAGTGCATTATTGCTGCGGTCTACCTGGAACTGTTTTACTTCAAGGAAGCTTCCTTTGTCCAGCGCCTCTAATTTCACATCCATCCTCATGTTCTTTTTTGCAGGATAAATAGTTAGACTTCTGGCTGTATAGTCCACTTTAGAGGTCAAAGTAATAACTGAAGACTGACCAGCAGGGAATGCTGCTTCAGTCTTCCTATCCTTATCCAGAATATTTGCAATATTTTTAATAGAAGGCTGTGCGGTAATTATAGGCTTTAAATCGGCAAACCTGCTTCCATAACCTTTAGGTGCCCTAAAAGCCAATACTTTAACATCCTTAAAGTTTCCCTCCGGTTTATTAAGCTTCTGGGAAATTTTACCAGGTCCTTTAAAAACTGTTTCTAATGAGGACAAATAGCGCATCGCCTGTTCTGGCTTAACCCATGGACCACCAGACTGGCTCCATCCTGGGCTGTTAAACACACCTATTTCTATCCCAAGGTCTGAGGCTGTTTTCAATGCACTATGGGTTATATCCCACCACTCATCTGAAAACAGTTTCACTTTTCCGTAAGGAACTTCTCCGGTCAAACCTATATTTCCAATAAAAGCCCGGTTAATTCCAACGGCCTTCATTGCCTGAAGATCCTTTATGACCCCTTCTTTCGAGATATTATCTGAAATCCAATACCAATAAATACTAGTTTGTATAGAATCAGGCGGAACTTTAAATCCACTTTCTATTTTGGTAAAAGAAACCTCTTTCTTTGTAGTGGAACAGGCAGATATAATTGAAATTACTACCAGAAGGAAAAATTGTTTTATACGCATCTTGTTAAGATAATGGTTATAATTAAGTCTGCTAATTATTAATTAAGCCATCCTGGATTTTGCCAGTTCTGACCTGTAATGTTAGTCATTTTATCTACCTCTCCCTTATCTATAGGATACATTAGATATTTATCAGAAGAAGAATTTCTATTTTTAAACTTAAATCGCTTATAGCTAAGATCAGAACCACTCTTGGTGATATTTATACCTGTAACAAATTTATCTGTCTGATCGAGAATTTTCCATCTTCTTACGTCAAAAAAGCGATGTTCTTCAAATGCAAATTCAATTCGGCGCTCATTACGGTATTTCTTCTCAAAAGCTTCTTTAGACATTCCAGCAGAAAATGCAGGCATACCAGCTCTGGCACGCACCGTGCTTACAGCCTCACGGGCACTCATTGTAAGTCCGCCAGAAGTTACAGCCGCATCAGGACCCACCGACTGATAAGCGGATTCAGCAAAATTCAAGTAAAGTTCTGCCAGGCGAAACAATCTTATACTGCCATCCGCATCATTATTTTGTCCGGATTTATAGTTATTAAATTTGCGTAGGTAATATCCTGTTCTAGTGTGCGTTTTGCTTGTTTCTGATATAGCTTCCTGTCCGCCAACAAAAGTTTCTACCTTTTTACCATTAGGGTCATTTAAATTTCTCACTGCAGCATTGTAATAGATTGAAGCGTAGAACCTTGGATCACGGCCTGCATAAGGATTGTTAGAGTCATAACCCGAAGCTGTGTTTACAACAGGAACAAGCCTGTTAACATCAGTATATCCTGTTATAGGTGCTTCTCCATTGGCCATTTCGTAACTATCTACGAGTTCTTGTGTTGGGGATGGCCCAGCTTTTTCCATACCTGGATTAGTAGGTAATCCTGCTAATTTCCATACCTGCATCTTTGCACCACGCTGATAAATCGTTTCCTTATCTCTTGACCGCTGGTCATTAGAAGAGGTAAAGTTATAAAGCGCATAAGCATTCTGAGCAATGTCCGCCGCAGGTGCCTCATTAAATAATTTGTAATCATTTGCTAAACACTGTGCCAGGGCCTCAATGTTTATGGCTTTTGCGTCAGCCCAGGTATAGGTACCATCTGACCATAATGGGCTGGCAGCATAGGTTACAGCCTGAGACTTAATAGCATAAGCTACAGCACGCGTCATGATACCAAATTGATTGTCATAAATATCCCAGGAAAAGCCATCACGATTGGCCGGATAAGATAAGGCCGTATCACAATCTGCTAAAATAAATTTTACCGTCTCTCCAAATGTAGTACGCTTATCAGCAGAGAAATCGTGATCCAGTCCCAAAGGCTTATTAAAAATGGGCACTCCTCCGTATCGTTTAATCAACTGAAGATAATAAAGTGCACGTAAAGTATGTACCTGTGCAGTCCATGCTCCTTTTTCAGCATCTGAGGCAATCACTGTAGCGGTCTTAATATTTTCAATAAACACGTTACACTTTCGGATCCCTTCATAAAGTTGCCCCCAGGGTCCGCCATCCGACGAGATCGCTGGATAGGTTGAAGAAGTAACACCTCCGCTATACCAAATACTGTATTTTGAACCTGAGGTATTATCGTCTGCATCCTGAGCTTCATCAGTATAGGAAGCCCTGGCCATAGAAGGGGCAGGACAGAATCCATAGCAGGAATTAAGATAACCTCTCGTTCTGTTATAATCACTGAATATCTGTTCCACAGATATACGACCATCAGTTGGCAGATCTAACTGCTTGTTACAGGAGAAGAAAATACCTGCAGTAACTATGACTATAAATATTTTATACTTTTTCATTGGAATAATTTTGTTTAAAAGTGATTTCACTCTATAAATAATATTCTTGTTAGATTACCGGGGTTAATTAAAAAACAACATTTACACCTATGTTATAGACCCTATAAACAGGGAAAGATGTATAGCCACCACCTTCAGGGCCAAAATCTTTAGACTTCATGTTGTCCCATGTGACCAGATTTTGTCCGCTAAGCAAAAATTTAATTTTATCAGAAGATATAGCTTTTGACAAAGATGCAGGCAGTGTGTAAGACAATTCTACATTTTTAAGGCGTACATATGATCTGTCATATTTATAATAATCATTTGGTAACTGATTCATATTATTACCTGATAATGAAAGTGCTGGAGAAGTAATTGTCTCTCCATTATTGTATCGCTCCGGAGTCCATGCATTTTTATGTAAAGCACCAAATACCCCATCATAATCCGTTTCGTAAACACCAGGACCTGATATTATTGAAGAGTACTGACCAATGCCCTGAAACAGGAAATTAAGGTCAAATGATCTATAGGTTACACCGCCGGAAATTCCATAAGTATATCTTGGCAATGCTCCTATACCTATAGGAGCCACGTCCCCTACATCAATTTTACCATCTTTATTTAAATCTTGAAATTTAAGATAACCTAAACGCACTGGGTTTTCAAGACTCGTTGGTAAACGATTATCAAGTTCTGTCTGAGTATTATAAAAACCATTACCATTACTATAATCTACCAGGTAACCAAAAGCCTGTCCATAAGAATAGCCTTCTTGTCGGCTTCTATAAGTATAATCAGCATTCTGAAGAGGCTCGTTTACTTTTATAACCTTATTTCTGTTATAGCTAAACATTCCTCCTAAATTAAATTTTAAACTACTACTGATAGCCTTGGTATAATTTACCGTGATCTCGTATCCTTGATTTTCAAAAATACCTGAATTCGTTGACGGGTAAAAATTTAAGGGAACACCCTGATAAAGTGGAACTGCCGACAATGCCTGAACTGCCATGTTATTCATACGTTCTTTGAATACATCAACCGATACAGAAAATACATTAAACAACCCTAAATCCAAACCATAATTCTGCTTTGTAGAGATTTCGGCTTGTATGTTAGGATTTCCAACTTGTCCTTCATTAATAATGTATTGGAGAGAACCAATTGGGCCACCACCAGCAACACTAACATTATCTGCATAGGCAAAGCGTCCCAACCCGCTTTGGTCATTTGCAGTTTTGCCATAAGAAGCCCTTAACTTAAGGTTGCTCAGCCAATTAATGTCGCTCATAAAAGCTTCATTTGAGGCAACCCATGCTCCCGAAACTGCCGGGGTAAAAATAAAACGATTGCCACGGGCATATTGCTCAGAACCGGAATAACCGACATCTAATTTTACCAGGTACCTCTTGTCGTAACCATAAGTGGCCTCTGCTCCCGAGCTTACACGATTATAAGGTAATAAGTTAGGAGATCCTGTATCTGCTTTAGTCAGATTTTGAAAGAACATATAAGCCATGCCACCAATACTATGTTTACCAAAATCACGCTTATAGTTCAAAGCACCATTATAGGTAAGGTGATAATAGTAAGAGCTCGATTTACCATAAGCCAGAGGAGTATTATTTTCACCGCCTTTCTTAATGAATAAAAGTTCATCAGCATTACCTGTTCTCATCCAGCGTTCGTAATTCTGGGTAGTTCTTAAACTCCCTACAGCATTTGTTTGATAAGCTACAACACCACTAATACTCAATCCCTTAGTAAGAAAGCTCATGTCCAAATCCAGTCCAAACTGTGAGGTAATATTGGTAACCGTGTGTCTTACATATCCTGAACGGTTAAGCATTCCATAGGTAGGGGCACCGATATCTTCAGTAGTAATCACCTGACCATCAGGAGTTAAAGGACCATAGATTGTAGGAGGCATTTGAAACAAACTGCTATAAATAGTTGAGTTTCCCGAACCTGGTGTCCGTTCTCTTTTAACATTACCACTTAATCGGATAAAAGCTTTAAGATATCTGTTCAGCTTCATATCAACATTACTGCGATAATTTATCCACACATTATTTGCATTAGAATTATATTCGGTTTGATCAGTATTGAATTGCCCCCCCTGATGCATGAAATTTATATTAGAATAAAACTGAACCTTATCGCTACCTCCTGATACATTTAGACCTATACGCTGCATATTGGCAAGATCTTCAAAATACCTGTCATACCAATTGTTGCTGGGATAAAGTTCGTTTCCACCTAAACGGTAGTTCTGAACTTGCCGATCGGTAAATGCCTTGCTTGTACCATCATTAACCGCTGCCTGATTTCTCATCTCTGCATAATCTGCGGCACCATAGAAAGTAGGTTTTGTAGTTGCCTCCTGCATAGACTGGTCAAAGCTGGTTTTTATTTTCACTTTACCTTTTACGCCACGTTTGGTAGTAATTACGATTAAACCATTAGCACCCTGAATACCGTAAAGCGCCTGTGTTGATGCATCTTTAAGTATTGAAACAGATTCAATCTCATTTGCGCTTATATAATCAAGGGTCTGGTTACTGTTATAAGAAACAATAATTCCATCTATCATTACAAGCGGGCCATTACCTCTTGCTGCAGATAAACCTCTTACATAAATATCAGTGTTTGCTCTGGATAACTCTGAATAAGATTCTAGCGTAGTTAATCCGGCAAAACGGCCTGCAAAGCTTTGTGTAAGATTTGCAACCGGTGATTTTTCGAGTTCTTCTCCACTTACCGTTGCTACTGATCCGGAAATTTCACTCCTAGGCTGTGAAGTATAACCCAATTGTACAATTTCATCCTTTTTATGCACATCTGGCTTTAGTTCAATATCGATCGTTTCCTTTCCGTCAATGGCTACTTTTTGCGTAAAATAACCATTGTAAGAAAAAACTAGCGATTCATTTTCAATATTAGCTATTGTATACTCACCCTTTATATTTGTTGAAGTCCCTGTTTTTCGGCTTAGCGAATTTATTACTACCCCGGCAATTGGTTTTCCAAATTCATCCTTTACCACTCCCTCAATAGAGGCAGATACTTCTTGCGCCATCACCGTTGTTCCAAATAAAGACAGGGATACAAGCGTTAGCAGCAATGTTGTTTTAATCATTATTTGATGTATCATCTGATTTATCATTGAAGTATGTTAAAAACTAATATTACCATCCCTTACTTTGCCAATCCATACCAGAGATTGATCTCAAACGGTTAGCTTCATTAAGTGGTATAGGCACCCAAAGAAATTTATTGGTATAATTCATACGTTCACCAGCCCGAACAGGACGACGTTTGTATGTAAAAGTCCCGTCTGATTTCCTGGTAATCTCCATTGCTGTAACCCATTTGTCTGTTTTAGCAAGGTCACTTGTTGGTAAAGTCCAACGGCGAACGTCGAAGTAACGGTTTTCTTCCATAGCCAGTTCTACCCTGCGCTCATTTCGAACGCGTAATATCAATTGATCTTTAGTTAAATTATCCGGTAATGCAGGCATGCCTGCTCTGGATCTTATTTCATTTACAGCAGCTATGGCCTCCGGTAGCTTATCCGCTTCAACTGCAGCTTCAGCAAAGTTTAGAATAACCTCTCCGAGACGGAAAAATTTATAGTTAGCTCCCCCGACAACGTTGTCATTGCCAGAATTGGGATGCAGATACTTACGTTCAAAATAACCGGTACGTGTAGCCTTTCTAACTGATGCATGGATACCTGTTTGAGGTTCGCCCACGTAAGTTGCAATTATCCTGGCCCGGTTGCCCGTCCCGGCAGGATAGTTTTCATAAGACTCCGGGGCTTCAGAAAACCCCCAGTAAGCTTTTCTTTTAGAGCCATTATAATATATAGAAGCGTAGAAGCGCGGATCCCTGTTTGCGTAAGGATCATTAGGATTATATTGTTTATTATCTGGATTGTAATTAGGTTGCAGATGCTGATCGTCATAGTAAGGATTGGACAGATTGAGCACTGGTTTCCCATCAATCGTTTCATATGCATCTACCAGTTCCTGTGTAGGGCATGTACCGGATTTATATCCATCCTGGGCACCAATACCATCAATATCCCAAATATTCCCTTGTCCTTCACGGCTTTGATATATGGTCTCCTTATCTACAGGATTATCTGAATAGGTCATGGTTTGGGTAAAATATTCATTATACAATGCGGTATTTATGTTCTTATCCGGCCCCAGAAAGGCAACATCAGAAAGGTAAGTTTGCGGAAAATTAACACTTTTATAAAGTGCGTATCCATTCGACCTAAGATTGGCCAGAGCCATCTTATTTACTTCATAAGCCTCCTGCCAATAGTTTTTACCCTCATTATAGAGTGGGCTGGCAGCAAAAAGGATCATTTTCGATTTAATGGCTTCAGCCATTGCCCTGTTCAAACGCCCCGCTTCCCCTCCTGTAGTTATTCTCCAGGGCAATTCGCTTGTAGCCAGTGCAACATCGCAATCCTCCATGATGAATTTAACCACATTATAATAACTTTCCCTCTTTACCTGGGAAAAATCTCCTGCAAGATCATAAGGTTCACGTTCAATAGGCAATGAGGGACCAAACCATTTCAGCAATTCTGAATAATAATACGCTCTTAGCAAATGGGCTTCGGCTTTCCAGCGATTTCTGTTTGCTGGAAGGGTAACTGTCGCCTGATCAATGCGGCTGATAAATACGGTACAGTTACGAATGGCACTCCAATACCTGGCCCAATAATCACCGTTTCCGCTATCAGCACTTACATTTGTAATAGGGTGGTTACCCGCAGAGGCATTCCCACTATACATCCTACCTGCCATAAGCCCTGATTCGGTCTCGGCATCAGTATCCCAGGCCTCATCACTCCATACAACCGGTCCCCTTGACCAAAAATAATATCTTGTCCCTTTTGTGGGCATATTTGCATAACAGCTATTCAAAAATGCTCCAACCTTATCATTATCTGCAAAAACCTCGTCTAGTGATAGCTTGCCATCAGGTGCCCTATCCAACGCCTTTTTGCATGAACCAAGGTGTAGTATGAATATCGTTAATAATAAAAGTATATATTTAATTTTCATAATTTCATGTATTTTAAGGATTAAAAAGTAACATTGAGGCCGAAATTTGCCGTTTTGGTCACAGGATACCCAATAGCATCATTATTTTCCGGATCCAAATGTCCCATTTTCAAATTATCCCAGGTATATAAATTTTGCCCGCTTACATAAACCCGTAATCTCTGAACTCCAAGTTTTTTTAATATATTCTGAGGAAGTGAATAAGCCAACTCTATATTTTTTAAACGTATAAAAGAGCGATCCATAATAAAAAACTCATTGGCGTTATGATTAGTATTTGCAAGTGTACCAAGCGCCGGATAAGTGATCTTTTCTCCATTTGCATAGCGCTCTGGAGTCCAGGCAGTTTTTTGATAATCAAAATACGTTCCCAGTTTAAAGATTTCATATACTCCCTGTTCGGAATAATTACTGGAATATTTACCTACACCCTGAAAAAATGTTGTTAATTCAAATGATTTATAATTTAAACCCAATGTTAAACCATAGGTTTCCCTTGGTATATTAGCATATCCAATTGCTACCTGATCTTTATCGTTGATCACACCATCCCCGTTCATATCCCTGTATTTCAGATCTCCTATACGCGGGGTACCAAAGCCATAAGTAGTGTGAGAAAGATAATCATCCAGTTCCTGTTTAGAATTAAAATAGCCATTCCCGTTGCTATAATGAACTTTATAACCAAAAGTCTGACCAAGGGAATAGCCGGTGGACTGATATCTCGAAGCATAAGTTTCATCACGAATCTGCTCATCCAAGAACTTCACAGTATTGTGGTTATATCCATAATTTCCTTTAAGCATCAACGAAAAATCAGTTGCTAAGGATTTATTATAAGTAAGTTCAATTTCATAACCCTTGTTATCAACAAGTCCCATGTTCACCTTTGGAATAAGACCTAATGGAACCCCTTGGAATTCAGGAACTGTATTTCGGGAGATTAGGATATTACTCCGATTCTCTATAAAGTAATCAACAGTGATATCTAAACTTTTTAACAGTTGCATATCTATACCATAGTTTTGCTTCTTAGCGACCTCCCATGAGATGTTTGGGTTACCTAAAAGCCCCTGGTTAACACCCTGTCCTAAACCTAAACTCCCAAGTGGGCCGCCACCCAAGGTAATATTGCTCTGATAAAGGAACCGCTGGTTCCCTATATTGTCATTTCCTACTTTACCATAGGATGCACGAAATTTAAGGTTGGTAAGCACTTTATTGTCTTTCAGAAAGTTTTCATTACTAACTACCCAGCCCACAGAAGCTGCTGGAAAAAAACCGTATCGCTTACCTGGTGCAAATTGCTCTGAACCATTATATCCCATATTCAGCTCAGCCAGATATCGATTATCATAGCCATAGGTAGCCCTGGCGGCCACTCCTAAAACATTGAAAGGTATTTCACCTGCAGGAGTTTCCCAATAATCACGCTGCCCCAGAATCATACCCCCAACATCATGTTTATCACCAAATCTGCGGTTGTAATTCACTGATGCCTGCATATTAATATTATAGCGGGAATCTACCGCCTTGTTCAATGAAAGCAGGCGTTCGTCAGAACGTTTAGTTGCATAACTCAGCTGATCAGTTTCAGGGTTAATCTCTGCCAGGTACAGGCGCTCAGATTTTTGGCCCTGGGTTGCAGAAGTCGACTTAGAGTCATAAGATATCATGCCCTTTACACTAAGCCCCTGTGTAACAGCCTTACTCAAATCCCAGTCCATGCCAAAAGAGGAATTGAGGTTAGATCTAACCTCATTCCGATAACCAAATCTATTCATAATTTCAAACGCTGAACGGTCAAGGTATCCCGGATCAACAATCTGGCCTGGTGCAACTCCAAAACCACCGATAGTAGTTGGGCCGGGGGTAATTGGAAGGATGGACTGTGCCTGATATAACAGATCTCTCATCATCCAGTTAGTGTCTCCACCACCATATAACCATGCAGAGGGCATGTTTACCTGTTCAATATAACTGCCAATATTTAAAAATGCTTTAAGCGAACTGGTCACTTTATAATCCAGATTGGCTCTAAAATTATACCTGTCCATTTTTGAAGAGGGATCATAACCCAATACAGATTTAGGTTCGGTCTTCAGGTTACCCCCCTGATGAAAAAACGTAGCATTTACAAAATAAGTTATCTTATCTGTGCCTCCGCTGGCACTGGTATTTATACGAGTTTGAGGAGCATATTTGGAAATAAATTCCCTGTAATAATCATGATCAGGATACATATACGCTCTTATCATTGCCTTTTGTTCATAGTTCGAATCATTAGGATCAAGACCGGCCAGTGGATTGATATATTTATTTATTGTCTTTTGGCTAAAAGGAAGTAGTGATATGTTGTCATTTTTTGAAGCTTCATTCCTCAAGTTCATGTAATCTACTGAGCTGAGGCGCTCCGGTTCACGTGTAAAAGACGAGTAACTCTGATCTATATTTACCGACAATTCCGTTTTACCTTCAGTACCTCGTCTTGTGGTAATCAGAATAACACCGTTGGCACCGCGTACACCAAATACAGCTGTTGCAGAAGCATCCTTTAATATGGATACAGAGGCAACCTCGTTAGCATCAATAGTGCGAATGTTATCACGTGGAACACCATCAATAAGAATCAGCGGGCTTTTACCATTAGTTGTAGCTGCTCCGCGAAGGTACATTGTTGCATCATCACGGCCAGGCTGGCCACCGCCTGACTGGATTGAAGTTAAACCTGACAATTTTCCGGCCAGAGCATTGGCAAGACTTGCAGAAGAACTTTGCCTGAGCTCCTTGGTTTGAACTGAAGACACTGCACCAGTTATTGAGACCTTCTTTTGCTGGCCATAGCCCACCACTACCACTTCGTTCAATTTCTGATCAGAAGATATAAGGTATACATTAATAGTTGACTTTCTATTTACGGCAATTTTTTTCTGAAGATATCCAACATAGGCAAAAACCAAAATAGAATTTGAGGGAGCTTGAATTAAATATTCTCCTCTTTCGTTCGTCTGCGTTCCCACTTTTGTGCCCTGGATCATTATACTGACCCCAGGCAATGGGCCAAGATCCAGCGAATCCAGTACCTTCCCAGATATGTTAATCTTTTCCTGGGAGAAAGCATTAAATGAACAACAAACTGCAAGCATTAATAATATTGTCCAATGTAGCTTTGAGAGTAATCTTATTTTTCTCATAATAAGCATTTTGATATTTTAGGTTAATTATTTAAAGGTTTAACATGATTCTTTGTGGTTGGCGATTGTTTAAATGAAAAATTAAATCTTCCGGATGGTGCAACATTTTATATTAATGGTTTCGGAAAGTGAAGTAATCATTTATCCATATCAACATAAAACCTAAAGAGTGGTTCATTCCAAAAGTTCATGATATTTTTCGGCCATGCAGGCTGTTTGAAATAATTAAGTGAATCAAGCTGTTCAGCTATAAAAGCAGTGGTGTTATTAGGCTTGTTCTTTTGCTTGGCATAATGCCATGTCATATTAAAGACCCTCATAAGATTATATTTGGTTAGTTTAAATCAAAATATTGAAACTATTGGCTACTATATCAATAGTATTAATTGTTTTTGCAATCTGCAACCTGTACCATGCTGCAAGTCATCCTTTTACAGACAGTCTAGTTTGAGCTAAAATTTAAAATTATATACTAAACGAACCAGAGCGAACTTAATAAGGTTTTTATCCTGCATGAGATATAGGTCAATTCTTTTCTTAAATGGGATGCTCCAGATAATTCCCGCGTTCTTTCCATTAATCCATACCATCTACCTGAGCTAAACTTAAAACATATTACTGATGGAGAAACCACGTTGATCGGTATCATGGTATCATCTCACATGTCATTTGTCCGACGGCAAGATAGGCTGAAATAAAAAAGACTATGACCAATGAGGTTTTCGTCATCGTTACTTAGTCAATCATTAATCTAGGTGAAATACCGTTTTAAGAGGGTTGCTAAGTGGAGAATTATCAGGATTTGTTTCCATAATATCGGCCATATAAGCCCACCATTTTTGCACAATTTCCGTCTGGCCTAAATCCTGAGACCCTTGCCCCATCAGCTTTTGCACGGCAAAAATATCATTTGTTTCTTCATCCAGAAAAATCGTGTAATCAGTTACGCCATTTTCTGTAAGGAGCTCAGAAAGTTCCGGCCAGATTTGATCATGTCTTTTCTTATATTCTTCACTAAAGCCAGGCTTTAATTTCATTTTAAACGCTACTTTCATTTCTATTAATTTATGAACCAGTGGATTACTATTATTTTTAAATTGATAAACTTCAGTTCCCGCAAGCAGGAAATAACCTAACCCATAATCTTCAAAATCAGTTTTGCTTAGGTAAGTTAAGTTTTCAGGTACTCTTCGCGGTGAGGAACATCTTTTCCATTGTAAAGGCTACCACCTTCTACATTTTTTGAATGCATATACATTTTGTACATGTATTCAAAATTGGTATAGTCCTTAAACAAAACCCTAACTGTGCAAATAGAGGCATCCCCATTTGTAGGGCATCAATCCAAGTCCAATCGTCAATTTTTCCTGATTTTATCATCAAGTCTATAGACGCTTTAATTTCTTTGATTCGCTGTGGATTATTATTAATCTGTTACAAATCAATATAAGTTTGTCTGCAGGCCTGGTTATCAGTGTTACGGGTGCTCCTGCCCCAGCGTAAATCCGAATTGTGTTATTTGCATAATACCCACTTGTCCAAAAACTACCGCCCCATAAAAGCTTCTTTATTTCAGGATGACGGAGAAAAAGCTCACGGGCTGTGATACTTTTTATTATACTCACAATCTTTTTAACACTCATAGAGGGAATTCCTTCAACAAGAAAATGAACATGGTCAGATTCATAACCAATTTCAACAAATTGTATCTCATACCGCTCAGAAATCCTAACACATATAGCCTTTAGTGAATTACCAGAATCTTCATCAAGACATTTTTCCTTTATTTCAGCGGAAAAACCAGATGGCACAATAATAAACTCTTATTATGGCGCTTATAAACATGTGAATCCACAAACAAATATAGACTTATCATAAATATCTTGAAAACCTTAGGTTTTCAAACTTTCCTCTCAGACCCCGAGGCAAGCCTCGAGGAATTCTTTTGATTAAAAACATGATCTCCGGATTGATTGCCTACAGCTTCTTTCCCAAAATGAATGCAATCAAATTTGAAGTCGAAAAAACTTCGCAAGTTAGCCTGTTTTTATAATCGAGTTCAGGTTATTAAAAATGCTTTATCAAATTGAATGGTCTACAGGAAGGTTAATACCAGACCACGCTTTTTTTGAAGTCCAATCTGCTGATGGATCTGTCCAAAATGAATCAGTTTCTGGTAACCCTAGCGGCAACAATCCTACGGCACATAAATATAAACTTCCGGTAGAAATATAAATCTCTCCCATATGTGGCTGATGACCCACAAAACCTATTTGCAACCATCCGTTCTTATCAAAGGTGCCTTTTGCTTCAATCATATTACTAATTACGGCGGAAAGTGCGCTACGTACCTGTGCAGGTTTTATAATTGCAGGAAGTTTTTTCATCAAGGCAATCATAGACAAACATTGCATTGCACCAAAACGATACGCTAAAGATCTGCCTATTGGTGGATAAGTTCCTTCTGGCGAAATCAACCTTTCTTCTATTGCTGCATATCTTACAGCTCTGTTTAAAACTGTATCGTAAAGTTTGGTGTTTTGTTCGGTGTATTTTACAAGTATTTCTACAACTTGTAACATCATAGGATGTATTACAAAACTATTGTAATAATCCCAATGAAAATTTTCTCCATCACCATAAACACCATCTCCTTTATACCATTCTATATGTTTTTTAACTGCTAAATCCATCCTTACCGTATCGCCATCTTCCCCAACTTCCACTAAAAAGGCCTCAATCATGGCCATAAAAAGTAACCAGTTATTATAGCCTGGTGTAATTACTCTGGTAGATTTAAAAGCAGAAATTACGTTTTTCTTGACTTCGGGATCTAATGGTTCCCATAATTGTTTTCGGGCTCGTAACAAGCCATGAGCAAAAAACGCAGCATCTACCAATGCCTGATCGTACTTACCTCCTGTAAAATGCATAAAGTCGGGCGATTTCGGATCCGTTGCCTTATCAATACTTTTTCTTGAAAGATTTATATACTCTGCCCTTAACTTCCCCTCCTCAGAATTGTCTGACCCAAGCTCTAACCAAGGTGCTATACCGGCCAATAATCTACCAAAAGCTTCCAAATGTGTTGGCTTGGACCTATCCAGTTTATTGGTAGGATTAACCTCGACTGGCATATTCAGTCGCAGTGTCCCCTCGCTTAGATTGCTTAAAACTGGATGTGCAATTTTCACCATAGTGTCTACCCAATAAGCTCTGGAATCAAATCTTTTTTTGGATTTATTTTCAGTTTTTTCTTCGCTTGCCAATAAATCTTTTGGCAAAAAGAAACTTGTTACAAGCGTAGAAGGAATAAATGATAAGAATTTACGTCTAAACATATTATTTAATTTTCCATTTTAATACAGCGGCTTTTTGGCCAGTTAATTCTTTTGTGGTTTCGCCATCTCCTTGCTCAACATTTTGCACAAATAGGTTTAAAATCTTTTTGTCTTTCCATAATTCAGTATCGTAAGTAGTTTTCCAATAGTTTACAATATACGGGCTGTTGTTTTCATCAACTGCAATTGCGGTGGAATTTATCAATTCAGATTTTTGGGGGATTTTTAAAGCATACTCAGCTGTAGCAGCAGTAATTGGTAAATTATATTTTTCATCAGTGCTTTTTTTCCAAGTTACGCCTCCATCATCAGATTTAGCATAACACATATCGTGATTAGTGGATACGTCGCCATTTATCCACCCGTCCTGAATCATTTTCCATTTTTTGGTCTTAATATCGTAAATGTTCAACATTAAACTGCCGTTTCCAGAACCTCCGTCTCGATATAAAAACAAAAGATTTCCGTTTGCCAACCGATAAAACTCAGGGTAGGTCACATGCTTTTCTTTAAAACCGGTCATGTTAAATTTTGGAGTAAGTTCTAATGAGCCGGGACTTATACTTTTGCAATAGTTAAATGGCCCCCCATGAAGATCCCACGACATGTGTAAATATCCATCGCCATCAATCATTATACTAATTGATTTGTGCGCATCGGTTGCATCACCTTTATAAGGTGTAACTATTAACTCCCAATCTTTAGAATTAATGTTTCTTTTACCAAGCACAACGTTTTTATCCTCATCGTAATAAGCAATGTACTGAGTGTCTTTATAAGTAACTAAAGAATTTCTTCTGAAAATAACTGTGTTTACCGAGTTTTTTGCCCAAGCCTCTCCTGCCGGGATAATTTCAGCGTTATTAATTCCTTTTAACTGAGCGTTTGCGGTAATTGAAACCATTAACATTAACGCACAAACAAATAAATTTTTAGAAATATTGAAATACATTTTTAAAAATAATAGGTATTTTAATTTATTTTTTTTCGTGGATATATCTGTAATTAAACCTCGCATTTGGCGCAGCATCTCCTTTATCTAAAAAGTTAATAGCACCTTCATTGGCTGGCACATTATCTGCCCATTTAAAATCCAATGTAAAATCTTCTGAATTAATATTTAATGCTTTTTTGGAAATCTTAACTTCTATTTTATTCCTAGTAATTTTGTACGAAACATTTGCTACATTTTCCCATTGCCAACCGCCTAAACTTTTTGCAATATTAGTAGATTCTTGATCATTAGGATTTCCATTTACCAAAAACTGATATCCTTCCCAATTAGGAAGTTCTTGATTTTTGATACTGATAAAAAGATTCATCCAGTTAGCTGTACCGTAACCAGTAATTGGCTTTGCCGTTTCTACATAGAATGAAATGTAATTATCATCTGTTGCAACTTTGGCTTTTACAATGTCGTTTCTGCCAGAGTTGTTGATATACTCTTTGATTCTTCCGTAACCGGGATGATTTCGATGAAAAGTATCGTTCTTATCATCATAAAAAACAGCGGTCACTTTATCCCAATCGCTAAAATTACCGTCGCTACTGATAGTATGATTTTCATTAAATACCGGAATTTCGCGAGTGCCTTTAAATTTACGGATATTATTTACCATCTGGTAATAATAATTATCGCGAAAACCACCTTTCATTGGTTCGACGTCCCGGCTATATTCTTCGTTATATAAATCAACAAAATAAGTATCGCCTTTTTTAATAGGCTTACCTAAAAAGTTTTTTGCATTTCCGTTATCAAAACGCATGGCAACCCATTCGTTCCATCCTGTTATAAACACAAACTCAGGGTCAACTTCTAAGGCTCTTTTCCATTGCTCTGCGAAGTAAAAACCTTTTTCGGGTTGCTTCACTTCGGGTTCTTTTCCACCGTGAAAACTTCTCCCAATGTTAGACATAGGATGTTCGGCAACGCTCACACTAATTTGCTCTGGTTTATCTTTGCTTTCATGCCAGCCGTAAGATTGCGGCGTATGATCTACCCACGTCCATTTATCCTTTCCGTCTCCAAACCATTCCTGCCCTCTGCTCCAAGCCCAAGATTGGCGGATATTAAAAAAATCTTTAATTTCTTGACTTTGATTTTCCGGCGGAGCCAATAAAAGTGGTTTTCCTTTCCAATAAAACCATAAATCTTTGAATAAGCCTTTTTCATAAATATTATCATAAAGCCTATTTACAGTTTGCTCTGGTTTGCTGTTGATTATAAAAGAAAAGTAAGGCGTTGATAAACCTTCAGAACGCATCTGTCTATAAACATTTGCGATTTTTGTAACCTGTGGAAGATAAATTGCAGCATTAGTCACATCCAAAATTAGGACATCAACACCTGCATCAGATAGCATTTGAGCATGTTTTCTTATAATCCATTCATCATCTGGCAGGTAATAACCAAAATAAGGTTCAGCCCAATGGTGAAAAGCATTGATAGGTCCATATTGCGGATCATCTGGATTTTCTTTTAACATTTTACTAATGTCGTATGGGCTGGATTTCTCATCTCCAGATTTTTGGATGACGCCTTCATCTGATCGCATCCCTTTACCGTGTTGATCATACCCATGTGAACCCTGCCAAATAAAATAGAACATACCTACGTATTTGTCTTTTTTTGGAGTTTGGTTTATGGATAGCATTCTGCCTAAGTCATCTTTAGCAACCCAAGTATCTGCTTTTGATGATGCTATTACATTCTTAGATGTTTCCTGTGCCGATAAGTAGAAATGTAAACACAATGCACAAGTTAATAAAGCTAATGATTTCTTTAAAAAACTTCTTCTCATAATTATCCTTTAATAATCTTAACCCCTTTTGGAGCTTCAATTTTTGATTCTATTTTTCCGTTTGCTAGTTTGGTATGTTTAATTTTCACTACGCCATAAGGAGTTGGAAAAGTTCCTTCCACAAACTTAAGATCGCCCAAATGAGGCTCTATCTTTAAAACTTTACAGCCGGGTTCCATTACCTGTACACCCAAAACATGTGCAGTAAGCCATGAAGTTGGTCCAGATGCCCAGCCATGAGATAAACTATGACGAAGTTTTTTATAACTATATGCTCCGTAACTGGCGTGGATATCAATTTTTCCTTCTGGAAGCAACTCATCAATTCTGCCTGCATTTTTCATCCAGCTCAGATCAAAATCTTCCCAAAAGGTTGTTGCCCCCATGTCAAGCATACCACCCCAATAATCTCTGATATTGTTAATTGCACCTTGATAATTTCCAGCTTTAGCTTTCGCCTCTAACATATAGTAACCATAAAACGTAGAAAAATCTTTGGTTTCGCCAACCGAAATAATTTCTTTATCCGCTTTTTTAGCGTCCATTAATCCAGCTAAAGCCATTAATGATGCGGCCTGTTTGTTACCAACCACAACTGGAACATGTTTTTTCATTTCGGCAACGGTTGCTTCGCATTTTTCGGCAGTTTTTCTTTCTCCCAAAACACGGCATAACTGTGCACCATCAATCAAGGTCATCACCATCATAGCTTGTAAACCTGCATGTACAGCTGGTTTATTTGCAAAAGTTGGCCAATCCATAAAACGCATTCCGTCTAAATTCTCACTTCCGTCTTTAACTTTGTTAACCAATAAATCCAATAAAGGCACTAAATAGTCCTTTTGTTGTTTTAGGTAATCAAGGTTTCCCTGATATTGGTACAACTCCCTTTGGATACGAATCCACCACATGGAATACGAGCTAATGCCGTTCATCCAAGCTGGCAGAGGAGTTACATCTTTAATGAGGTTTAAACTTTTTGGAACTACTTCATTATAACCAAAAACATTATTGATGGTCATTACTTCGGGGTGCATATCTCCTACCCAAACCAATCGATCTCTTTTTGGTCCATCCCAAAGATATTGTTGCATATTCAGGTGAACGGTGTAGGCGCCAGTCATCCAAATTTTATTTAATCTTTCATCGCTACTGTTAAACGAGCCCAAATAAGGAACATCTCGATAAATAAAAATCGCTCTTGCTTCTTTTAATAATAACTCTGCGTTATCATCTAGCAAATCAATCCTTACAAATCGGAAACCTGTATTTCCAATTTCCAATTCGCCAAGCCAAGGTAATTCTAAGGTAAAATCACGTATAGCGTGGTCATTGGTAGCTCCTTTAATCGTATCAATATCAGACATTGCCTCGCTTACAGATTCCCCAAAACGTACCCGTACTTTAACCGGATTTTTCTCCTTCATCATGCCTGTAACCAGCTGTAAACCGCCATGCAGTTCTTTTCCGAAATCTAATAAAATACTGGCTTTGTGGTCTTTGTCACTTTTTAAAACCACTAAATCTTTGTTAACCAGTTCTGCCTGTCCGTTACCTGATTTTAAAAGTCTTTGAGCGTTTTTTACATATTTCCCAGTTTCATCAGACTGCCAAACAATACGCTGTGGTGTAAGAAACACTTTTGCCCTGTTATCTTTTTCTGTTAGATAATTTTTTGCTGGGCTAAAAACTGGTGGCAAAGCTGATTGCGCTAAACTTTCTGCAGTCACTTTCGCTTGCGACTTTTCGTATCCCAAAAAAGTAAACTCCAATACATCTTTTGCTGCTGTATTTATTTGATAATTTCCATTGCTATCTGTTTTATCGGTAACTTTTCCCGTAATGGTTTTTTCTTGCGCCATTAACTTTGTTATAGTAAAGCATGCAAAAAGTAGTATAAGGGTTATAGAATAGAAGCTAAAAAGTAAGTTTTTTTTCATCAGGTTCATTTTTGATAAGAATTTTAAATCGCCTTCAGCAGAATAAAAATTTCGTTAGATAATAAATTTGGTTAGCGCTTTTGGCGGATTTAATTAACGAAGCTAGGTAGTCAAAATTAATTCTGCAACCCGTTCCATCCTGTGTTTTTCAAAAAAAAAATATAAGTTAATTTACTCAAAATTGTACTAAAGCTCGGGTTCAATACCGAAGTCTTTTAAACAGTATAGTCTTAATGTGTTGAAAAATGACAGAATTAAAGATGCTGAACCTTGTTTTATTATAAAATCAACAATTGAAACATATAACTACCTTAGTCCTGATGGTTTTACAATATCACTAGACAACTTTGCAACAGTAGAACAGGGAAATATTACAAATACCTATGTGTTGCTTTACTGCCTATGTGTTGCTTTACTGACAGATGGGACAAAATACCTCGGGGAAAAATATGAATGCATCTGGTTTTTAGATTTGGTAGCAATTCTTGGAAAGAATATCAAAGAAAAATTTCAGATTTGGATTTTAAGAAAGACAGAGGGAAAGTTCAATGTGAAAGTTGAAGATGTAGAAAGAATGTTATAAAGACAATACCAATTCCTCAAAGTGATTTTAAGGCAGATGAAGTAAGAGTATGGTTCGAAAATGGTGCAATTATGATACCATTCGAAAGATAAATTAAACATTACCTGAATTGTAGTAACTACTCAGGTACCTCTATGATGAAGCAATAGTCAAGAAAGCATTTAAGATGGCCTGCTCATTTTTCTTGCAGGTGTCGGTAATAGAACG
>NZ_JBEONS010000033.1:0-33936 GCF_040544395.1 Pedobacter sp. CG_S7 | reverse complement strand
ATCTGTTGGTAAAAATTGACCTGATAGTGAAAAATCCATCCTTGTTTTTTGAACAAATTTAACAACTAATCCCCAGAAAATTTACGTGACCCTCCATTTCATGGGTACTAATGTAATTGAAAATGATAAGAACATCAAAAAACGGCTCAAACCCCGCTTCATACAATAAGCGGCTTACCCTATTGCCCGCTATCACTCAAAATCCAACCCTATCCGCTGTAATTTTTCTTCCTCATCGGGCAAAATTTCACAATTGTCCCAGATGCCTGATTGAAGTGTTTCTTTGTAAACCAGGGGGCAAAGCTTTGTTTTTCATCCGGTTTGCTGCCTGCATATAATCATAATCCAAAGGGAGTATTTCAAACTTGAAATTATTTCCAGCATCGTTTAATAAAGCAACCCAGACCCTGGGAGTTCCATCGTTGGCGGGCATACCGATCACCCCGGCATTGAGCCATAGTTTTTGATGTTTTCCCTGATAAAAAGGGATACCACAGTGCCCGGCGAGGATCACATCAGCTTTCGCTTTAACAAAAATTTGTTCTTTGATTTCCCAAGTGCTTGATTTAAAGATAAATTCAGAAGTATTCTGATAGGAACCATGCAACACAAAAAACCGTTTATCTGAGTACTTAAATTCCAGAAAATGCGGCAAATTTTTCATCCATTTAATTTCCTGCAAGGTCATTTCATTTTTCAAAAAGGAATACCACTGTCGGGAGAAGGTATCACAGCGTCCGCCTTCGTCAAAGTTACAGCCACAGTCATCATTTACCTGATAAAGGCTTATTTCTACATTGCCGGTAATACAATGAATCCCCCAATCGTGAATGAAATGGATACAATCTAAAGGCTGGGCGCAATAGGCCACCAAATCTCCGGTACAAATGATATTGGAAGCCGGAATATCCCTTTTCTGTGCTTCCGCATGAAGCACCCTCAATGTCTGGAAATTGGAATAAACCCCACCAAAAACGAGCAAAGGTCCTTCAATAGTTGCTAAGGACTTTATTTTCTGATCCATAATGTATTTGTCATTGGAAGGAAGAAAAGAATAAAGCATAAAAGGAACCCCCAAAAATTAACGCCTAAAAGGTCGGCATACTTTCCTTCGGTAAATATCCACGACTGCGGAACTTTATCAAAGGCAATCATCAAACCCATAATCAGCCCGACCGCAACGGGTGCGTAAAATGAAAACTTGGGTATTTTGCTATTCCAGCATAAAAATCTAGGACCAAACCAATAACCATGGTGCCGCTTATTGTTCTGGCCAACAGAATTTCTGGTTTAAAAAAAACAGGGATCGTGCCTAAAACAGTCAGTACGATCATGGACAACCGCCCTTTGCTGATACTTAAGATTTTGTTTGGCCAGATATCAAGGTTAAAATTTAGAAAAGGAAGCAAAGGCCGAATCCATCTCGAAGCGGCTGAGGTGACCATGATAAAATTCATGAGCAGCAATTGAGTAAATTTGTTGACCAACCACAGGATTATACATATAAATCCCTGGTTCTCACATCTAATGTTATTCCAGCGATCTATTTAGCAAAGAACAAAGCCGCTTTACCTATTTATTCATTTCAGGATTTGATCCGCAGAGGGTTGAATTTTATAACATCCACAATCGACCAACAATACCTCATTAGCAGATGAATTATTATTGTGAAAATATTTAAAAAATATGCCAATATTCGTTAATTTTGACTCATAGCATTTGCAGCTATATCATAGCAAAAATTGAGTGGTGAGTAATTCGGTGAGTAAAGAATAAAAGCCCTGAAAATATTGAATTAAAGCGTTGAATTGATGGGGAGTACAAATCCCTCTCTCTCCGCAGAATAGAATTAAAAAAGCCTTTAGCGTAATGTTAAAGGCTTTTTTTGTGGCTTAATACAATATAGGTATCACAAAGGCTCGCACTTTGGATAGTTTTGCCTGGAATTAATGATACTTATTATTCTTAATCATCCAGCTCAGATGCGTATGCATAATTTGATCATTGTATTTTAGTCCAAAACCCAATAGCCGATCAAATGAAGCGTTTGCAAAAAGTAAAACTCCAATAGCGTTGAACAGGTTCTTTGCCATTAATATTCTGAAGTCAGATACTAGTATTGCAACTGCACGGTGATGAAATAAATTATAGCTATCATTTTTTGATAAAGCCAACAGCTAATTATTTTGTTAAGGGATCATGAGGTGATTTTAAAATAAATTAAAAGCTCCTCTAAAGTATAGCAATCAAGACAAAAAATAACAACACAATAAATTAATTTATAAAAATGAGTATTCAGAAAATAGGAGCGTTTAGCATAATTGGTATTTCAGTTAGGACAACTAACGAAAACGGACAAGCAAGTAAAGATATTCCTGCACTTTGGGGTAAATTCATGTCCGACGGAGTTCTTGAAAAAATCCCGAATAAAGTTGACAATACGCTTTATTGTATCTATACCGATTACCAAAAAGACCACACCAAGCCTTATACCACAATTCTGGGCTGTAAAGTTCAAAACTTAAACAACGTTCCTGAGGATATGGTTAGCAAAACATTTGAAGACGCAGATTATGAAAAATTTGTAGCTACAGGAAATTTAATGCAGGGAGCTGTTATTAAAGAATGGACAAAGATTTGGAGCTCAGACCTAAAAAGAGCTTTCACAGCCGATTTTGAAGTATACGATAACAAATCTATTGACCCAGAAAATGCTGTTGTTGATATATTTATTGCAGTATAACAGCAGTGCTTCCCCCCTTTATTTCGTAATTTTTTCTTAGCCTACCGTAAGCGATACGGTAGGCTTTTTTACGTAATTAATTTTATTATCAGTAAACGTATTTCAGTATAGGACAAGATAGATTTGCTAGGACGCTGGTAAATCCTTGGTAGGTCGTTGCGAGGTCCTTAACGCAATCAAGAGACCTAGCAAAGACCTACCAAGGATAAGGAAAGATACTACCGTTAGGAGGCACAAGTACTTTATAATATGTAGCCCAGCCAGGCCATAACCTTCTTCTATGAAACACAAAAATAATGCATGAATTATTTATCTTTAATAAAATAAGTATGTTTGAAAGTATAAACTTTTAATGTAATTGATTCATCAGCATTGCTTCCTTTAAAATCTTTATTTGTCTTTTATTATTATATGGTCATTCAGCCATTGCACAGGATAAAATTCCCTATAAAAATGCACGCTTACCGGTTGCTGAACGGGTCGATGATCTTATTGGCCGGATGACCGTTGAGGAAAAAATTGGCCAACTGTTATGTCCGCTGGGATGGGAGATGTATGAGAAAAACAAAAGTAAACCCTCGATAATGGTTTAAACCCTACTTTAGCTGCTGAAGTTGCAAATGCATTACAGCGCTATGTCATTAAAAATACCCGTTTAGGAATTCCATTATTTCTAGCCGAGGAAGCACCCTATGGGCACACGGCAATAGGTACAACTGTTTTTCCAACAGGTATAGGACAGGCTTCTACTTGAAATCCAAAATTGTTAGAAGAAATGGCTGGCGTTACGGCTACAGTGGGCACACATTACCTACGGACCGGTTTTAGATCTTTGAAGAGATTACCGCTGGTCTAGAGTAGAAGAAAGTTATGCACACATGAAAAAAGTGGTAGAGCATAATAGTGTTTTTTCAGTAATGATTAGTGCGGTTTCTAATGACGTGAGGTTAACTAAAGATTTACTACTCTTCTTATTTTACCCTAATCGAATTTTTAATATTGATCTTAATGTTTATATATTTGTTATAACATGATATGTACATACATACCAACATATTAAACTAAATATAAATTGGTCATAAGTAAAAATAAGTTATGAGAAATAAGTGGAGTAGGTTTACTTTTCTGTGGTGCCTCAGTTTACTATGGGGAGCGTGTGGATCTGAGTCAATTATAGCTGAAAAGTTAACGGATTACGTACAGCTTAATATTGGTACGGCACATAGCAGGTGGTTTTTCTATACACCGGCAGCTGTACCTTTTGGTATGGCAAAACCTGCACCATCTACCAATGGCCATGAAGGAAATAAAAGTGGTTGGGAAGCAGTAGGCTATGATTCCCGACATACGTCTATTGAAGGTTTTGCGAATTTCCATGAGTTTCAAATTGGAGGAATCGTTTGTGCACCAACCACTGGTACGCTCAAGACAGTTCCTGGTGCTTTGGATAGTTCAAATGAAGGTTATAGGTCTGCGTTCGATAAAAAAGACGAGTTTGCAACAAGCGGCTATTATTCTGTTTTTTTAAAAGATTATGGTATTAAGGCAGAATTAACAGCAACAAAAAGGGTTGCGTTTCACCGGTATACCTATCCAGCAAATAAAGAAGGGCATCTTATTTTTGATATTGGTAATCAACAAGGTGAAAGTGGAAAGGTGAGCGATGCCAAAGTAAAGATTAATGCTGATGGTAGTATAGAGGGCTGGGTTACTACGCTTCCTGAATATGTTAAAAAATACCAGAAGGGGGCTTCCCTAAGCATGTATTTCTATGCCGTTCCAGACCAATCTCCTGTTGCTACCGGAACTTTTATTGGTAAAGTTCAACAACCTGATAAAAAAGAAGTAAATGGGAAAGGGGCTGGGGCGTACCTAACTTTTGCTGCTGGTAGTGAAAAAAAAGTGGTCAATATTAAAATTGGCCTTTCTTATACTTCTGTTGCAAATGCTAAAAATAACCTGCAAAAAGAAGCTGCTGACCTATCTTTTGATAAAGCAAAGGAAAATGCACTAACCACCTGGGAGGAACACCTTGGGCGGATTGCTGTTGATAAAATTAAGTTTTATACTGGATTGTACCATGCTTTACTTGGCCGAGGATTGGCGAGTGACGTTAACGGGGCTTATCCAAAAAACGATGGTGGAATCGGACAGATTTCCTTGGGTGAAAATGGACAGCCTATTCACCATCATTATAATACGGATGCAATTTGGGGCGCTTTTTGGAATTTGACGCAGCTGTGGAGTATCGCTTATCCGGAATATCTGCAGGATTGGGTGCAAAGTCAGCTTTTAATCTATAAGGACGCAGGTTGGCTTGGCGATGGCATTGCTGCCAGCCGATATGTATCTGGTGTGGGAACGAATTATATTTCTTTAGTTGCTGCGGCCGCATATAACAGTGGGCTTCGGAATTTTGATGTTGATTTAGGCTATAAAGCTGCGTTAAAGAATGAAATCGACTGGCAAAATAGACCTGCTGGTGCTGGAAAGGTGGACCTTAAAGCATTTCTAGAGCGTGGATTCATACCCTTCGATGAATCTTATAATTGGCTTGATTTTCCTGATGGTTCGCATTTTGGTACTTCACATAGTTTGGAATACAGCTTCAGTAGTTATGCGGTTGCACAGTGGGCCAAAGCTTTAGGTAAAAAGGAAGATTATGCTAAATTGATGCAGCTTTCTCAGAACTGGAAAAAATCTTTTGATCCTGAAACACAGTTTATCCGACCCCGACGGTTACGGAACAGCTACCTACTTTACAATATGGAAGTCCATTATTTGATAAAATAACCATAAAATCTCCTGGAAAAAAGCCTTTTACCATCAAGACTACCAATAATTCAGTCAAAAATATTTACGTGCATTCCGCGAAGTTGAATGGGGTTTTATTGAAGGGTGTCCACATTCCATTCAGCGAAATACATAAAGGTGGTAACCTGCTACTCGAAATGGGTGATTAAATACCTGGTGATTGTTTCGGTGAAAGAAAATCTATAGCTATGCTTAGAGAATGGGCTAAAGCAAATAAATAACATTATACCTTAACCAAAGCCATTTTTC
This sequence comes from Pedobacter sp. CG_S7, assembly GCF_040544395.1. Classification (NCBI taxonomy): domain Bacteria; kingdom Pseudomonadati; phylum Bacteroidota; class Sphingobacteriia; order Sphingobacteriales; family Sphingobacteriaceae; genus Pedobacter; species Pedobacter sp. CG_S7. The sequence goes on along the minus strand of NZ_JBEONS010000033.1, from coordinate 28,130 downwards.
TTGGAGCAAAGGAATGATTTAGTGGGCCATGTCCATTTCCGGTTTTAACATTCTTGCCATTTTCAATAGCCCGGTATACATATATTCTTGCCATTTCAATAGCAATTAATAATTCATAACCCATGGCCATAAAAGCGGCTATAGCTGAAGAAAGCGTACAGCCAGTGCCATGGGTATTGCTGGTGTCAATCTTTGTTGACTTGAAAAGCTGTTGTTTCCCCTGCTGATCAAGGTAAATATCAAAAAGCTCAGGTCCTTTTAAGTGCCCACCCTTAATTAATACAGCTTTACACCCATCTTCGATTAAACGAATTGCAGCATTCTCCATGTCCCCGGCCGTATTTATTTTCATTGAGGTTAAAACTGCAGCCTCATCCAAATTTGGGGTAACTAAAGTGCATAAAGGAATCAAGGTCGTTTTTAGTGCTTCAACAGCATCGTTTTCTATTAACTGGTCTCCGCTGCTGGCCACCATTACTGAATCGAATATTATAGGAATAGCATAGTTTTTTATGACCACTGCAATCGCCTCAATAAGTTGACGGTTATGGACCATTCCAATTTTAATGGCTCCACATTTAATATCCTCCATCACCGCAATAACCTGCTCTTGTACCAGCTCTGGTGGTAAATTGTGAATCTTGCTGGTGCCTAAAGTGTTTTGAACCGTTACCGCAGTAATAGCACTGGTGCCATAACAGCCAAGGGCAGCAAATGTTTTAAGATCGGCCTGTATACCTGCACCTCCACTGCAATCTGATCCTGCAATAGTTAAAACAGAAGGATATTTATAAACCGTACTTAGCATGTAATAATTCGCCTTTAAAAAAAGGTCTTAACAGATTGATTGCAATTTTACTCCGTTGTCCTGTCTGGCAGATAATAACTATTTTCTTGTCCATAGGAACCTCACCTAGCCTTTCGCTTAACTCATAAAGTGGAATATTAAGCCCGCCTAGATGATAATCCTCGAACTCGAAATTTTCCCTTACATCTATCAAGCAAACCTGATCAGGTTGATGATCAAGCCATTTCTTTAAATCATCAAGACTGATTTCACCATTCTTGATCTCCTCAACTGGTCGTGCTAAATCTATCGTTTTTTCTTGTGCTGTTGAAAGCTTAACTGGACTGTTAAAATTGAAAATATTCATTTTGTTATTCAGGGCATTATAGGTCATTAGTTTTCCTGAAAGTGTTTCCCCAAATTCACAACATATTTTTATCGCTTCGTTTGCCATGTATAAACCAATAATTCCAGTCAAGATACCGATTACACCAACTTCTGAGCAATTAGGTGCTTCTTGTGCTGCTGGGCTATCAGGGAAAATATCTCGGTAATTTGGGCCTTTTAAATAATTAAAAATAGAAACTTGTCCTTCAAACTTTAAGATAGATCCAAATACCAAGGGCTTACTCAAGGCTACGCAGGTGTCGTTAGTGAGGTAACGGGTTTTAAAATTATCAGATCCATCAATGATTAAGTCATATTGACTAAAGAGAGTAATCGCATTTAAACTGGTTAAGCGTACTGGATAAGCATTGATTTGTACGTTTGGATTAAGTGCAGCTAACTTTTCTTTAGCCGTTTCTGCTTTTAATTTACCCACATCATTAGTGGCATAAAGAATTTGCCTGTGTAAATTACTTAGCTCAACTACATCTGCATCAATAATACCTATAGTGCCTATTCCTGCAGCAACCAGGTATTGTAATGCAGGGCAACCTAAACCACCGGCACCTACAATTAATATTTTAGCGCTTTTTAGTTTCTGCTGACCTGTTAAACCTAATTCGGGCAATATGATTTGTCGCTGGTATTGCTTAAGCTCCTCTTTTTCTAACATCTTTCCGTTTTTAATGCGTCAAACAATTATCCCAGTCTTTCCAAACTGGTTCATAACCTTGTTCGCTGATTACTTTAGCTATTTCCGCAGGACTGCGTTCATCTGAAATTTCAAATTGTTCTAATGTTTCTGGTGCTACAGCATAGCCTCCTGGATTGGTTTTTGAACCTGCACTCATGGAGGTTATACCTAATTTAAGGACGTTATTCCTGAAATCTGGCGATTCCCGAGTGGAGATAGAAAGTTCAACCTCTTCATTAAAAAGCCGATAAGCACAGATCAGCTGCACTAACTCTCTGTCGTTCATGTTTACTTTTGGTTCTAATCCACCACTAAAAGGTCTTAATCGCGGAAAGGACAAGCTGTATTTGCTTTGCCAATAAGTTTTCTCCAGGTACTGAAGGTGTAAAGCGGTGAAAAAGGAATCGGTACGCCAGTCTTCCAGGCCAATTAAAACCCCTAATCCAATTTTATGAATTCCTGCCCTACCTAATCTTTCTGGTGTTTGCAGCCTGTATTCGAAATTAGATTTTTTTCCTTTGGGATGATGCTTTTTATAATCTTCCTCATGGTAGGTTTCCTGGTAAACCAGTACCGTATTTAAGCCATAAGGTTTCAATTCTTCGTATTCTACCTGGTCAAGCGGCTGCACTTCCATCGAAATGTGAGAAAAATGCGGCCGAATCAGATCCAATACTTTTTTAAAATAAGCCACATTTACCGTTAGGTTTGCTTCGCCGGTAACTAAAAGTACATGGTCATAACCCATTGCCTTAATTGCGGCAACTTCCTGCATAATCTCCATCGGGGAAAGCGTTTTACGTCTCACCTTATTGTCGTAGCTAAAACCACAATAAGTACAGATGTTATTGCATTCATTAGATAAATAGAGCGGCACATACATTTGGATGGTTTTACCAAAACGGCGGAGGGTTAAAGCCTGACTAATTTTCGCCATTTGTTCTAAATATGGCGCTGCTGCGGGTGAAATCAGTGCTTCAAAATCGGCTAAAGTCCGGCGCTGTGTATGTATCGCTTTTTCTACGTCAGCACTGGTTTTGGCATAAATACTTGCCTTTGTTTGTTCCCAATTATAGGTCTCAAAAAATGTGTTGAAATTACTCATCTAAAAAAGAAGTTAAAGGGCTGCTGGCTACAGCATATGAAAGTGGTAAAGCAAGTTTAGCTTCAAAAGCCATTCTTCCCGCTTCAACGGCCAATTTAAAAGCGATTGCCATTTGTACGGGATTGCTGGAAACGGCAATAGCGGTATTGACCAAAACGGCATCGGCACCTATTTCTAGTGCTTTAGCCGCATCAGAGGGCGAGCCTATTCCGGCATCTACAATAACAGGAACCTTGCTCTGGTTGATAATGATCTCTAAAAAGTCTATTGTTCTTAATCCTTTATTACTGCCAATAGGAGATCCTAAGGGCATTACCGCTGCTGTTCCCGCATCTTCCAGGCGTTTGCATAAAACTGGGTCTGCATGTATATAGGGCAAGACTATAAAACCCAACTTCGCCAATTCTTCCGTCGCTTTTAAAGTTTCAATGGGGTCTGGCATTAAATATTTAGGGTCAGGATGTATTTCTAGTTTTATCCAGTTAGTTTCTAAAGCTTCGCGTGCTAACTGTGCAGCAAATACTGCTTCTTTAGCATTTCTAACACCTGATGTATTGGGCAATAAATTGATATGGGGATGTTTTAAGTGGATTAAAATATCTTTATCAGTGTTTACTACATCAATTCGCTTTAAGGCTACGGTTACCAGTTCCGATCCGGAAGCAAGCTGGGCTTCTTCCATTAAAGCGGAGGAACTAAATTTACCTGTGCCCGTAAATAAGCGTGAATTGAAAGTTTTGTCGGCAATTTTTAACATGGCTGTTTTTTTAAGAATGTCATTTAATAAATCTTTTATAGGTCAGCGTTTAAATCCCTATACATACTTTTAATTAGGTTATTGCGATCTTTGGCTTGTGTTAAAGCAGCAGATATGGCAACACCGTAAATCCCTGTTTGCATTAAAGATGGAATATCCTCTAGTTCAATTCCACCTATCGCAATAATTGGCAGGCTGATGTTTGCTTGTTTTACTTTTTCCATTATGGTTTTATAACCAGCTAAACCAACAATCGGACTTAGGTTTTTTTTAGTGAAAGTGAACTTAAAAGGTCCCAGGCCAATATAATCAACACCTGCCACTACTTTTTGTAGAATGTCTTCAAATGTATTGGCAGTACCACCAATGCAGCGTTTTTGGCCAACTATTAAACGGGCTTCTTTTACAGGCATGTCTACCAGGCCAAGGTGAACACCATAAGCGCCTGCTAAAAGTGCAATTTCAGGGTAGTCATTTATAATAAGCTTAGCCTGGTACTCTTCACAAAGTGCTTTGGCTGCTAATGCATATTGCAACACCATGTTTTCTGGTTGGTCTTTTACCCTCAATTGTATCCATTTACATCCTGCTGCTAAAGCACTTGCTACGGCAGGAATAGGTGAAAACCTTGTTGTGGGTGGAGATATATATTGCAGTTTGTCAATCATTATTCAACTTTTTAAAATTTGCTAGCGCCTGTTCTGGCTTATTCCATATTGCACCTAAAACTGCTGCTCCATCAAACTGTTTATCCTTAACTTGTTGTAAGTTTCCAGCATCTATGCCACCCAAAGCAATAACTTTGGGTGTGTCTGGATTTTTTACCAACCTAAATTCTGGTGGCAGTTTACTGTTATACCCGGGTTTGGAGAGGCTGTTAAAAACTGGCCCGTAAAACACATAATCAAAGGTGTTTAATGTTGATAGCCTACCTAGCTCATGGATAGAGGCACTTAATGTGTTCCCATTTTCTTTTTGTATTTGCCATAACTCCGGGTTTGTGTCCTTCATTCGCTGTCCTGTATAATGTAGCCTGGCTATACCGAATTCTTTTGCTATTTCATGATGTTGGTGTATAGCAATATACTGATGATAGCTCTCCTGAATAAGCGTTAATAATGCTATTACCTGCAACTTGCTATAGGCTGGTTTCCTGAGGTGAAATCGCTTAAGACCGGCAGCAAATAAGTTGTTAATAATCTCGGCTTCATTGGCTACAGCGATTGGATTCGAAATGACGATGACTTCCATTTTTTTACAAATAAAGTTCACTGCCTTTTTGTGCAAATTCTTTAGCTTTTTCTTCCATCCCTTTTGATAAGGCTTCTGTTTCTGTTAAGCCTTTTTCTTTGGCATAATTCCTCACATCCTGGGTAATTTTCATAGAGCAGAAGTTTGGCCCGCACATGGAACAGAAGTGGGCAATTTTAGCACCTTCGGCAGGTAAGGTTTCATCGTGAAATTCTTTCGCAGTATCCGGATCAAGGGATAAGTTAAATTGATCTTCCCATCTAAATTCGAAACGGGCTTTACTTAAAGCATTGTCGCGGTATTGTGCACCTGGATGGCCTTTAGCAAGATCTGCTGCATGGGCCGCTATTTTATAGGTGATCACGCCATCCTTAACATCTTTTTTATTGGGTAGGCCCAGGTGCTCTTTTGGCGTAACATAGCATAGCATCGCTGTGCCAAACCATCCTATCATTGCAGCGCCAATAGCAGAAGTAATATGGTCATAACCAGGGGCAATATCGGTAGTTAGTGGCCCTAAAGTATAAAATGGTGCTTCTCCGCAATGCGCCAATTGCTTCTCCATATTTTCTTTAATCAGGTGCATTGGTATATGTCCGGGGCCTTCTACAATTGTTTGGATATCATGTTTCCATGCGATTTTTGTCAATTCGCCTAAAGTTTCTAATTCTCCAAATTGGGCTTCATCATTTGCATCAGCAATACAGCCTGGTCTTAATCCGTCGCCGAGTGAAAAAGCAACATCATAAGCTTTCATGATCGCACATATTTCTTCAAAGTGAGTGTATAAGAAGTTTTCCTGATGGTGGGCAAGACACCATTTAGCCATAATAGCACCCCCTCTGGATACAATGCCCGTAATGCGTTTTGCTGTTAAAGGTACATACCTCAATAATACCCCTGCATGGATGGTAAAATAATCTACTCCTTGCTCGGCTTGTTCTATTAAAGTGTCTTTAAAGATCTCCCACGTAAGGTTTTCCGCTTTTCCATTGACCTTTTCTAATGCCTGATAAATAGGGACAGTTCCAATTGGAACTGGTGAATTGCGGATGACCCACTCGCGGGTTTCATGAATGTTTTTTCCAGTAGAAAGATCCATCACTGTGTCGGCACCCCAGCGACAAGCCCAAACAGATTTTTCAACTTCTTCTTCAATGCTTGAGGTCACGGCAGAGTTACCAATATTAGCATTGATCTTTACCAGAAAATTACGACCAATAATCATAGGCTCACTTTCTGGATGGTTGATGTTGGATGGGATAACGGCTCGGCCAGATGCTACTTCTTGTCTCACAAATTCAGGTGTTATAGAACCTTGTGGGGTATTGGCACCAAAACTATGTCCTTTGTGCTGATAGATCAAGGCCTCGTCATCTCCATGCAATTGCTCTTTTAATGTTTCTATGCGCTGATTTTCTCTAATCGCTATATATTCCATTTCGGGTGTTATGATCCCTTTTTTTGCATAATGCATTTGCGAAACATTCATCCCTGGTTTTGCCCGGTAAGGTTTGCTTAAGTTCGAAAAGCGCAGTAGGTTGAGTGCTTCATCATCCAGCCGTTGCTTTCCATAGGCCGAAGAAATCTGATCTAATTGTTCCACATCGCCCCGGTCAACAATCCATTGTTCGCGCAAGCGGGATAAACCTTTTTTTACATCAACAGTCACATTCATGTCTGTGTAAGGGCCACTGGTGTCATAAATGGTTACTGGTAAATTGGGTTCCTTAAGCGAAACTTCCCGCATTGCAACATTGATGTCATGCAGTTTACCTTTAACAAAGATTTTTCGGGAGGCGGCAAAAGGGGTAGTGGTAATGGTGTGGTCGGTTGTAATTGGCTCTTTTTTCATAATTGTTTTTTTTTTATCCACCGGGAGTGGCTTTTATAATGAACACCTGATCGCCAGGATGAAGCAAAGTCTCCTCCCAGCTTATTTTTGGAACAATAGAAAGATTGATAGCCACAGCCAAACCTGCTCCAGACTGACAAAGAACATCAGAAAGCAATAGTGCTATACTGCATTTTTCAGGAACTAAATGAATTTTTTGATTGACGGTAATTTCCATTCTGCTTGTTTAAAATAACAACGATAGGAATGGCCCGTATAGGAAGGAAAAAGCAACACATAGGGTTGCTTTCACTTTTCCCTTCGGCGGTACTAACCGCATCAGGTTCAAAGGGTATTATCTCAGTCCGCAAAGGACACCCCTAAAGTTTGGTCGTAAGGTATGAAAAACTTTGACTTTTCAAGAATTCTTTTGCAAAATTTTGCAAATATGGGTTTTTCATTCAAACACCTTTAGTTGACGATATTCGTTTGTATACGATATTTAGATTGTTAAATTTATTTATTTTAAATTATAGATAGTTGCGATTATTAAATACTTAAATTTTTGTACTTTAGAGATTTAGTAATATGAAAAGTAAAGGCACTCTTTCGCATCAAAATTTTGACCAGCGTGTAGCAATGATAAAGCTAATTGCGGATGAAATACCTGCGGTAGTTGTAATTCATAGCGCATTGGATTTAAAAGTAATCTATATGAACAAACTTGGTTTGGATCGCTTAGGTATAGGTGTGGAGGAGCTTCAAGAGTTGAATATTGAACAATACCGCTCTAAGTATTTTAATCTAGAAGAGAGCAATGATTATGTTTCTAAAATTGTCTGTTTAATTAAATCTAATACGAGTGATTCCGTTGGTTATTTCCAACAAATTCGAAACCAATTTAATAAGGAATGGATCTTGTTTGCAAGTAATACTCAAGTATTTTGTAGAAATGAGTCAGGTCAGCCTACTCACATCATAACTTTAGCAAGTAACATTGATCCTGCACATCATATTACCATAAAAGTAAGCCGATTGATGGAAGAACTTAGCTTTTTCAGGGAAAATTCCCCGTTATTTCTTAAACTTACTAAACGTGAAAAGGAAGTACTGAGTTGTGTTGCTTTAGGAATGAATTCCGTAGAAATATCTTGCAGGCTTTTTATTTCTCCTGCAACAGTGGATACTCACCGCCGAAACTTGCGGAGTAAATTGTGTCTTAAAAATAATTATGATACCATGAAATTTGCCCAGGCTTATAATTTGGTATAAGCATAACCTTTTTATTAATGCCATTAAAATAGCTGCGCAGTTTTCAAATCTAATGCTTGTAATTGGGCTATCTCCAATACTTGTAGGAGTAAACGATTGGCAAAAAAGTGCAGGCGTTAATTTAAAATAATATTTTTTCTTCAAAGGAGTGTTTGTGTATGCCTTTATTAATTTGTAATTTAGAAAATATCCATTTATAAATCTGTTTATACAAGTATTGAATGGGAAAATTATAAAAAAATATCTGCTATGGAAGAAGGTTTAAGAAGCGCTAACTGGTTTGGACGTAAAGGTAAAGATGGGTTTATTTATAGGGCATGGATGAAAAATCAAGGCATCCCTGCTCATGAATTTGAAGGGAAGCCTGTAATCGGAATCTGTAATACCTGGTCTGAACTTACTCCTTGTAATGCTCATTTTAGGGAGTTGGCAGAATCTGTAAAAAGAGGGGTATATGAAGCAGGGGGATTTCCAGTTGAATTTCCGGTGATGTCTTTAGGGGAAACATTGATGAAACCTACAGCAATGCTATTTAGAAACCTGGTTAGCATGGACGTGGAAGAATCCATTCGTGCAAATCCACTGGACGGTGTGGTACTGCTTTGTGGTTGTGATAAAACCACACCTTCTTTGGTTATGGGTGCATGCAGTGTGGATTTGCCAACAATTGTAGTTTCCGGTGGAGCCATGCTAACAGGGAAATATGAGGGTAAAGATATTGGAACTACAGATATTTGGAGATTTAGTGAAGCAGAAAGATCGGGTACGATGAGTCAGGAGGAATTGTCTGTTGCTGAAGCATGTATGTGTAGAAGTCAGGGGCATTGTGCAGTAATGGGTACAGCCTCAACAATGGCAAGCATGGTGGAAGCGCTAGGCTTATCTTTGCCAGAAAATGCAGCTATTCCTGCTGCAGATTCTAGGAGAAAGGTTTTGGCACATTTATCAGGAATGCGAATTGTAGAAATGGTGAAAAAAGACCTCAAACTTTCAGATATACTCACTAGGGAGGCTTTTGAAAATGCGATGATCACTAATGCAGCTATTGGAGGGTCTACAAACTTCGTGATTCATTTACTGGCTATTGCAGGTAGGATAGGCATAGATTTGAAACTGGAAGATTTTGAGGCAACCTGCCCAGACATCCCTTTAATTGTTAATCTACAACCTTCCGGTAAATATTTCATGGAAGATCTTTATTATGCCGGGGGCATACCTGCAGTGTTAAAAGAATTAAAAAATCATTTACACCTGGAGGCTATAACTGTAAACGGGAAAACAATAGGAGAGAATTTCGAACATAGTAGGTGTTTAAACAGGGATGTAATTGCCACAGTAGCGGAGCCTTTTAATCCGGTTTCTGGAATTGTGGTTTTAAAGGGAAATATATGTGAAAATGGTGCAGTAATTAAACCTTCAGCGGCTACGGATCGTTTAATGAATCATGAAGGCAAGGCCGTGGTTTTTGAAAGCATTGAAGATTTTAAAGCCTGTATTGATGATCCAGATCTCGATGTTGATGAAAATAGTATCCTTGTTTTAAAAAATGTGGGTCCAAAAGGTTATCCAGGCATGCCAGAAGTTGGAAATATGAGTATACCTAAAAAACTCTTGCTTAAAGGCGTTACGGACATGGTAAGAATTTCCGATGGAAGAATGAGTGGTACTGGCTTTGGAACCGTTATACTACATGTTTCTCCTGAAGCGGCAGTTGGCGGTACTTTGGGTATCATTCATACCGGTGATGTAATTAAACTTAATGTGCAGAATAGAACATTAAATGTGGACTTGACTGATGAGCAGATCACCAACAGAAAGAAAGCTCTGGAAGGTGCTATTGGATTTGGTATGGAGACCAGGGGATACACTCATCTCTATCAAAAGCATGTGGAGCAAGCCCATTTGGGTGCTGATTTTGATTTTCTAAAAGGCAAATCAGGAAGTAAAGTAGCTAGAGATTCGCATTAAATTTTAATTTACCACAAGCAAAACATTATTTCACAAAGGCCAAAATTTAAAGTCGGGCTGGCCTTTGTGAATCATTTTAAAGTTTTTAGCTAAAACGTAAAGTTTAAAGTGAATTGTAAAGTTTTGGATTTAATTTTCTCTTTCCCATTACTGCGTTGCGAATGATCATAAGCATCGTAGGTACTTTTTACATTGCCTTTAATATAATCAGCAGATATACCGAGCCCTTTGCGACGTAAAGTTACCCCAGCACTTCTGGCAACACCAAAAGCGAGCCTGTTATTTAAACTTTTTGCATCAAATCCATCAACCTCTTTTTCTCCGCTATAATTGATGAAATTAAAATAGCGCTGATTTGTCATGCCCTGATTTTCACTATATGCAAAATCAAAAAAGCGAACTGTCGGTGCAATTTGTACCCTTGCATCCACCACAACTTTCTCAAAAAGATTCAAAGAGAGTACAGGCCCGAGTTTACTGGAACCAGAAGCGGCAATTTTTTGACCTGAAATGCTTAGGGTTTTTGCCCCTGATTTTTGTCCATACTCCTCCCATTTATCCATTTTATTATAGTTCAAAGATAAAAAGGTCCAATCAAGTCCAAGCTTAGCGAAACTTTTACTATTTTTTTTTCCAAAATAAAAGATTCGGCCTAATTCCAATACATAACCACTTGAAGCACCATACCTGCCTTCAAATATATTGTCCTTAGGTGAGAGGGCATTAAGAAGGGGGTCTCCTAAAATATTTACTCCTAAACGCAGGTACCCTGCGCGGTAGGCTGAACGTTCTTGTGCATGGAGCTGAACTGTTACAAGGATTAAAACAGCAGCTAAGAGTAGTTTGGTTTTCATGATTTTAAGAATTAAAATGAAGTTTGAACGGCTTAAGCTAGGAGGATATCAGCTGTCATTTGAAGGAACTTATACAAAGATATTATACTGCTTTTTCACCATCAATACTTACTTTTGGGTATTTTGATTTAAAAGAAAATATTTTGTAATCCGCCCATCGAACATTTATAATTCTATTATTAACCATTTTAATTGATAGCTTCATCACCTTTTTGTTTTTTATTAGGCTAAGTGCTCTTGCGCAAATTAAAAATCCTAAATACGATAAAGCTTACGCAGATTCTTTGGAGCTGATGAAATTAGTGGTATCTTTATTCTTGATGTGAAATATTTGGAAGAGGCTAAAGCACTTGTAGCTATTGACCCTGCTATATAAACGGAACTTTTTTCTGCAGAATTATTAAATTGGTACTGGGCTTCGGCATTACCCGAGTACATGAAGTTCTAGCATAGGGTCGAAAAGGAAAAATTGTAAGCGCAGCCTGACGCAAAAAAGCACTATTCAATTAAGAACAGTGCTTTTTGTCAAATGGAAATTTGAGCTTATACTTTAAAATTTATAACCAAATCCTACAGAAAATACCTGGTTTTTATATTCTGGAGTTGAACTGCTCGCATTCTCATTGTTTTTCTGGAAATCCAACGCATAACGTCCATGAAGATCAACGGTATTGTTGATGTCATATCTGAAGCCTATTACTCCACCAACAAGACTTTTCTTAAACTTGTCTGAATCTTCATTTACTTGTTGTTCTATTTGACCCATGTCGGTTTTAAATTTGTTTTTTGTCGACAATAAAAAAGAAACCTGTGGACCTGCAACCAGGTTTAATCCTGATCCCCCTAACTTAATACTAGCCAAAATAGGCACATCAATAAAATTAGTAGTTTGTGTAAATTCACCATAATTTGAAGTTAATTTATATCCTTTTGTTGAATACAATAACTCTGGTGTAAAAGCAATACTTTCAATAATAGGAATGTCAACGGTGATACCAGCATTGAAACCTGGATTTACTTTTGTTTCAAAATTATTGTTTCCATCATCCTTAATAATGTTTGAAAGATTTAAACCTCCCTTGATACCAAATTTAATCGGACTTTGTGCATGAACAGCTCCAGCGAATAAAAATAGGCCTGCGGCCAATACAAATATCTTTTTCATATAAAATTCAATTTAATTATAGCAAGCTCTTTGAAATAAATGTGCCATTAATTAAAAAAACAACTGAATCGCAACGAACTCAACTCCTGTGTGCTTGATTTACAGTGCATTCTGTATTTTTTAGGTTTAGAATGCATTCTGTGAATTAAATATTTGAATTGTATTAAATTTAATACACAGTTTTAAATTATAAGCCTTTTACTTAAACTTTTTTACTTTTTAATTGTCTCCATAATTGTAATCAGGGGGTTACAATTCACTTCCAGAAAGGAGTTAAACTTATGAAAAAACATTGTTTAATGCTGCTTACAATAACTTTTGTATTATCAGCATGTTCTTCTTACAACTATTATGCAGTTAGCAATAAGCCCTTAACCACTCAAAACTATCATACCTATGCCTGGATTCCAGAAGGGCAATCTAAGTCAACCAATGTTTACAACAATGATATCGCTACAGATAGAATTGTGGATGCTGCCAGTAAGGAACTTGAAAACAGGGGCTTGAAATTAGATAATGCCAATCCTGATATTTTGGTTCGTTATACTGCCGTAGTTGAAAATCAGGTTAAATATTATAATGAACCAATCTACTACCAACCGCCATATCGGTTAAGTCCCAGGGTTGGTTACTACCGCGGCAGGGCATACATGTATTATTCTTATTTTGATCCTATGCCCATTTATGTGGGTAATGAAGCCCGAAAAATTAAAATTAAAGAAGGTAGTATCATCATCGATTTGATAGATCGCAAAACAAAAAAAGTGATCTGGAGAGGCTGGGCAGAAGGTGAAGTTAAAAATCCGGAAAATGCCATTAATGACATAGATTTAGTTGTTTCTAATATCTTTAAAAAGCTTACATAGCTGCTTTATCTTACGGCATTGAAATTATAATTTGGGGATTAGGAGTTTTGATTAACTTTGCCCCAAATACATATTTTCAATTAACCGTATCCTTACGAATGAACATCAAACATCTTTCTCTTTATACCCTTATTGCATTAGCCATCGCTTCTACTGTTCAGGCTCAAAAAAAATCATACATTGAAACTTTATCAGAACCTAACAAATGGGTAAATTCTGTTTTTAATAATTTAAACAAACGTCAGAAAATTGGACAAATGTTTTTTGTTAGAGGGTTAACTAATTCTACAAAGGCCTACGAAGATTCAATTGGCATGGTTATTAAAAAAGAAAAGATTGGTGGTCTTGTGTTTTTTCAAGGTGGTCCTGGCAGACAAACTATATTGACAAATAAATATCAATCCCTATCAAAAGTACCTTTGCTTATTACTTCTGATGGCGAGTGGGGCTTAGGGATGCGTTTAGACAGCACCATTTCTTATCCTTATCAGATGACTTTAGGTGCTATTCAGGACAATAACCTGATTTATAAAATGGGGTTGGAAGTGGCAAAAGACTACAAGCGAATTGGTATGCACATGAACCTGGCACCAGATGTAGACGTCAATAATAACCCCAATAATCCTGTCATTAATTACCGCTCTTTTGGTGAAAATAAATACAATGTAGCTACTAAAGGCGGTGCCTATATGAAAGGTATGCAGGATGGAGGTTTATTAGTAAGCATTAAACATTTTCCTGGACATGGAGATACTGATGTGGATTCTCACTATGATTTGCCTCAGCTAACTTTTACTAAAGAACGCTTGGACAGCCTGGAAATCTATCCTTTTAGAGAACTCATTATGGCTGGTGCTGCAGGAGTAATGATCGCACACATGAATATTCCTTCTTTGGATAATACCCCAAATATTCCTTCAACTTTATCAAAACCTATTGTAACTGGTATTTTAAAAGAAGAATTGGGCTTTAAAGGCCTTATTATTTCTGATGCCATGGAAATGAAAGGGGTAGTAAAATACTTTAAAGATGGTGAAGCGGATGTGATGGGAATTATTGCTGGTAACGATATTCTAGAATTGTCGCAAAATAGCGACCGTGCAATTAAATTGGTACGTAAAGCTGTTCGATCTGGGAGAATCAGCATGGACCAAATTGACCAAAGTGTAAAGAAAATTTTGATGGCCAAATATTGGGTTGGTTTAAATGCTAAAAAAACTTTAAATGAACAAAATGTTGCTGCAGAAGTAAACAGACCTGAAAGTATCGCATTGGTACAAGAACTGGCAAATGCAGCGATGACTTTAGTTCGTGGTCAGGATTATATAAAAACTTTGGCTAAAGAAAAAAGGACCGTGATTATCAGTATCGGCACCACTGATGTAACGACCTTTCAGAAAGATTTAGGTAGCTATTACCAAAATTCTATCTTTTACACGTTAGATAAAAACGCCAATGCCAACGCTATAGCAAAGGTATTGAAAGAGCTCGGTCTGTTTGACCAGGTGATTATTGGAATCCATGATTCTCGTACCCGCCCAGGTAATGGAATGGCTTTAAGTGGTGACCTTAAAATGTTTATAAAAGACATGGCACAGAAAAATGCTGTTTTTGCTTTATTTGGTAATCCTTATAACTTATCACAATGGCCAGGGCTGGAACAAAGCAAAGCTTTGTTGGTTGCTTATCAGAAAGAAGATTTTATGCAAAAAGCGGCTGCTGCAGTATTCAAAAATCAGCTCATTGCAACTGGCAGGTTACCAGTAAGCGTTAATGAATTCTTTAAATACGGAATGCCTTATTAAAAGACTTTAAGGGAAAAGATAGTAAAGAAACTATTCAGTTTGACGTCCACCATTTATCATGTCTGATACAATTCCTCTACTATCTTTTCTCTCTGCTAAAAATACCCCAGCCACATGTAATACAATAAAGGCTAGAATCAGGTACATACAAAAACCATGAAATTCTTTTATGCTATGATTGAACTCTTTTCCAATGCCCAGTTCTTGTTTAAAAGCCATTGCTAAACCGGTAACAGCCATAATGGAAAGCAGGCCATAAAAAAGTGCATATAAAACTTTCACAAAAAGTTCATGACGTGCTAAATAGCGGTTTTTTTTGAAAACAAAATAATCCTGATAGGCAGCTTTAAGTTTCTTTAAAAACTTTTGATCTTTACGGGTGTACAATTCTGTAACCAACCTGAAAAGTAGGAGCGCTGCCAAGGCATAGCCGAAGTAAATGTGTATGTCCCAAACCCTATCCTCCAGCCCATGAGCAGCAGAAAAGGCCTGTTTTTCAGTTACTACCGTTCCCGATTCTTCCAGTTGGCTTTTAATATAAGCGGTATTGGCTGGAACATCCAGCAAGGTTGAATTCAATAAAACAGTTAATAAAGAGCCGCAAATTACTAGGCTATTCGCCCAATGCCACATGCGGAGACTTGCACTGTACTTTTTAACGAGAACTGGATTTTCAATGTCTTGTCTTAAGGGCGTTATCAACGGCATATTTTCTTGAATTATTTGTTTTATAAACGTAATTATTTTTCTCCAATTTAATTGATGAAAATAATTTTACCAACTGTAATTTTATCTCTTTATTATAGGTTTAAAGAAATACCTTTAAAAAAATACTTCTAGCATGCCCAAACCATTAAAAATACTTCAAGCTTCTGCTGGCTCAGGCAAAACCTTTAGCCTAACGGTACACTATCTTGTCCTGCTTTTTAGCTGCGAGAATAAATATAGGGAAATTCTGGCGGTAACCTTTACCAATATGGCCACAGAAGAAATGAAAACCCGTATTTTGGAAGTATTACGTGGTTTGGCAGAGGGAGATCAATCTAATAAAATCAATGATTATAGAACCCTGGTTTTAAAAGCACATGCAGATCTCAGTCCGCAAACTTTGAAGCAACAGGCAGATAATATATACCGGAAAATTCTTCATGATTACAGTCGTTTTTCCGTCAGTACTATTGATGGGTTCGTGCAAAAAGTAATCCGTGGTTTCGCTTTTGAATTAGGGCTGGACGCTGGTTACGGTTTAGAAATGAATTATGATAAGGTGAAAAATGCACTTGCCGACAAGCTGGATAAAGCTTTAGATGAACAGCCTCAATTGTTGCAATGGATCATTAACCTAGCTAAAGACCGCATTAATAATAATGTAAGCTGGAACTACCGCCGAGAACTTTTAGACCTGACAGGTGAGATTTTTAAGGAACGCTACCAACCTTTTGAAAAGGCAATGGAAAATTTAAGCCTCATTGCAGATATGGATCAGGTATTTAGCGATTATCAGCTGCTTACCCGTCAAAGTATTGAAGTATTTGAGACCGCAATAAAGGAATGCGCAAAAGATGCATTGGATATTTTCCAGGTTTTGGACATAGATACAGGAATTTTAAAAGGCAAATCACGATCGCCATTGCTCAATTTAAAGAAAATTTTAGATGGTGATTTCAATAAAATACAAAGCTTGTATAAGTTGATCGATCAACCTGAAGAATGGCTGCAGAAAGGAAAAGATAGTTCGCTTTATGAAGAAATGAATCCTTGTTTAAAGAAATTAATCGATTTCTATCAGGATGGTCATGCAGCTTATATTTTAGCACAAGGATTTAATAAAAACCTATATTACCTCCGTTTAATGCAAGAAATGGCTGGTTTATTGAAAAGTTATCGTGATGAAAGTCCTAACCTTTTAATTAGCGATGCACAAAACATCTTGAAGGGTATTACTGATGATGCCGGTGATAACCCTTCTTTTATTTGGGAAAAAATGGGCAGTTTTTACCGCAATTTCTTGTTTGATGAATTCCAGGATACTTCAGCCAATCAATGGGGTAGTTTTAAATCCTTGCTCAGCAATGCCATGGCAGCACCAAGTGAGAAATTTATAGATCACCTGATCGTTGGCGATACCAAACAATCAATTTACCGTTGGAGAAATGGCGACTGGAACATTCTGCACCAGCAAGCAAAATTAGATTTGGGCGAGCATCATATTATGGATGACAGCCTGGAAGAAAACTACCGTAGTACGGAAAATATTATCCAGTTTAATAACCAGTTGTTTAAAGCGCTGCCACAATTATTACAATTGCAGTTAAACCAAACAATAGGAGGGCTGGAGGTGAATAATGATGTTTTACCCTGGTGGAAAAATCAGGGCTTTGATCATATTGTAAGTGATGTATATGCCGGTGCAACACAAAAAATTACTCCTAAAACACTTAAAGGTGGAACCATTAAGTGCATGGTTTTGAAAAATGAGGAAGGGGAGCCTAAATATACTTTTACAGAATTAGCCATTGCTAAAATGCTGGAAGAAGTTAAAGCGTTGCTGGAGGTAAAAAAATACCAAAGAAAGGACATTTGCATTTTGGTCCGGAAAAATGCCGAAGCCATAGCCGCAGTAAAAGCTTTGTTAGAAAATGGTATCAGTGTAATTTCTGGCGAAGCGCTTTTAGTTGGTAACAACAGTGCGGTTAAACTTATTTTAAATACCCTTCAAATTCTGGCCGGATTAGCAGAAAATACCGCTTTATATAAAGCCAATGCAATTAGTTTGTATAGCCGTTTACAAGGTTCGGTGGTTGAAACGCAACATTATTTTGGTTTGAAGTTCAAAAAACTAGCACAATTAACAGCAGTTTTGCCGCATGACTTATGCTTGAACTGGCAAAGTTGGATGCAGCAGCCTTTACCAGAACTAATGGAGAAAATTATGGAAGCTTATGGCTTGAACTACCATAAAGAACATTTGCCCTATCTTTTTGCCATCAGGGATTTCGCTGGTAATTTTTCACGCCAGGGGGAAAAAGGTATTACTGCCTTTCTGCGTTTTTGGGAAGAAGAGGGCATTAGAAAAACCTTGCCTTCTTCAGAAAATGCAGATGCTGTACAGGTAGTAACCATTCATAAATCAAAAGGCCTTGCCTTTAGAGCTGTTATTGTGCCCTTTTGTAATTGGGACATCAATGGAAAAACCAACAGTATTTTCTGGGTTCCTGCAGCCGATACACCTTACCATCATCTCCAAAGTATTCCTTTAAAGTATAACAAAGAACTTGGTAATTCAACCGTAGCCAAGCATTATTTCGAAGAACTGCTCTTTAACAATATGGATGCTCTGAATATGCTTTATGTTGCTACTACACGTTCTAAAGAGTACTTATTCCTTAGTGCACCATGGAAAAAGGCTGATACACTCACCAATATTGGCGATTTACTGATCAGAGCCCTTGGCGAAGAAATTGATATAGTAGATGGTTACGTTATTGATGAGCCTGTAGTGGAACAGCCATCCTCCATAGAAAAAGACACCTTTATTGAACTAGAAAATTACCCTGTTTCTAACCGCCTAACTAAGATATTTGACGCTGGGCTGAAAAATGCTAACCTCGATCTTTTGATTGGTAACGATGCTGGTCGATCGGGAAGTATTTTACATGAGGTTTTAGCCAATGCCTCACAAAGCACTGAAATTGATGGTGTACTCAACAAAATGCTTGCCGACGGGCTTTTTAAGGAAGTAGAATTGCCGGGATTTAAAACGCGGGCCTCAGCTGTGCTGGAAAACCCTGATTTACAAAGTGTTTTAGGTAGCAGTAAATACAGCCTTACAGAGCAGACCATTATTGATACCCATGGTAAAAGCTATAGGCCAGATAAAGTGTTAATTACCGATGAAGGGGTTACCATTATTGATTATAAGTTTACACTTGAAGAAAGTAATAAACATATTGAACAAGTAGATCATTATAAAAGTCTGTTATTGGCAATGGGTTATGCTCAGGTTAAAACGTATTTGTTTTATGCCGTAACAGGAAAATTAAAATTAGTTTAAAGGTTAAGCATTTATACCTCATGATGAAACCATTTTTAAAAGAAGTAGCCGAAGATTTAGTAGCGCAACTGAAGGATAATTTACAACATACTGCCATCATTTTTAACAATAAACGCCCTGCAGCTTATTTACAAAATCACCTGGCAGACATTATCAAAAAACCGTTCTGGAGCCCTTCTTTTTTTACTATACAGGAGTTTTTTGCGCTTTCTACCAATTTAAAAATCGCCGATTCCTTTACCCAGTTTTTTACACTCTACCAGCAATACAATAAGCTATTAAAACTTTCTGGAAGTAATGTAATGGAACTCCATCAGTTTTATCCTATTGCCCGCATTATTCTGAGTGACTTTTCACAGATCGATAATGACCTGGTTGACGCTGATAAATTATTTAAGGAGTTGGAAGATATTGCTGAAATTGATCACCAGTTTGATTATTTAACAGCAGAGCAGCAACAGTTTCTGAAAGACTTCTGGCGCTCTTATTCGGAGGGTAAACAAAAGAGGCAACAGGAACAGTTTATAAAAATGTGGCGGCGTATGCCTGATCTGTACCATGCTTTTCACGCTGCCTTAAAAGAAAAAGGACTGATTACAATGGGACAGGTGTATCGCCAGTTGGCAACGGGGCTGGCTACTGTGCCAGATTTTATTCAGCCTTTTATAGATGGCAAACTGGTGTTCGTAGGTTTCAATGCCCTTACACAGGCAGAGGCTTTGGTATTTAAGCTATGGCAAAATCAAGGTAAAGCTTTGTTTTATTTTGATATTGACACCTATTATATTGCTGATAAAATTCAGGAAGCGGGATTATTCTTGCGTAAAAACTTAGAGAAAACTGGTTTACATAATGCTTTAGGAGAAAGCAAGACCCTGATTAAGGCAACAATAAAAACTATTGACGTTTATCAAACGCAAGGACAAACAGCACAAGCCAAAATATTGGATCAGGCTTTACAAAAGGATTATCCTTTAATTGAAAATAATGATGGACCCGGTAAAGTGGCAATTATCCTTGCTGATGAAAGTTTGCTTTTACCCGTGCTACAGACTATTCCTACGCATTTTAACTTAGGGCTGGAGCGTCATGCTTTGAATTTAAATGTCACCATGGGCTATCCATTGGTTGCTTCTTCTATTTTCGGTCTCGCAGATTTATGGCTTTCTGTGCAAACCCAAATGGCAGATGATAAGCTTTCTGTGAACTTTAAAGAGGTGGAGGCATTTTTGTCACATCCTTTAACCGGCATTTCAGCGCATACCAGAGATAAGATTCAGTTGAAATTAATTGCTGAGCAATTAGTGGAAGTGCCTGTTTTAAGGTTAACAGGGCAGAAAGGCTTGTTTGAGTTGTTTTTTTCTAAAGTGAGCAGTGCGGCTGCGGCCACGCTTGCCTTACAAAAGGTGCTGAAATATGTTTTGGAGCAGCAGCTGGAAAATAAGATCCTGAAACAAACCGAAACCGAATTGTTTGTAGCTGTTATAAAAGAACTTAATCGCCTTCATGATGCTTTAAATACTCATTTAAATGCTGCCGATCATACCAATGAACTCCCATTTGTCCTTTCAATAATTCAGCGCGCTGTACAAAGTATTTCCGTTCCTTTGGCTGGCGAGCCACTCCAAGGCATACAAGTAATGGGTTTGTTGGAAAGCAGGAACCTTGATTTTGAGCAGGTTTATATTTTGGGGGTTAATGAAGGTGTTTTACCTCAAATTAATATTTCGCCGAGTTTTATTCCTGATAGCATCCGCAGGGCGCATGGATTGCCGGTTATCGAAAATCAGGATGCCATTTCGGCCTATATGTTTTACCGCCTGCTGCAGCGTGCAGAAAAAATTAGTCTTGTCTATAATGCGCAGACTGACGATAACAATACTGGTGAACCAAGCCGTTTTTTAAGGCAACTGGAATATGAAAGTGGCTATCAGTTCAATTACCTTCAGCATCAGCAAAATATCTCTACAGAAAGTAAAATAAAAGTGGAGATAAAGAAGGATCCTCAGGTGATGGGTATTTTAAATAAATACCTAACTGGCGAAATACGTTTATCGGCAACTGCATTAACTACCTATATCAATTGTCCTTTGCAGTTTTTTTATAAATATGTTGCCAAAATTGAAGAGCCGAAAGAGGTTGCTGAAAATGTTGAGGCTAATATTATTGGTTTAATGTTGCATTGGATCTTAGAAACTTTTTACCGGGAATTGGTACTTACTCATCCTGAAATTTCTAAAGAGCGCATTAAACAACAGCGTAAAAACCTACCTGCTTTAGCAGAAAGGGCTTTTGCTAAAATAGTTTTTAACAATGAAAACCACGCCGTAGCACACAATGGCATGCAGAAAGTGGTGCTGGCCATTGTGGAAGAATATGCTAATATCATTTTAGATTATGATGAAAACCATGCCCCATTTCAAATAATCTCCCTTGAAAAGAAAGATCAGATCGCCTTTAAATTTGAGGTCAACGGTGCACCGAAATCTATAACCTTATTCGGTATCATCGACAGGATCGATCAGAAAAATGGCGTTGTTCGTATTGTAGATTATAAAACAGGCAATGACGATTTAAAGTTTAGTTCTATAGCTGATGTTTTTGACACCAATGGTAACAACCAAAATAAAGCATTGCTACAAACACTTTTTTATACACATGTATTTGAGCAGGCTAATGCCAAAGAATGGGTGGAGCCAAACATTTATAGTGTTAGAAAAATGCGCAAGGAAGGGTCTTTATTTATAGATTCCAGCGATAAAACACAACTAAACGGCGAAAGATTGCAGGCTATAAAAGGTGAATTTATTGAAATGTTGCGTTTAAAGTTGGCAGAATTATTCGATGAAAATATTCCTTTTATACCAACTACTGTGGAAACTAGTTTTACTTATTCTCCTTATGTAACTTTATGTGGAATTTAAAAAAAATCAAATGCTAAAAACTGCAATACCAATTCTAGCGTCGTTAAATGCGCTTCAAACCATTGAATTCTATACAAAGAAATTGGGTTTTACCTTTCATGATAACTGGGATGGCTACCTTATTTTGAGCAAAGACGGTGTTTTTATTCATTTTTGGCCTACACAAGAGGAGGCAATTCCAAAAAATACCGGCTGTTATGTTAATGTCACTTCGGTAGATGAACTTTATGCTTTATATGAGGCTCAGGGCGTGATTCATCCGAATGGGGCGTTGAAAACAATGCCTTGGGAAAGGAGACAATTTTCAATTTTAGACAACAATGGTAACATCCTGCATTTTGGAGAAAGTACAGGAAAACAATTGTAATTAAAACACTACTTTAGAATTAGATTACAATACTTATATTTGCTCCAGTTAATATTTGAATATACAATGAGAGAGATTCAATTTAGAGAAGCCTTACGTGAAGCCTTAAATGAAGAAATGCGCAAAAATGAAAACGTATTTCTGATGGGTGAAGAAGTGGCGCAATATAATGGTGCATACAAAGTGAGCCAGGGTATGCTGGATGAGTTTGGCGACAAACGCATTATTGACACCCCTATTGCCGAGCTTGGTTTTACAGGTATTGGTATTGGTGCCGCAATGAACGGATTAGTTCCAATCATAGAGTTTATGACTTTTAACTTCTCTTTGGTTGCCATAGATCAGATTATTAACGGTGCTGCCAAAATGCTATCCATGAGTGGCGGTCAGTTTTCTATCCCGATCGTTTTCCGTGGTCCTACAGGTAATGCAGGACAATTAGGTGCACAACACAGTCAAAACTTTGAAAACTGGTTCGCTAACTGTCCTGGTTTAAAAGTTGTAGTTCCTTCTACTCCTTACGAAGCTAAAGGTTTGCTAAAACAAGCTATCCTTGATCCTGATCCCGTAATTTTTATGGAATCTGAAGTAATGTACGGTGATAAGGGCGAAGTGCCTGAGGAGGAGTATTACATCCCTATTGGTAAAGCCAATATTGTTAAAGAAGGTACTGATGTTACTTTAGTTACTTTTGGTAAAATGCTGACACGTGTAGTAAACCCTGCAGTGGAAGAGTTGACTAAAGAAGGTATTAGTGTAGAAGTAATTGATTTACGTACTGTTCGCCCTATTGATTATGCAACTATTGTGGAGTCGGTTAAAAAAACTAACCGTTTAGTGATTGTTGAAGAGGCATGGCCATTGGCTTCTATTTCTTCAGAAATAGCTTTCAATGTTCAGAAAAATGCTTTCGATCACCTTGATGCGCCAGTATTGCGTATTACTTGTGCTGATGTTCCG
The DNA here is from genome assembly GCF_040544395.1 of Pedobacter sp. CG_S7. NCBI lineage: Bacteria > Pseudomonadati > Bacteroidota > Sphingobacteriia > Sphingobacteriales > Sphingobacteriaceae > Pedobacter > Pedobacter sp. CG_S7. The sequence goes on along the minus strand of NZ_JBEONS010000033.1, from coordinate 5,080 downwards.
CTTCCTTATGCGCCTACCTTAATTGCAGCTAGTTTGCCAAATGCGGAACGTGTTGTGAAAGCAGTTAAAGAAGTAATGTACGTAGCAAAATAGTTATTTGATTAACCAACATTATATAATCCCGAAGACCATTGGTCGTTCGGGATTTTTTATTTTAATTTAGTGTAATATGAGTCACCACTCAAAAAGTATTGCTGTTGAACTAGGGATAACAGAAAAACAAATTCTGGCTACCATCGAATTATTAGATGAAGGGGCAACCGTACCATTTATTTCCCGATACAGGAAAGAAGTAACCGGAAGTCTGGATGAAGTGCAGGTTGCTCTTATCCGCGACAGGTTCCAGCAGTTACGTGATTTAGATAAAAGGAGGGATGCTATTTTAAAAGCTTTAACCGCCTTAGGTAAACTGAATCCTGAGCTGGAGGCCCAAATTAAAGCTGCCTTAACTATTTCTGAAATAGAAGATATTTACCTTCCTTATAAACCTAAGCGAAAAACCAGGGCTTCTGAAGCCAGAAAGAAAGGTTTGGAGCCTTTGGCTTTATTGATTTTAGAACAGGGAAATACGGCTCCAAATGCGGAGGCTTTAAAATTCTTGAATGCGGATTTGGGTGTAGCCTCGGTTGAGGAAGCCCTTGCTGGTGCCAGGGATATTATTGCAGAGTTGGTGAATGAAAATGCTGATACCAGGACTGCAATGCGTAAATATTTTCAGCAGCAGGCTGTTTTTAAGTCTGCCGTGGTGAGCGGAAAAGAAGCCGAAGGAATCAAATATAAAGATTATTTTAATTGGTCAGAAGCAGTCAAATCTGCCCCATCGCACCGTGTCCTTGCCATGCGTCGTGCTGAAAATGAAGGTGTTTTAAAACTTGATGTCCAGCCCCCTGAAGAGCCCGCTATTGCTTTGTTGGAAAAACAATTCCTTAAAGGGCATAATGAAAATGCTAAACAGGTTCAATTAGCTATTCAGGATGGATATAAACGTTTGCTTGCACCGGCTATGGCTACTGAGTTGCGTGCTTTCTCGAAAGAAAAAGCTGATGAAGAAGCAATAAGAGTGTTTGCTGAAAATGCAAGGCAATTATTATTGGCTGCACCAATTGGACAAAAAAATGTATTGGCCATTGATCCTGGTTTCCGGTCTGGCTGTAAAGTGGTTTGCCTAGATAAACAGGGCAAATTGTTAGAAAACACAAATATTTACCCGCATACAGGGCAGGGTAACGTTAAAAATGCCGCTGATTGCATTGAAAAGCTTTGTGCTAAATATGAAATAGAAGCCATTGCCATTGGTAATGGTACTGCGGGCAGGGAAACCGAACTTTTTATACGTGGTCTGGCCATTCCCGAGGTTATCATTGTGATGGTCAATGAAAATGGGGCTTCTATTTATTCCGCATCTGATGTGGCAAGGGAAGAGTTCCCAGATAAAGACATTACCGTAAGGGGAGCGGTTTCTATTGGTCGCCGTTTAATGGATCCACTTGCTGAATTGGTGAAAATTGATCCCAAATCTATTGGGGTAGGCCAATACCAGCACGATGTAGATCAGAATAAATTGCAGCAATCTTTAGATGATACCGTAATGAGCTGTGTAAATGCAGTGGGGGTGGAGTTGAATACGGCTTCTAAGCAAGTATTAGCCTATGTTTCTGGCTTAGGCCCTCAGTTGGCACAAAATATTGTTGCTTATAGAAATGAACATGGTGCATTTAAAAACAGAGAAAGTTTAAAAAAGGTTCCCCGTTTGGGTGATAAAGCTTTTGAACAGGCTGCGGGTTTTCTTCGCATTAGAAATGCGGCCCTTGTTCTTGATGCGAGTGGTGTTCATCCGGAACGTTATCCGCTGATTAATAAAATGGCTGCGGATTTAGGTTGTTCTATGGAAGATCTTTTGAAGGATGTAGAGAAACAGAAACAGGTTAAATTGCAGCAATATGTTAATGAAAAGGTGGGTTTACCTACGCTGACAGATATTATGCTCGAATTGGCTAAACCGGGAAGGGATCCGCGCGAACAGTTTGAGGTCTTTAGCTTTGCCGAGGGGGTAAATGAAATTGCAGATTTAAAATTAGGCATGAAACTTACGGGTATTGTTACTAATATTACCAATTTTGGCGCTTTTGTAGATATCGGTGTCCACCAGGATGGATTGGTACATACCAGCCAGCTTTCTGATCAGTTTGTTGCCAATCCTAATGATGTGGTAAAAGTTCATCAAAAAGTTGAAGTTACCGTTATGGAGATTGATGTAGCGCGAAAGCGGATTTCATTGTCTATGAAGACCGGAAAAGTGGCTAATAAGCCTCGTGCTAAAGCGACAGATAAACAAGAGGTGAAAGCAAGAAGTTTTAATAAACCGGTGTATAACGCAGGGAAATCTGATCAGGTGAAGTCGAAATTTCCTGCTAAGCCTGCAGATAAGGCCCGTAAAGAAGGAAATTCAAAACCATTGCCGGAGGGTGATTTACAAATGAAATTGGAGGCTTTGAAAAATAAATTTAAATAAAGGCTAATTATTTTTGAAGTCGGTTTTGATTTTTATTGGATACTAGTCCTTGTTTTTTGTGAAATTTTTCTCTGTTATTATTAATGGCTACACTATTTCTCTGATAATTTTAATACGGACTGCAATTGATTTGAACCATTGCAGCAGCTTTAAATACCATAAGGCGATGCGCTTTTAATGGTTAAAAGATTTACAGGAAAGGCAAATTGAACTACAATTCAATTTGCCTTTTAATGCTTTCCTCTAAAGAAATCAATGTTTCTGTACGTTGTATGCCTGTCACTGCTTGTATTTCTTCGTTTAACACGTGTCGAAGGTGACTCGTATCTCTACAAATAATTTTCGCGAACATGCTGTAGCTCCCAGTGGTATAATGTAATTCCACGACTTCCTTAATTTTGCTGAGCTGCGCTACGGCATCCTTATATTGTATTCCTTTCTCTAAATAGATCCCTAGGAAGGCGCAAATGTCATAGCCTGCTTTTTGTGGGTCTATAATCAGGTGTGAGCCTTTAATGATCCCCATCTCCTGAAGTTTTTTCATTCGTACATGAATGGTTCCACCAGAAACGATCAAATCTTTGGCTATTTCCGTATAAGGCTTTGTCGCATCTTGCATTAATTGTTTGAGGATGTCAATATCTAAGTTGTCAATTTCTGAATTTAGGCTTTCTTTTTTTATCATGATTTGGGTAGTTTGTAATGATATACTTATTTCATTACGAATATGATAATAATAAAATTAATTGTTTAAAATATTTGCAACATAAAGGTGATGTTGTTACATTTGTATCAAGCAAAAGGAAAAAAATCGTTCTTTAACCTAGCTTAACAATGTAGGGTGGTGGAACTGGCAGACGCACCTCCTTGTCTCGGTGGTGGAGATCATAGAAAACCCGTAAGGGCTAACTACTCCTTGAAGGTTCGACTCCTTCCCCTACAGCTAAAGAGTGAGTTCTTTTTTTAATGTTGGGTGGTGAAATTGGCAGACACACCTTCTTGTCTCGGTGGTGGGGATCATGGGATAAACACAGTTTATGGGTTGACCACAAATTAATTTTGAACTGCGGCTAACTTCCCCTTGAAGGTTCGACTCCTTCCCCAACAGCCAGTTTTTTTATGAATAATAAGTTAGTTAGAAAATGAGCGTCCAGGATTGGCCGCTCTTTTTTTTGTCTTAGATTTTAGTGGCTGAATTGGGGGTTAACGCAATGTTAACGCAATGGTAACGCAATGCTGGCGCAATGTTTACGCAATTTTTAATTGCATAAACATTGGCTTTTGTTTGTGTTACTTACGTTTTTTTATCGTGTTTTACAGGTTGTTGCTGATAGTTGTGCAGCTTGTAAGCTTACAATGTTCCCTATAGATATTACAGAGCGAAAATTCTTTTTCAACAAACATTCGGATTAATAGATTATTTATAGCCTTTTGCAACCCAGAAAATTGTTAAAAATAGAAACCTGGTACAAAATACTGGATGGTTATCATGTGTGCCTTTTTCTTGCTGCTGCTGCTTGTTTAATGAAATGACTTTGTGTTTTTACTATTTACGACCTGTGTTTATTCGGATTCGGGGTGTTGGACAATAACCAAAATACTTTATTCTGTTTCGGGTTTAAGTTTATTTGGCTTTTAAGCTAATTCTCGTACGGCTCGCTTCAGCTTGTTTTTTGTGAAGTTTATACTTTCTAATCCTTTACACCGGATTGTAGGTTTGTTGTTGCGGTTATGAAATGGGTTTTCTATCCTTATATATACTATGTTTTTTTAGAACCGTTTTGCCTTGCCTGTTTCTAGATTTGTGGATTGCACTTTCTTTGTTCGTTGTTTGATGTGGTTTTCTTTTGAGCCGTGATGTTTCTTTCTTTACTATTCGGGGTATTTTCTTTTTTTGCTTGGCTTATTATTTTCTGTTGCCTTGTTTTTCCTGTTTTGACAAGCTGGGTTCTTTTTTTGCTGTTTAGAAGTTTTTTTTTCTGCATGGCCTGTATTCTGTTATGGGCTTGCTTTTTCTGTTTTGGCAAGCTGGGCTTCTATTTTACTATTTAAAGTATTTTTCTTTTTCGTAGGGACTTAATAATGTTTGGTGGCTATTTTTGCTTTAAATGCTGGGCTATAGTCCTTTGGTTTTAGGGCTTTAAATTTCTTTTACATGTAAATGAGGGACTTAGCATAATACGATGGTTTATTTGTCAAATAAGTTTTGGTATTAGGATAATTTTCCTACTTTTGCATCCCGCTTCACAGGAAGGGTTTTAGAGAGAAAGGGAATAGAGAAGGGGTTTGAAGAGCGAAAAGGGAGTGATATTGGTACTTTATGGAAAGGGCTAAAAGCTCAAAGAAAATAAAGGAAAGAGTTTTAATAAAAAGCTTGCTAATGTTAAAAAGATTACTACCTTTGCAATCCCAAACGAAACGGGAATTTTAGCAGCGGAGCTGTTAAAAGAATAATAAGATTGAAACGATGAGGTTAGGGAGCGTGATCCGGAGTAAAAAAGACCGGTAAACAGGAGCATACTTAATTGCAAGATATAAAAGGCAGCCGTGAGGTATTGCCGATAAGTT
>NZ_JBEONS010000032.1:0-34805 GCF_040544395.1 Pedobacter sp. CG_S7 | reverse complement strand
CGACACTTTTGGTCAAAAAAACCCAAAACTAAAAAAACAAAAAATCCAAAAAGTTAATATAATTCTGACTTGTTGCTTTTGCAACGGTCTTAATATAGGGTTAACGCAATGTTAACGCAATGGTAGCGCAATGTTAACGCATTGATCACCCAATCAATTCTGCGTAAACCATGGGCTAATATTGCAGCACTTAAGTTTAAATCTTAACCCTGCTATTTACCGGCTTATACCCTCTGTTCGCCGAAAAATTAGCTAGCTCCATCAAATTTCCATTCCTGGAGACTGTAACAAAACTTACCTTTATCAGACTAACTAAAAAAGACACGATTTTATATGAAACGAATTTTACTATTGTTGACCATTCTCTTAACAATATCGAGTGCAAAAGCCCAATTCCCAATGGGAGGCGGAGCAGCAAAAGTTACCATTACCGGCAGAATTACAGTATTGATTTTGGATTCAATAACCAAAAATCCAGTAGATTACGCTACCGTTTCTTTAATTAAAGTTAAAGACAATAAGTCTGTAAACGGCGGTTTAACGGATGATAAAGGAAAGGTTGTTCTCCAAAATGTAGCCCCCGACCAATATAAATTGTCAATAGGTTTTATGGGTTATAGAACTAAATCGGTGCTGGTAAAAACTACGCCCGAAAGACCAGACCAAAATGCAGGAGCCATTTATTTGTCGCCTACAGCCAGCAATTTAAAAGAAGTAGAGATTACTGGTCAAAAGGCAATGGTTGAAAATAAAATCGACAGGATGGTATACAATGCTGATCAGGATGTTACCCTTGCTGGCGGTACTGCTGGCGATGTGATGAGAAAGGTTCCATTGCTTTCTGTGGACATAGATGGCAATGTAACTTTACGTGGTTCTGCGGTTAAAGTATTGATTAACGGTAAGCCATCAGGCACAATGGCTAATAGTGTGGCCGATGCTTTAAAAATGATCCCTGCAGAAGAGATTAAAACGGTGGAAGTAATTACCAGCCCTTCGGCAAAATATGATGCAGAAGGCTCTGGCGGTATTATAAACATTATTACCAAGAAAAAAACAGCACAAGGCGTAAGTGGTTCGGTAAATACTTCGGTAGGTACCCGTCAAAATAATGGCAACTTTAGCCTCAATGCTAAAAAAGGACGTTTAGGCTTTACCAGTAATGTGGGTACACAATATGCTATTCCACAAGAAACCCAGGTGGTGATTCAAAATCAAAACTTCCTAACCAATAGTAACATCTTGCAGCAGGGTTTTACTAAAGCGAAACGCTGGGGTTACAATGGCAGTGCAGGTTTAGATTACGATATCAATAATTACAATAGCTTGTCGACTAATATAAAGTTTAACAGGTTCGAAAATGGCTCTAAAGGTTCACTGGATGTTTCTAACCTGAATCCTGCGGCCGTTAATTCTAATTTTACCCGGTTTTCAGACAATACAATGGTGTTTAAAAATGTAGACTGGAGTGCTGACTATAGAAAAACGACTAAAAAAGAAGGAGAAGAGTTTGCTGTTATGGGACAAGCTTCTTTTGGCAGGAATACCAATCAATTTAATACCGTTGATAAACTGCCGAATAATGATATTTCCATTAATGGCGATAATACGGGTAAAAACAATGAATATACTTTACAAACAGATTATACCTATCCTTTTAGCAAAACAACCATACTTGAAACGGGTTTGAAAGGCATTTTCAGAAATATCCAAAGTAAGTATCAAGATTCTGAAGAGAATTTTGATTACGACCAGAATGTGGGTGCAGCTTATGGAGTACTGAGTTTTAAGCTCGCTAAAAAAACCACTTTTAAGGGGGGGCTTCGTGCAGAATACACCAAAATAAGCGGGCAGTCTGGTGCGGTACTTAACTTTAATAATGATTATTTTAACTTGTTTCCAAGTGCCATTATAGCGCAAACACTTAAAGGAAATTCAACCTTAAAATTAAGCTACAACAGAAGAATGTCGCGCCCTAGTCTGTCTTTTCTAAATCCATTCCTCAATCAAAATGACCCTGAGAATAGAACCCAGGGTAACCCAAGTTTGAGTCCTGAATTGAGCGATAATATGGAGCTTGGTTATTCAACCTATATCAAAGGGTCGGTTATTAATGCTTCCGTATTTTACAGAAACACGAGTGATGTAATTGAAAATGTATTTGACCCGGCGCAGAAACTGACTTCCTTTTTCAATGTTGGAACCAGGAAATCTTACGGAGCCAGTGCTTTTGCTTCTTATAACCCAATACCTAAATGGACCTTAATGGGTAATTTCAACATAAATTCTTACGAAGTTAACGGACAAGTAGGTGGGCAAACGACCGGTGTGAAATGGAATTACAGCACTTTTATGCGCTCTGCCTTTTCAATTAAAGGTGGTTGGAATACGGAGATCTTTGGGGTTTATAACGGGCCAAGATTTACTTTCCAGGGTAAATCTGGAGCGATGGCTTTTTACGGCGGTGCAGTAAAAAAGGAAATCCTCAAGAAAAAAGGTACTGTAGGCTTCAATGTATTTAATGTGTTTGCCAGAGACTTGCATATTGAAACGGTTAATCAATCGCGAGACTTCCTTCAGAGTACAAATATCTATTACCCAATACGCTCTTTTGGAGTTAATTTTAGCTATAATTTTGGTAAAATCAACTTTAACGCACAGCCTAAGAAAAAGAAAATTAATAATGATGATTTAAAACAGGGTGAACAGCAACAAGGTGGGATGGGTAACCCTCAAGGATAATTAAAAAGGGCTTTATTGTTTCTTTACTTTCTTTAGGATCATCAGGTTTAATGGATTCATGGGGTAACCCGATATGTTGTTTTGAAGCATCACCACCGACTGATCGTAATAAATAGGAACAACAGAAGCATTCTCCATGATCATATTGTCCATTTGGTGATAAAGTGCATAACGTTTTTCTGCATCGTATTCATAATAACTTTGCTCAAATAGTTTGTCAAAATCATCATTAAAGTACCCCGTGTAATTGGGGCCGAAAGGCACACGGTTTTTAGAATAAAATACACTGAGGTAATTTTCTGCATCGGGATAATCTGCAATCCAGGATCCCCTGAAGAAAGTTACCTCATTTTTTGACATTAAATCCCGCAGACTGGCACTGGGGTTCACATCAACTTTTACATTGAGACCAATATCATTTAATTCACCTTGTATAAATTCAATTAAATCCCTTGATGTTGTAGAGGCACTTAAGGTAATTGTTGGCATGCCTTTACCATTCGGATAACCTGCTGCGGAAAGTAAAGCCGCTGCTTTTTTAGGGTTATAGGAATAACCCTTCACTGCGGCACTGTCAAAACCGGGCATTCCTGCAGGTACAAACCCTGAAGAAGCTGCTGAGCCAATGCTGTTGCGTAAGTATTTAATCAGTTTCTTTTTATCGATGGCATAATTGATTGCCTGGCGTACTCGCTTATCTCTTAAAGGAGAGTTTTTTACAATCGCTTTCGTGGTATCTACTAAAATGCCCAGGTATTCTGTACATAAATAGTCGCCTTTTTTTAACTGAAATTTCCCTTGATATTTACGGGTCATTTTACCGCTTTTTGTTAAAATATCATCGCGGTAGCTGCCGTCAACTTTATCGAAAAAGTCAAGCTCTTTTTTAATGAAATTCATAAAAGCACTTTGCTTGTCATTAATGAATGTTACCTTAACGGCATCTAAATAAGGTAATTGAACTTTGTTTTCTTTCTCCCAATAATTCTCGTTTTTGAGTAAAACCAAGATCTCGTCTTCTTTCCAGTACTTGAATTTGAAAGGGCCAGTACCTACCGGGTGACTGCGGAAATCTTTACCGTAATGTTCTACCACTTCTTTAGGTACTACCGAGCAATATTGTGCCGTAAGCAAGCTTAAAAAGGCTGGAAATGGCTTTACCAGTTTGACCTGAAAGGTGGTGTCGTTTAAAGCCCTGAAGCTATTGCGGTCTTTAACTTTGTCGCTGAAAATCCACCCTCCCGAAGAGCCTACCTTAGGATCAATAATTCGGTTAAAGCTATAGGCAAAATCGGCCGCAATAACTTTTCTTCCTTTTCCATTCTTAAATAAGGGGTCGTCGTGGAAATAAACATCATCGCGCAGGTTAAATGTATAAGTTAGTCTGTCTGCCGAAGTTTGCCATGTTTTTGCAATGCAGGGAACCGAGTTCAGGTTAGTGTCTACCTGCACCAATCCATTAAAAATCTGGTTAATCATCCAAACGGCATTTTGGTTCCTTGCAAAAGCAGGGTCCATAGAAGTTAGGCTTTGATCTATATTGAGGTTAAATACTTTTTTTTCGCTATTAGGGTTGCTGTTATTACAAGCAACAACTATAAAAAGGAAAAGAATCCAAAATATATTTTTAATCATACGATGCATCTGTTCAGGAATATTACTTTTGCACAAAGTAATCAATAAATCGCTATGTCTTTTTTAAATGCCGTTATAAATACTGTTGAAGATGAATTTGTAAAAGAACAACTCCAGGACCGGGTTGCTATTGTTGGGCATAAGATTAAGTTTATGGATAAAGTGCCTGTAATTGTTTTAAATGCACAAAATGAGGTTAACACGCAGCTAGATCAATTACTGGAGCTTGCTGGTGCAGCATTACAGCAAGATCCGTTACAGGCAAAAGTAATTCTCTACCTTGAACCGGTTAGCAGCATGTTGAACCTGATGGGACTGGTGCCAGCATTATTCGAAAAAGAATGGCCTGCGGTAGAATATAACCGTTTGTATTTGATGGAGGCTTTAACTGGAGACCTTAACGACCCGGCTTATTTAATAGAATTACTCGAAGACTTGGCCGAGATTTTAAATCCAGGTTATTTCATCTTTGGTAACGAAGGCAAAACCTGGGTGAGCTTCGGCGTTTAAAAAGCAATAAATTTGTCTACCTGCTCTGCAGTAAATTTCAGCGTATCTTCTTTAAATAAATCCTGACTATCGTTCATTTCCATTTTGATTGAAGAAATATGGATTCTCAGTGGCATCACATTTAAGTGGAGGTAGCTGCAAATGCCAGCAAAATGATCTATACCTCTGATGTTTCCGTATTTACCAGAGGAGAGACCTACTAAACAAGCCTTCTTGTTATAAAAGCTTTCGGGGAAATCGCAGGCATCAATAAAGGTTTTTAAAACCCCAGGAAAACTGCCGTTATATTCTGGAATGATGAACAAAAATTTCTCTGTGTTGGTGATCAGTTCCTGGATAGGTTGGAAGGCTTCGCTGCGGTTGCCATACAAATCAGTTTTGATGAACTGATCGGGTAAAGACTCCAGACTGAACAGTTGTGTTTCCTGTCCGCGTTTTAAAAAAGATTTCTGATAATATTTTGCGATTTTGAGCGTATTGCTATGAGGTCTGTTTGTGCCGGATATGATCGTTGTCATTAAAAAAGTGTTAATAAGATGTTTAAAACACTTATTGCATTAACTGCATATATGGCAATAAGTTCGTATCTTAGCTTATCATTAAAAGGTGCCTGGATTGTACAAAAATAGCATTTTTTGGTTTAAAAAAGCCAATAATAATTAGGATTGAGGTAAATAATTTATAATTTTTAAAAAAATAAATGAGTAAGATTATTGCACTGGCAAATCAAAAAGGTGGCGTGGGTAAAACGACCTCATCTATAAATTTAGCCGCTAGTTTAGCTGTATTAGAGTATAAAACCTTATTAGTTGACGCAGATCCTCAAGCGAACTCCACTTCAGGTATTGGTTTTGACCCCCGAAATATAAAGAACAGTATTTACGAATGTATTATTAATGACGTAGAACCATCGGAGGCTATACAAAAAACTGATACGCCTAATTTAGATTTATTACCTGCACATATCGACCTGGTAGGTGCGGAAATTGAAATGATTAACCTCACCAGCAGGGAATATAAAATGAAAGCTGTACTGGAAAAAGTTAGAGACCAGTATGATTTTATTATCATTGATTGTTCACCGTCTCTGGGTTTAATTACCATCAATGCATTAACCGCTGCTGATTCGGTAATTATTCCGGTACAATGCGAATATTTTGCTTTGGAGGGCTTGGGAAAATTGCTAAATACCATTAAAATTGTTCAAACCAGGTTAAACCCTGAACTGGAAATTGAAGGTATTTTGTTAACCATGTATGATGTGCGCCTTCGCCTTTCTAACCAAGTAGTGGAAGAGGTGAGAACTCATTTTCAAGACCTTGTTTTTGATACCATTATACAGCGAAATACGCGCTTAAGTGAAGCACCAAGCTATGGTATATCGGTGATTATGCACGATGCCAATTGTAAGGGTGCCATAAATTACCTGAACCTGGCTAGGGAGATTGTCCGTAAAAATGGATTGATTGGTCAGGTTGAGGATTTGAAAACTGCTATATAAATATAACTTAATGACATCTTTTCAGCGAAAAACAGGTTTGGGTAAAGGATTAAGTGCGCTTTTAGATGACACTAATTCTGTTCATCTGCAAAAAAGCACGATTAATCCTCAGGGTAATGACGCCGGCCAAGCACAGCGCCAGGAGAATAATATTGGTGAGATCAGCATTAGTGAAATTGATACCAATCCTTATCAACCTCGGACTGAATTTGATCAGGTTGCCTTAAATGAACTTACGGAGTCTATAAAAGCGCAGGGACTGATACAGCCAATTACGGTTAGGAAACTTGCAGCAAATAAATACCAGTTAATTTCTGGTGAACGCCGTTTAAGGGCTTCTAAACTTGCGGGCTTAACTGAAATTCCTGCTTATATCAGGAGTGCCAATGACCAACAAATGCTGGAAATGGCGCTGATTGAAAATATTCAACGCGAAAACTTAAATGCCATTGAAGTGGCTGTAAGTTTTCAACGCATGATGGAAGAGTGTAACCTTAAACAGGAGCAGCTTGGCGAAAGGGTTGGCAAAAACCGGAGTACAGTAACTAATTACCTTCGTTTGCTGAAACTGCCACCAGTGATACAAATTTCTATCCGCGACCAAAAAATTTCCATGGGTCATGCACGTGCGCTGATTAATGTGGATGGTGTGGATAAACAATTGTTTCTACACCAGGAGATTATTGATAAAGGCCTCTCGGTCAGAAAAGTGGAAGAACTGGTGAGGAGCCTCAACAGTTCTCCGTTAAAGCTGAAGGCTGATAAGCATACTGTTGCTGCAACGGTCGAATATCAGAAATTGCAGAATGACCTGGCTTCAAGATTTGCTTCGAAAGTGAAATTGAAAGTAGGACAAAATGGAAAAGGGGCTATTGAGATTCCTTTTGTTTCTGAAAATGATTTAAATAGGATATTAGAATTATTAGATTGGTAATGCCTAAAATAATATGGGTTTTGGTTTTCTTGTTTTTCACCGTTTTTGTGGCAAACGCACAGGAACCTATCACCTTGAAAAAAGATAGTACGGCTGCAATAACTGCTCAAATAGATACTTTACAACCTGTTTATATTAATCCTGGTAAAATTGCTGGTCGCAGGGCAGCTTTTCGCTCAGCTATTATTCCCGGTATGGGGCAGATTGGTAATGGCGTAACAGTTTATCGCATTGCTAAAGTTGCTGCTATTTATACCGGTGCAACCCTTCTTACTCTTTCTTATATTGATAATAACAAGCAATACCACCGCTATTTAACTGAATTGCAGTATCGGGTTAATAATAATGGTAAGCCTAATCCTAATAGCGATCTTGCACCTTATGCTACTGATCGTTTAACGATTGCGAAAGATACTTTCTCGCGAAATAAGTGGGTCATCATATTTTCTTATGGCGCATTATATGCCGTTAATATCATCGAAGCTTATGTGGATGCCCGGTTAAAACATTTTGACGTTGGCGATGATCTCTCTATCAAATTTTCCCCGAGTTTAAATTTAAATTCTAATGCGATGTATGGCTATCATGCCATTGCTCCGGGATTAAAAGTTACCTTTAGGTTATAATAATGAATATAATTAAGCTTGCATCATCATACAAGCTTCATTACCTTTAAAAATAAAATTATCAGCATGAATATAGCTTTACTCGGTTATGGTAAAATGGGCCAGATTATAGAGCGCTTCGCTCTAGAAAGAGGTCATGAAGTTGTCTTGAAAATTAACATCGACAACCTCGAAGATTTAACAACATCAAATTTACGTAAAGCTGATGTCGCCATTGATTTTAGTGCGCCTGATGCTGCTCTAAGTAATATTTATGCTTGTTTTGATGCTAACATTCCTGTAGTTGTAGGTACAACAGGATGGTATGGTGAATTGCAGCAAGTTAAAAATGATTGTGAGAGCCGTAACAATACTTTACTTTATGGGTCAAACTTTAGTATAGGAGTTAATATCTTCTTTCACATGAATGAATTGATGGCCAAAATAATGAATAACTTTCCTGCCTATGAGGTTCAAGTAGAGGAAATACACCATACTCAGAAACTTGATGCCCCAAGTGGTACTGCAATGACCATCGCAGAGGGCATCATTGAAAGTATGGACCGGAAAACGGAGTGGGTTAATGAACTGGAGGGTACGCCTTTTGATGTGGTGTTGAAGCCTGACCAGTTATTGATTGCCTCGCAAAGAATTGAAAGTGTTCCAGGAACGCACACCGTGATCTACAGTTCTGAAGTGGACGAAATTGAATTGAAACATACTGCACATAGTCGTGCTGGTTTTGCCTTAGGTGCAGTTGTTGCCGCTGAGTGGTTAGAACATAAACAAGGTTTTTATAATATTGCCGATATCTTTAATTTTAACAAATAATTACATATGAACTGGAAGTTCTGGCAAAGGAGTAAGGATGCCAATCCAAATAGTAAGGATGCGAATCCAAAGAAACAAAAATCAAAAGGTCGGGAATGGGCAGATGCCATCATTTTTGCCGTCGTGGCTGCCACCATTATCAGGGTATTTTTTATAGAGGCTTATACCATTCCTACGGGATCAATGGAGCGTTCTTTGTTAGTGGGAGATTTCCTTTTTGTGAGTAAAGTGAATTATGGTGCCCGGATTCCAATGACTCCCGTTGCTTTTCCTTTTGCCCACCATACCATGCCCATTACAGGAACAAAAGCTTATTATGATGGCATTCAATGGAAATATAGACGATTACCGGGTTTATCGGACATAAAAAGAAATGATGTTGTTGTTTTCAACTTTCCTGAAGGGGATACCGTTGCTTTAGAACAACAGGATCACGATTATTATGAGATGGTGAGATCAATGGGGAGAGAAAATATCCATAGTCAATACACCATTACCAGCAGACCTGTTGATAAGCGTGAAAATTATATTAAACGTTGTATAGGTATTGGTGGTGATGTAGTGAGCATGCAGAATGGTGTGGTTTCTGTTAATGGTAAACCTGAAAAACTGAAACCTACTGGTCAGATTTCTTATGCCGTAGAATTTAAAACTGCGGATGTTAATTTTAAAGTGTTTGAAGACATGGGCTTTAACTTGCAGCAGGATATTACCGGCTTGGCTGAAAATACTTATGAGTTTACAGGAACCGAAACAATGATGAACGAGGTGCGCAAGCTTGCTTTCGTGAAAAGTGTTGAAGAAAATACTGTTAGTGCTGGTCAGCAGGATATTTCTGTTTTTCCACATGACCCTAAAAGAAACTGGAACGTAGATAATTTCGGTCCAATTACTATTCCAAAAAGAGGCCTGACTATTACCTTAGACAGTCTGAATATGCCAATCTATGAAAGAACTATTCGTATTTACGAAGGTAATAAGGTGGAGAAGGTTGGAAATGATTGGGTAATTAATGGTATTAAAACCAAAAATTATACTTTTAAGATGGATTATTTCTGGATGATGGGTGATAACAGACATAACTCGCTGGATTCCCGTTACTGGGGTTTTGTACCCGAAGATCATATTGTGGGCAAGGCTTTGTTTATCTGGATGAGTTACAACACCAATGGCTCATTTTTCAGTAAAATAAGGTGGAACAGGTTGTTAAGCGGGATTCATTAATAGTTTTTCTATCTTCAACTTTTCTGCAAGCGCATTTAAGTCATTTACAACGGCATCTACCAAAGGGATGCCGTTTTTTTTGCGCTCTTTTTCAAAGGCGTATTCTGGTTCGCCAGGAATGATGACTTTCTTATCAGGATCTATAGTGCCTGAACTTTTGAACCTTTCTATCCAGTTATCAAGGTGGTTTTTAAAGTCTTCTGTTGGTCGGAAACCATCAACACGCATTGCGCCAAAGAAATGGCCTATGCCTTCGCCAACAGGATCTGTTGGCGGTTCTAAAAAGGCAACAAAAGGAGGTACCCATGGGCCATAATTAGCTCCGGAGAGTACCGCTGATAAAATATCTACTGTTGCTCCTAAACCATAACCTTTATGACTGCCGTGATCTTTATCACTACCAAGTGGCAAAAGCGAGCCGCCTAATTTTAATTCATTCGGATCGGTCGTGGCATGGCCATTTTTATCTTGTGCCCAGCCCTCTGGAATAGGCTGGTTTGCCCGCTGTGCAATTTCTAGTTTGCCGTTTGCTGCGGCGGCTGTTGCCATATCTACAATTACAGGAGGGTATTTTCCTGCAGGAAAAGCATAGCACATTGGGTTGGTGCCCAATAAGCGTTCGCTGGAATAGGTTGGAGCAACCAGGGGACTTGCATTGGTCATGCTGATACCAATCATATCTTTTTCTACGGCCATCAAAGCATGATAACCAGCAATACCAAAATGATTAGAGTTTTTTACGGCTACCCATCCGCTACCATAAATTGCCGCTTTTTCCATCGCTAGCTTCATGGCAAATGGTGCAACGACTAATCCTAATCCTCCATCTCCATCTACGGTTGCTGTAGTGGCAGTTTCATGTACTATTTTGATTTGTGGTTGTGTATTAATGCGTTTCTTTTCCCAAAGGCGTACATAGCCTGTTAAACGGGCAACACCATGTGAATCTATTCCTCTTAAATCTGATTTTAACAATACGTCGGCAGCTAAATGAGCATCGGCTAAGTTACAGCCCATTGTTAAAAATACACTTTCTGTAAAAGTGCGTAGTTTTTCTTCAGTAAAAGAATGGAAAATCATAAATTTCAGTTAAGCGTAAAGGATCGTGAATTGATGTTTTAATGGCTGAAAACTTTCCAGCAGGGCATTAATAAAATCATCCCCATGTACAATATACTGAGGGGCTATGTTTAAAACCCTTTCCTGTAGTACTCCAGTAGGGAAAAGCTTGTTTTTTAACGCGTCAATTTGGTTGAGGGAGGTAATGTGCTTCCGTTTTTCTGCACGGAGCATTTTCTTTTCTAAGCTATAAATGAGTTTTATAGCTTTAGTCTTCGCACCATCTGTAGCTTGCGAAAGTGTTTTGTCTATTTTAAAAGCATCAAGTTTGATGTGTTCAAACAAAGCGGTAATCGCTCTGCGTTCGTCTTCCAAACTCAACTCTAAATTTACATGCGTTTTGATCCATCCATTTTTCAGCGCCGTATTCGATTTAAAGAGCTCTTTATGGTCAATGCCAAGGATGTGCATTTTGCGGGCACTCTGCTCGTCTATCACCAAAGCAGAATTGCGGAGTAGCAGTACAGGAAAAGGGACTTTATAAAAGTCGAAATTGCTTTTCAACTGCAGCCAGTAAGTAACTTCTGCACCCCCACCAATATAGGCAAGGTTAGGAAGTATAACCTCCTGGTAAAGTGGCCGCATAATAACATTGGGACTAAATCGTTCGGGGAAATTATTAATTTCCTGTTGTAAAGTGTCTTTTGTAAAACTGATAGCGGTGTTATTTACCCGGTATCCATCACCTTCTTGTATAATACGTTCCCTCAGCTGGTCGGCCATGTAGAAGAAGTTGATCTCTCTCGGGTTAACTTGTGTCTTATAGCCTGCTGCTTCCAACGCTGTATTTGCTGTGCTGATGTTATTGAAGCTGTGCTGTTCTGTGATGTCCTGAAAAGCGATGGCTGAAAACTGTTGTTTGAGTTCCCTCTCATCTGCGTCAAGGCAAACAAGACCTTGCTTGCCGAATAAACCATTTACGAGTGCTCTGGTGGCTGCTGCTAGCGTTGCATGAAGAGCATAGGCTTTGTCTACCAGCTCTGCTAAATTCTCGCCATTTTCACTGATGCCTAAATAACCTTTATAAGCAGTCAGTACCTCCTGGATGTCTTTAGTGTTTAATCTGCCCGTTGCCCCGGCAGCTTCCTTCTCCCAGGTCAGCATTTTGTCTTCTACTTTTACATGGTTGATTTCTTCGAAATCATGGTCTTCAGTAGCCATCCAGTAAATTGGAACAAAGTTATATTGTGGGAATTGTTGTTTTAATTGTTTGGCCAGGTTAATGGCCGTCACAATTTTATATATAAAGTATAAAGGGCCAGTAAAGATATTGAGTTGGTGACCCGTGGTGATGGTGAAGGTGTTTTCATTAGCCAGGAGTTGAATGTTTTCTGCTACTAAAGCACCATGCGAAGTTTCCTTATATTGTTTTTGGAGTACTTCAGTCAGCAGACCTCTATTAAGCGTCCTGTTTTGTTGCGCAATAGCGGAGTTAAAGCCCGCCAAATCAGGTTTGTGCTGGTAAAAAGGCTGAAGTGCATCTTTCCCATCTAAGTAATCTAAGACAATAGCGGAAAAGGAATTGGTTTCCTGGTAGGATATGTATTTAGCATGCATCGATGCGAATTTAAGTTATTAAACTATAATTCACAGCGCGCAACTTTTATTTTACAATTTGACCATACAGATCGAAATCTTCAGCCCTATCAATTTTAACGTTAACAAAACTTCCGTTGGCAGCATATCCTGTTGCGGCCTCAATTAAAACCTCATTATCTACCTCAGGGGAGTCAAATTCAGTTCTGCCGATAAAGTAATCGCCTTCTTTTCTGTCGATCAGCACTTTATAAGTATTTCCAATTTTCTCTTGGTTAATATCGAAAGAAATTCCTTGTTGCACTTCCATGATGGCATCTACACGTTCTTGTTTTACTTCTTCTGGAACATCATCTATCAATTGGTGTGCATGTGTTTTTTCCTCATGAGAGTAAGTGAAACAGCCTAATCTATCGAATCGAGTGTCTTCCACCCAGCCTAACATTTCTTCAAAGTCTTGTTCCGTTTCACCAGGGTAACCACAAATTAAGGTAGTACGCATTGCAATTCCCGGAACTTTATCTCTAATCTGGTTAACGATGTCAATGGTTTTTTGTTTGGTAATTCCACGGCGCATAGACTTCAGCATATTATCTGAGATGTGTTGTAAAGGCATATCCAGGTATTTGCAGATGTTATCACGCTCGTTCATGGCATCTAAAATCTCCATTGGGAAGCCAGAAGGGTAGGCATATTGCAACCTGATCCATTCAATACCATTCACGTCAGAAATGCGTCTTAACAATTCATCAAGGTTACGCTTTCCGTAGATGTCAAGACCATAATAAGTGAGGTCTTGTGCAATTAAAATTAATTCTTTAGTGCCATTGGCGGCAAGAATTTTAGCTTCATTTACCAGTTCGTTCATGTCGCGGGAAACATGTTTTCCACGCATTAATGGAATGGCACAGAAAGAGCAGGGGCGGTTACAGCCTTCAGCAATTTTAAAATAAGCAAAGTGGGAAGGGGTTGTTAACAACCTTTCGCCAATCAGCTCATGTTTATAATTAGCACCCAAAGAGTGCAAGATGTTATTTAAATCGTTCGTGCCAAAAAAGGCATCAACATTGGTAATTTCAGCTTCCAGTTCAGGTTTGTAGCGTTCCGATAAACAACCGGTAACAATTACTTTCGCTATTTTTCCTTCTTCTTTCAGCTGACTGTATTGTAAAATGGTATCAATAGACTCCTGTTTGGCATTGTCAATAAAACCACAGGTATTGATGACCACAATATCGTCTTTATCTAAAATATTAGATTCATGAACCACATCCATACTATTTCCACGTAATTGCCCCATTAAAACTTCAGAATCATAGATGTTTTTAGAACAGCCCAGGGTGATTACATTTATCTTAGGTTTTTTTACAGGAATTATTTTAGAGGTAACTTTAGTATTCATGATTTGTATTTTTATTGAAATGAACGTTGCATGTATATTTTTTTGCAACGTTTTATTGTTCGCTATGTCAGATTTCACCTGCCTTTACGATATTACTATGATCTAAAAAACAGCTCAAAATTGAGCATTTACTATTTAAATCATTAATCAAACATCAGTTTAATTTTGACTGCAGTTAACTCGTTCAATTACCGGTATTACTAGTCAATTATATAGCTGATTGTTAATTAAACAAGCTGTCGACGAAGGCTTTTTTATCAAACAACTGAAGATCATTAACCCCTTCACCTACACCAATATACTTAACAGGTATTTTAAACTGGTCAGAAATTCCAATCACCACACCACCTTTTGCAGTGCCATCCAGTTTAGTAATGGCAAGTGCATTAACGTCAGTAGCCTCAGTAAATTGTTTGCACTGTTCAAAAGCATTTTGTCCGGTAGAGCCGTCCAGAACCAACAGGATTTCATGAGGAGCATTTGGAATAACCTTTTGCATCACATTTTTTATTTTTCCAAGTTCGTTCATCAAGCCAATTTTATTGTGCAGCCTTCCAGCAGTATCAATAATGACTACATCTTCTTTATTTGCAACGGCAGATTGTAGGGTGTCAAAAGCAACCGAAGCAGGGTCAGAGCCCATTGGTTGTGCAACCACGCGTACACCTATACGTTCACCCCAAAGTTTAAGTTGTTCAACAGCAGCAGCACGAAAAGTATCTGCAGCACCCAAAACCACTTTAAGGTTTTCAGCTTTCAATTTATGAGCTAACTTTCCAATGGTTGTGGTTTTACCAACACCATTAACGCCGACCACCATTATTACATAAGGCTTGTGATCACCGTATTCAAATTTACGAAAGTCATTGCTATTGTTCTCTGCCAAAAGCAGTTGAATTTCCTCTCTTAACAATCGGTGCAACTCTGAGGTAGATAAATATTTGTCTTTTGCTACGCGCTCCTGTATGCGTTCAATAATTTTCAGGGTTGTAGAAACACCAACATCAGATGTGACCAATACCTCTTCCAGGTTGTCGAGAACATCATCGTCTACTGTTGATTTACCAGCAACAGCTTTAGTGATTTTATTTAAAAAACCATTCTTAGTTTTCTCTAAACCCTTATCCAGCGCTTCTTTGGCTTCGGGAGCGGACTCCTTTTTCTTAAAAAAATCAAATAAACCCATACGAATGTTTTGCAAAACAAAAAAAGCCCTCCCATATTGAAGGGACGGCTCTAATATTATAAAATATTGAGATTACTTACTTCCCTGAGGTGTAGTAATAGCATCTTTTACGTGTTCGTTGTGAACAATGATTTCTTTGAAAGAATAAGCACCTGTTACAGGTGATTTAGTCATTGTAATAACTTTCGAATACTCTTTTCCATTACCCGTTTTAAGGGTTGCAACTACTTTTTTTGCCATGATCTAAATAGATTGTATTTTGATAATACTAAACGTATTATTTAATTTCTTTATGTACAGTTACTTTTTTCAATACTGGGTTGAATTTCTTCAATTCTAAGCGCTCAGTAGTGTTTTTACGGTTTTTAGTAGAGATATATCTAGACATACCAGGCATGCCACTTGTTTTATGCTCTGTACACTCTAGAATAACTTGTACTCTGTTACCTTTCTTTGCCATTTTATTATACTTGTTAACAGGCTATTCACCTGCAATTGTTTTTTACAAAAATCCTTTTTTCACGAAGCGGCTGATTGCTTCAGTAATACCAATTTTATTGATGGTTTTGATAGCTGAAGTCGATACTTTCAGTGTTATCCAACGATCTTCTTCAGGAATATAAAATTTCTGAAGTTGTAAGTTGGGATAAAACTTACGCTTAGTTTTAACGTTTGAGTGAGAAACATTAAAACCTGTCATCGCTTTTTTTCCGGTTAAATCACAAACTCTAGACATGCCTTTTAATATATGTTGTTAATTATTAGTCGCTTAATTTTTTAAGAGTGTGCAAATATCCTAATAATATTTGTAACCATCAAGCTGGTATTAAATATTTTTCAAAATAAAGTTTTTGTCCACTACACAAACTGCTTTCGCTTCGATGCAAAGCTAATAAAAACACTTAAAAAACAGGCATTAACTTTATATAACTTTTTATTAAAGCTATATTTGAGTTTTAGATAAGAAATAATCGAACCACATGATGCAAATTAAGTCTTTGGATGAGTACAAAGAAAAGTACCAATTAAGTGTTGAGCAGCCAGAAGAATTCTGGGCTGAAATTGCCAATACCTTCCAGTGGAAGAAAAAATGGGATAAAGTGTTATCATGGAACTTCACTGAACCAAATATTAAATGGTTCGAAGGTGCTAAGTTAAATATTACAGAAAATTGCCTCGATCGTCATTTGGAGCATAATGGCGATAAGCCTGCAATTATTTGGGAATCAAATGATCCCGACAAAAGTAGCGTTACCCTTACCTATAAAATATTACACGAACAAGTTTGCCGTTTTGCAAATGTGTTAAAGAAAAACAACGTTAAAAAGGGTGATCGCATTTGTATTTATATGCCTATGGTGCCAGAATTAGCGATTGCAGTTTTAGCTTGTGCCCGAATTGGTGCAGTGCATTCTGTAGTTTTTGGTGGTTTTTCTGCTAAATCTATTGCAGACCGTATAAATGATGCGGAATGTAAATTGGTGATTACTGCTGATGGATCTTTCAGGGGAAGCAAGCAAATTCAATTGAAAGAAGTCATTGATGACGCTTTAATCGGATGCCCAACAGTAGAAAAAGTAATTGTACTGACACATACACGTACGCCAGTTTCCATGTTAAAAGGCCGCGATCTTTGGTTTGAAGATGAAATTAAACTAGTAGACACCTATTGCCCGGCAGAGGAAATGGATGCTGAAGATTTACTTTTCATCCTTTATACCTCAGGGTCAACGGGTAAGCCAAAAGGCGTGGCACATACCGTAGGTGGATACATGGTTTATACTGGTTATACCTTCTCCAATGTGTTCAACTACCAGCCTGATGAAGTATTCTTCTGCACGGCAGATATAGGATGGATTACTGGTCATTCCTATATTGTTTATGGTCCACTTTCACAAGGTGCAACCACACTGATGTTTGAAGGAATACCTACCTATCCTACACCATCACGACTTTGGGAAGTAGTAGAAAAACATAAAGTCAATATCTTATATACTGCTCCAACCGCTATCCGCTCCTTGATGAGTTTTGGTGATAAACCACTTGAAGGTGTTGATTTGAGCTCAATAAGGGTTTTAGGATCCGTTGGTGAACCTATCAATGAGGAAGCATGGCATTGGTTTGATGAGAAGATTGGGAAAGGAAATAGTCCTATTGTAGATACCTGGTGGCAAACCGAAACTGGTGGCATCATGATTTCGCCAATAGCTTTTGTTACGCCAACAAAACCTAGTTATGCAACGCTGCCTTTGCCAGGCATTCAACCTGTTTTGGTAGATGAACAAGGTAATGTGATCGAGGGAAATGGGGTGAGTGGAAATTTATGTATCAAGTTTCCATGGCCAGGTATGTTGCGTACGCTGTATAAAGACCACGAGCGCTGCAAGCTGACCTATTTCTCCACTTATAAAGAACTTTATTTTACAGGTGATGGTTGTTTGCGCGATGAGGATGGCTATTATAAAATTACAGGAAGGGTAGATGATGTGATCAATGTTTCTGGTCATAGAATTGGAACTGCAGAAGTTGAAAATGCAATCAATATGCATGCAGGTGTAGTTGAAAGTGCCGTTGTAGGTTACCCACATGATGTAAAAGGACAAGGTATCTATGCTTTTGTCATTTACCCCAATACTCATGGCGATGTAGACCTGACCCGTAAAGATATTTTACAAACGGTAACCCGTGTAATTGGAGCCATCGCTAAACCAGATAAAATTTTATTTGTGACCGGACTGCCTAAAACACGTTCCGGAAAAATTATGCGCCGTATTTTAAGGAAGATTGCTGAAGGTGATGTTTCTAATTTAGGTGACATCAGCACCCTGCTTGATCCAGGTGTGGTGGCTGAAATTGTTGTTAATTCAAAAGAACTTTAAGAAAAACAATTTTTTAGAACTGTTGTTTTATTAGCAGTCAATTGAATTATTAATCTAAATATATACTTATGGATAAGTTAGAATTAAAAGGTAAATGGAATGAAATGAAAGGTAAAGTTAAACAAGCATATGCTGACCTTACCGATGATGATTTGAAATATGAAGACGGTAAAGACGATGAATTGTATGGAAGGTTGCAGCAGAAAACTGGTAAATCTAGAGAACAAGTTATCGACTGGTTAAAAGCGCTCTAATCAATAACTAAATTTATTTTTAATAAGGTCTAATTTAAAGCAAAAAGGTCCTGGAATTTTTCCAGGACCTTTTTGCTTTAAAAAATAATTGCTTTATAAGCAATCTTGAATCCAGATTGAAGCCCAGTTTATTATCTGCAAAGTAACTGTTGATGATTCCATTTTTGGTAATATGACTGATATTGGTTTCATGAATAATAAGTTGTTAACCAAATATAATAGGATTTGGCATCAATAAGTATAATTCCTTCTAATTCTACGTAAAACTTGTATTTTTGTGTTTCTCAAAGTTTTAAGAAGAATTTATAGCGGTTAAAGACACCGTTAACAAATAGCTACCTACATGAAAAAACAACAAACAAGACCCAATATTTTAGTAGTTAACGACGATGGAATAACAGCTCCTGGCATTAAAAACCTGATACAAGTAGTTCAAAAACTTGGTAACGTGGTTGTCGTTGCACCCGATGGACCGCAATCTGGAATGGGACATGCCATCACGATAGGGAAGCCACTACGCTTCGATAAGGTAGACTTGTATGAAGGTGTAGAAATGTATAAATGTTCTGGCACACCAGTAGATTGTGTGAAAATTGCTGTAAACAAGATTTTTAAAGGCAAAAAACCTGATCTCTGCGTATCAGGTATCAACCACGGTTTAAACAACTCTATCAACGTTATTTACTCCGGTACCATGTCTGCTGCAGTAGAGGGTGCCATTGAATCCATTCCTTCTATAGGGTTTTCTTTAGATGATTTTTCGGAAGATGCAGATTTTGAACACTGCAAAAAGTATGTGCAAACCATTTGTGAGCAGGTGTTAAAACACGGTTTACCGGCAGCAACACTATTGAATGTCAACTTTCCGAGTGGGGCAGGAATTAAAGGAATAAAAATTTGCAGGCAGGCAAATGCCAAATGGGCAGAGGAGTTCGACCAGCGTATAGATCCGCATAACAGGCCATATTACTGGTTAACAGGTGTTTTTCAGAATAACGACAAAGGCGAAGATACGGATGTATGGGCATTAGATAATGGCTTCTGTTCGGTTGTTCCGGTGCAGTTTGACCTTACAGCCCACCATGCTATACCCGTTTTAAACACTTGGACTTTTGATGTTTAAGAAAATTAAAGATACAGCATGGACTGGTTTTGGCATTGGGTTATTGTTGCCAGGCATATTAGTTGGTATCACTTGGTTCATCATGCATCAGGTAGCTTATTTGGCAAAAGCAGACTTACTGTTAATAGGTTGTATTGCCATTAATGCCATTCTATTGAAATACTTTTTCAAACAGAATAAGGAAAATACAGGCAAGGGAGTTCTGAGCGCAACGTTTATCTGGGCCTTGGCTTTCTTTATTTATAAAATCCGTCAATAATGAGGTATTATTTGGTTGCTGGAGAAGCATCAGGAGATTTACATGGTGCCAATTTAATGCGCGCGTTAAAAGAGAATGATGCAGAAGCATCATTTAGGTTTTTTGGTGGCGATAAAATGTTGGCCGAGGGTGGAACATTGGTGAAACACTATTCAGATATGGCTTACATGGGCTTTGCGGAGGTGGTGGTGAACCTGCGTACCATTTTAAGAAACATGAGAACCTGTAAACAGGATATTTTAGCTCATCAGCCTGATGCTTTGATCCTGATCGATTTCCCTGGTTTTAACCTTAAAATAGCTGATTTTGCCAAGAAAAAAGGCATCAAGGTGTATTATTACATCTCTCCAAAAGTATGGGCGTGGAACCAGAAAAGGGTATTGAAAATTAAGAAGGTAGTAGATCAGCTATTTTGTATTTTACCCTTTGAGGTGGAGTTTTATAAAAGCTGGGGTATGGATGTTGATTATGTTGGAAACCCTTTGCTGGATGAAATTTCCAGGTTTAAGCCCAATCCAAATTTCCTGCAGCAAAACCTGATCACAACAAAACCTGTAATCGCTTTATTGCCCGGCAGCAGGGTACAAGAAATTGAACGGCTATTGCCGGTAATGCTCAGTTTAACCGATCGGTTGCCAGATCATCATTTTGTAATCGCTGCAGCACCGGCTTTCTCTGAAGCTTATTATCAGCAATTTATTGGCGATAAAAATGTAACGCTGGTTTTTAACCAGACTTATGACCTGCTTCATGTAGCCACAGCGGCAATTGTTGCTTCTGGTACGGCCACCTTAGAAACCGCACTTTTTAAAGTGCCGCAGGTGGTGGTTTATAAAGGCAGTGCCATTTCAATTGCCATTGCCCGTATGGTAGTTAATATCCGTTTTATTTCTTTGGTCAACCTAATCATGGATAAAAAAGTGGTAGAAGAACTGATACAGGAAGATTGCAATCCAACAATGGTTTACAGTCAATTAACGCCCTTGTTAAAAGGTGAAAAAAGGGATGCCCAATTACAGGCTTACGAAGTTTTGGCTGAAAAGATGGGTAAGCCCGGAGCTTCCGATCGGACAGCGAAACTCATTATCTCTTCTCTTCATAAAGGATAGCGTATGTTTTAGTTAATTCAAGTTCATAGCAAGGCGTGAGTTAACCTGCACCTGGTAGGGACTTCGTTTTGGTTTTCCGCAACGAGGTCCCTACGAGCTCCGAATAAGGTGCGGCTTAGCTGCGCCCTGGTTATTAAGCAAGCTTGACCTTTTCTTGTCCGAAATAGAATGGTGTTTCTAGTCGTGGAAGCCGAGGAGGGATCATCTACCATATAGAAAACCTGAGTATAATCCCCAAATTATTTAGTTATCTTTTGAAAGTAAATACTGTTTTGGTACTTTTTAAGCTGCTGCAAGCGTGTTTTAAGTAATAGACACTTTAATCCCCAGGCTTTCCAAGGCTTTAATTGTTGGTTCAGATATACCGCTATCAGTAATTACATGATCTACCTGTTCAATTCCACAAATTTTGCCGAAGCCTCTTTTTCCAAATTTGGTAGAATCTGCAAGGACAATTATTTTTTGGGAAGCGGCGATCATCTGCCTGTTAGTGTGTGCTTCCAAAGCACTTGTGGTTGTTAGGCCAAAGCCTAAATCTATTCCATCTACCCCTAGGAATAATTTGCTGCAAAAAATATCGCCGAGAATATTTTCAGAATAGGGGCCAATAACCGAAGAGGAAGATTTTCTAACCACACCGCCCAGTTGTATAATTTCTATGTTAGGTTGATGGAGTAGTTCCATGGCAACATTTAATGCAGAAGTAATTACCGTTAATGAACCTTTAGGTTGTATGTTTCGGGCTAAGGAGATTACTGAAGTTCCGGAAGCGATAATGATGGAATCGTTTTCCTCTATTAATGTAGCTGCAAGTGCACCAATACGGTTCTTCTCTGCCGATTGCAAATGTTGTTTTTCATTTACGGGCTTGTCTGCGGTATAAGGGTTGTTTAAAGTAGCACCACCATGCGTTCTGTATAAAAGATTCTTATCCTCTAAAAGTTTCAGGTCCTTACGAATCGTTACGGATGAAACATCAAGTTCTTTACATAAATTTTGAACATCTAACCTTCCATGGATTTGGATCTTGTTTAAGATAAACTGGTGCCTTTCCGCTATATTGATCATGTTTGACTAAAATTGTTGCTGCATAATATACTTATTATTTTCTTTTTAACTTCTCTTTATGTAACAATCTCATGTAATCATCAATTATTTATGTTTTTTCTTTTAGCGTACAAATATTTTTATTAGTTTCGTTTAATGGTTTCGTTTTATAAATCGAAACTTATTGAAACACTAATAAAATATAGAAGAGCATGACATTTAGCAGATCCGCATCCATAGAAGAGATAGAGCAAAACCAGGAATGGGATGTGATTATCATAGGTGGTGGTGCAACAGGATTAGGAATAGCGGTTGATTCAGCCAGCAGAGGTTATCGTACTTTATTGGTAGAGCAAAGTGATTTTGCAAAAGGCACTTCTAGCAGAAGCACTAAATTAGTGCATGGTGGCGTAAGGTACCTGGCGCAAGGTGATATTGCCCTGGTTTATGAAGCGCTGCATGAGCGGGGTCTGCTATTGAAAAATGCGCCACATCTGGTGCATGATCAGGAGTTTATTATTCCTTGTTACGATTGGAAGTCTATATTAATGTATGTAGTTGGTTTGAAATTCTATGACCTATTAGCAGGAAGAAGTGGTTTTAGGAAATCAGCCTTCTTGTCTGCGGAGAAAGTTTTAAATGCTATCCCTGGTCTTTCCAAGAACAAGCTTATTGGTGGTGTGAGTTACAGTGATGGTCAGTTTGATGATTCCAGACTGGCGATTAACCTAGCCCAAACTGCTGCTAAATTTGATGGTGTACTGCTGAACTATGTGAAGGTAAATGCGCTGACAAAAAACAGCGATGGAATGGTGACTGGTATTGATGCGAAAGATTTGGAAACTGGTAAAAACTACCAGTTAAATGCAAAAACCATTATCAATGCTACCGGGGTATTTGTCGACGATATTTTGAAAATGGATAAACCTGCCGGAAAGCCAATAGTTAGGCCAAGTCAGGGTGCACACATCGTACTCGATCAATCTTTTCTAAAAGGAAATGTTGCGCTAATGATTCCTAAAACTGATGATGGCCGCGTATTGTTTGCTGTACCATGGCATGGGAAAGTTTTAGTGGGTACTACTGATACCCCGCTGAATGAACATAGCCTAGAGCCAAAACCACTTGCTGAAGAAATAGAATTTATATTAAAAACTGCAGGTAAATACCTGGTGAAAAAACCGACACATGCGGCCATTTTGTCGGCCTTTGCAGGCCTTCGTCCACTTGCTGCCCCGGGTAAAGATACAAACAGCACTAAAGAAATTTCTCGTAGTCATAAGCTTATCGTTAGTGATTCTGGTTTAATTACCATCACTGGAGGTAAATGGACTACTTATAGAAAAATGGCAAAAGACACCATTGACAGGGCTATTGCCTTAGGGCAACAAGTTAAAGTTAAATGTATTACCGATCAGATCTTGATTCATGGGGCTGAGGGGGTAAAGGAGGAGGGGCTTTTCGCTATTTATGGGGCCGACGCTACAAAAATCAGAAAATTAATGAATGGCGAGCCGGAACTGGCTAAAGTGCTGCACCCAGATTATCCAATGGTGAAAGCAGAAGTGGTTTGGATGATCAGGAACGAGATGGCAAGAACTGTAGAGGATGTTTTGGCGCGACGGAGCAGGGTTTTGTTTTTAAATGCCGAGGGTGCTGGTAAACTGGCGCCAGCTGTAGCAACATTGATGGCAGAGGAATTAAACCGTAACGAAGCTTGGATTTCTGCTCAGTTAGGTGAATTTAATGTGCTTGTGCAACAGTATTTATTGAAATACGACCAAAAAATAGGGGCTTAAAGTAATGTTTGCTTAACATTAGCTTAATATAAAATAAAGGATCTTCGCAGCATCTTAAAAAACGAAATCATTCGAAATGCTGCATATTAAAAACAAACAAACCAAAATAAACAAAATATGAACATGAATTCTACTCAACGGCATAAGGCCGGACAATATGTAGCCGGTTTAGCGCTGTTTGTTCTTGCCTTGCAAATGCCTCAGAACACATTTGCTTCGTCTGCGGCTGTTGTTTTTCAGCAGCCAGCACAGGAAACCCTAACTATTAGGGGAACTGTAGTTGATGATGCTGATGGGCAGCCAATTCCTGGTGTAACCATTATGGACGGTCAGCGTAAAGTTTTAGGCGTTACTAGTGGAACTGGCGGTTTCCAGATAAAAGTGCCTAAAGGCAGTTCAGTTATATTTACAATGTTGGGTTATACCGAGTCTAACAGGGTAATGAGCACTAACCAAGATAACTTTTCTGTCCGATTAAAAGAATCAAGTAATGCTTTAAATGAGGTTGTAGTAACCGCTTTAGGTATTAAAAGAGAAGAAAAGGCTTTGGGTTATTCGGTTTCTACTTTGAAAACAGAAGATTTAACGAATGCCATCTCTAATAACTGGACGAACGCGCTTAGTGGTAAAGTAGCCGGTTTAAACATGATTAAATCTGGCGGCGGTCCGGCGGGTACAAATAAAATAATTCTACGTGGTGAAAATTCCCTTTCTGGAGAAAGTGAAGCCTTAATTGTTATTGATGGTATCATTACCAGCGGAAGCAGTGGCCGTTCAACAGGAACAGGAAGTTCAGCTTATTTGTCTGGAGACTCGCCAGCAGATTTTGGTAATAGTTTGGCCGATATTAATCCAGACGATATTGAAAGTGTATCAGTTTTGAAAGGTCCGGCAGCAACTGCCTTGTATGGTTCAAGAGGGGGTAATGGTGCAGTAATTATCACTACAAAATCTGGAAAACTTAACCAAAAAGGTATTGGTGTAACCATCAATTCCAACACATCTATTGAAACGATCTCCCGCTGGCCAGAATACCAAACCGAATATGGACAAGGTGATGTAGGTCAGGATCTTTATTATTCTTACCTGGCAACTGCTGATGGTAACAGTACCAGAAGCACCAGTTCTGCCTGGGGGCCAAAGTTCGACGGACAATCTTATTTTCAATATGATCCTGAAACACGCACTACCAGTGCAACTCGTTTACCTTGGGTATCTTATCCAGATAACCATAAAGACTTTTTTCAAACGGGAACAACCTTTTTGAACAGTGTAGCTTTAGATGGTGGTAATGAAAAAACATCTGCACGTTTATCCATCACTAATTTACAAAATAAGTGGATCATCCCTAACACGGGTTATAATAGAAATACAGTTGCTTTATCGCTGAGTAATAAACTAACAGATAAGTTACAAATATCGAGTAAAGTTAATTACACGAATAAATATTCAGATAATTTACCTTCAACTGGTTATAACAACCAAACCATCATGTACTTTATCAGGGGCTTAACTCCTAATATGAATATGGATTGGTTTAAAGATTATTGGTTGCCAGGTCAGGAAGGTATTGCACAAAACCGTCCCTTCAGTAGTTTGTTGGATAACCCTTATTTAATTGCCAATGAAATGTTGAATAAGTCGAACAGGAACAATGTGGTTGGAAATGTGACCGCGACTTATGATTTTTTAAAGAACTTGAGTTTAATGGTGAGAACTTCTGTTGATTTATCTTACGAAGCAAGGTCTCAGCAACGCCCTTTTAATTCTAATAAATTTGCTAATGGAATGTACCGTACTCAAAATATATACAACCAGGAAGTTAACAGTGATTTCTTGTTGCGATACAATGATAAAATAGGTTCTAAATTTGAATACAGTGTAACTGCTGGTGGAAGTAAGATGCAAAATAAATACATTAGAGACGAACTTAGAGCAGACCAGCTTTTATATCCGGATGTATTCTCTTTTTCAAACAGTAAAAATCTTGTTGTAGCCATGCCTTACCGTGCAGATTACGCAATGAATAGTTTTTACGGTATTGGGTCAGTTACTTATGATCGCTTCTTGTATTTAGATTTAACCGCAAGAAATGACTGGACCAGTATTTTAGCTACACCAACTTCCACAGAAAATGTTTCTTTCTTTTATTCTTCTGCTAGTTTAAGTGCTGTATTATCTGAAAAATTTCAGTTGCCTGAGCAGATTTCTTTTCTGAAATTAAGAGCATCCTTAGCTAATGCGGGAAGTGGAACAACCAAGCCTTACCAAACCGCTTATGTTTATGGTCCTGGTGCTTTTCCTGGAAGTCTTGAAAATCCAACCGTCATTCCAAATGCTAACCTTAGGCCACTTATGACCACTAGTTATGAGTTAGGAGTAGATTTACGTTTGTTTAAAAGTCGTTTAGGTTTAGATGTTACTGTATATCAAAATGATACTAAAGATCAAATCATCCCTTCGCGTATTGATAATGCTTCAGGTTATACTGCAACCATTTTAAACGTAGGTAAAGTTACCAATAAAGGATTAGAGATACAGGTTAATGGTGAACCATTTAAAAATAAAAACGGTTTCAACATGAATGTTTTCGGAACCTTTTCTGTTAATGAGAACAGAGTTATAGAACTGGCAGATAGTGTTGGTTCTTTAGTCTTATCTTCTGGACCGAGAGGAACAATTGAAGCACGGGTTGGTGGTGCAATGGGAGATATTTATGGCTTAGGTTACCTTAGGTCTCCTGAAGGTCAGATTGTATATGAAAATGGCTATCCGTTAATGGGCCAGAACACTCAATATTTAGGGAACTCTACCGCACGCTTCAAAACAAGTTTAGGTGCCGGTTTTGGTTACAAAAAATTCAAATTGAACGTATTGTTTGATGCACAGTTTGGTGGTAAAGCTTACTCGCTGACCCATGCTGTTCTTGCAGAAGAAGGGAAACTAAAAAAGACACTTCCCGGCAGAGAGAATGGTATAATTGGAAATGGTGTAGTGTTAAATGCTGATGGCACTTATAGTCCGAATACGGTTATCGCAACAAGTGCTGGTGCTTATTATAAAGCACATTATGTGCGTGATAACGTAGAATCAAATATTTTCAGTACTGATTATATCAAGTTCAGAGAAGCAAGATTAGATTATACTTTCAGTCCAAAATTCTTAAAAAGAGTGGGTTTACAAAAAGGTACTATCGGGGTTTATGGGCGTGATTTATTCATGTTTACTAATTGGCCGGCCTTTGATCCTGAAGTGGGAACAATTGGTAGTGGAGGCGACATTACTGCTGGTTTTGAAACTGGTCAATTCCCCTCTACCAGAACATTTGGTTTAAACATTACCATTGGTATTTAACATTAAGATTTAAAGATTATGAATTTAAGATATAAGACATTCATTTTGTTCGTTACTTCTGCTATCCTGGTAACAACATCATGTAAAAAGGATTTCAAAGAGATTAACACTGATCCAAATAGGAGCGCAGCCGCTTTGCCGGAGGCCTTGTTAACACCAGCGCTATGGGATGTGGTTACCCGTAATAATAACAGAGCGTTGCGCTTGAATAATGAACTTATGCAAGACCATGTGACCACTTCAGATGGAGATGAAATTCATCGCTATGTGATCCGTCCGGGAGAGTCTGATTACATGTGGAACAATTGGTACCAGCAATTGACCAATTTTAAAGACATGTATACACGTTCTGAAGATTTGAACAATCAAACATTTATGGGCATTGCGCTAATTTGCGATGTCTATGTGAGTTCACTGCTTACTGATACTTTTGGCGATGTGCCTTATAGTGATGCAAACAAAGGAAAGGACGGGGTTTACCAGCCTAAGTTTGATACCCAAGAGAGCATTTATATGTCGTTGTTCAAGAAGTTAGAGGAAGCCAATACTTTACTTGCAACAGGTAATGCATTAACATTAGAGCAAATTGCTTATGATCCTATTTACGGAAGAAACCTTCCTGCTGGTACAACTGCAGCTAATGGATCACCAATTGTAATTAACAACTGGCGTAAATTTGGTAACTCCATGTATTTGCGTTTATTGTTGCGTGCATCAGCAAGACAAGAATCAGGTGCAGTAGCTAAAATACAAGAAGTGGTCACCAACCCAACAACCTATCCGATTTTTACGAGTAATTTAGAGTCGGCTGTGGTAAGGTATACCACTACGCCACCTTATACCTCTGCATTTTTCACTTACAGAGCTTTTGATTTTAATGGTAATAATGGCTTAAGTGAGTTTTTCATCAACACATTAAACGGATGGAATGACCCTAGAAGGGAATTATGGGCTAGCATAGATGGAGGTACTTATATTGGTATTGCAAGTGGCTATCCACGCGGACAAGTACCTGAAAGAAGGTCTGCCTATGTACCTGCTTTAATGAATGAGCCGCTATTGGGAAATATTATGAATTATCCAGAACTTCAGTTTATTTTAGCAGAAGCTGCATTGAAAGGGTATATCCCTGGTGATGCTAAAAATTATTATGAAACTGGTGTAACCAATGCGATTACTTTTTGGGGGCTTGCAGTGCCAGCAAATCAGTTGACTAATCAGGAAATTATCTGGAATGCTGCAGAGAGTACTGACATTAAAATGGAAAAAATTCATTTGCAAAAATATTACACTTTGTTTTTTACAGATTTTCAGCAATGGTTTGAGCACAGAAGAACTGGGCACCCATTTCTTCCTAAAGGTGCAGGTTTGCAAAATGGTGGCGTAATGCCTTCAAGGTTTAATTACCCGGTTTATGTGCAGTCGTTAAACGCTGCTAATTACACTGCTGCTTTGGGTGTATTTGGAGCCGATGATTTGAATACAAAAATGTGGTGGAACAAATAAGCACTATAGAAAATCAGATATGAAAAAGATATATACAGTAATTACCGCACTGTTAATGTGTGGTTTAGTGTTCAATGCCTGTAAAAAAGATGTTAATCCTTCCTTAGGAAAATTAAATTCTTTTGCAGCATTGTATAAAGTTAAAAATGCTTATAAGGGCGTAGATGTTAAACTTAGCCCTGACCTTATGGGAGGTGCACAATTTACCGGTGGGGTGGTGATCTCTAATTTGACCGGAAATAATTTCCCTAAAGGTGGACTGGTGATTCAAAACGCTGACAGAGGACAGGTTCGTGGAGTTTTAATTGATTTGGGTGATGCCGTAATTCCATTTTTACCCGGAGATTCGGTGGTAGTGGATGTTTCTGGCGGAACTTTAAGCAAAGTTCAAAACTCTTTACACCTAAAGGGGCTATCTCTGGCTAACATTACCAAAATCAGTTCAAATAATAAGGTAACGGCAAGAACTGTAGCATTGGGTGTGCTTACTACCAATTTTGAGCAATATGAGTATACTTTACTTAAGTTGATTGCAGATACTAAGCCGTTGCCGGTTACGGGTGAAACTTATGCAGGTAATAAAATGCTGGATGATGGTTCAGGAAGTACTGTTGTATTGCATACCCAAGCTGAGGCGTTGTTTGCAGAAAATTCATTGCCTGCCAGTGCAAGCTATACTGTGATTCCTATGTTTGGAAGTGAGGGTGGTGGATATGGAACTGTGCAACAAGTAAGGTTGAGAACGGAGGCAGATGTACAAAATGCCAGCGGTCCAATTTATCCAAATTGGCCTGAAAGTTTTGAAACACCAGATCAACCTTTTAAAGGATCTTATAACATGAATACCGTAGAAGTTCCAGATAATAATGTGGAGTTGAAAACTGGTAATTGGAAATTATTTCAGTCCATATTGTCAAATACAACTGGTAGAGACCGGTTTAATCCGCCAGGAACGCAAGCTATCAGGATGCAACAGAATCTTTCTGTATCTGCTTACCTCCAAATGAATTTTGATTTGAAAAATGGCGCCTCAAAAGTGACCTTGTGGCATGGTGCTTATTATACAGATGCCGTGAGTACTTTCAGACTTGAATATTCTACTGATGAAGGAACAACATGGATTGCTGCAGGTCCAGATGTAGTATGTGCAAGTAGAGGTTCTAAACAAGAAACTTACTTGTTAAATATTAAAGGTAAAGTAAGGTTTAGGGTTAATAAATTAGGTCTAGGTACTACTAGTATTCCTAGAGTTTATAATGGCAGAATGTCTATTGAAGATATCGCCATCTATTCTAATTAATAGTTGTCTGGATGGTAATGAGCCATCCAGACTTTCTTTTTAATTTTAAATGCGTATGAATCATTTTATAAAAAAATAACGCCATTTTTAAAGATTATCAGGCTTATAACAATAAGTTAAAAGTTACATTCAATTAATATTATATGAATAGACGGGCATTTATACAAAGGTTTGGTTTAATTACTGGTGGCGCATTTATAAGTTTACAATCTAACGCATTTGATGGGCTTGTCCGCGATAAAAAAATTAGCGGAAGGGTGTTTTCCAATAATAGAGGCATAGCTAACGTCGTAATATCGGACGGTTATACAGTTGTTATTACGGATGAAAAAGGTAAATATACGCTAACGCCACATGAAAAGGCTACTAACTTGTTTATGAGTACTCCTGCCGGTTATGAGTTTAAAACCGATTATCAGGTGGCCAGGCAATATGAAAAGTTAGGTAGCAGGAATAAATACGACTTTAATCTTGTTCCATTAAAAAAAGCTGACGATGAGCATACTTTTATAATCTGGGCAGATCCACAAGTAAAGAATAAAAAAGATGTAAAGCAAATGATGGAGACTTCTGTTCCTGATGTTCAGGAACTGGTAAAGTCGATGGGAAAGGATGCATTAATACACGGCATTTGTGTAGGAGATATTGTTTGGGATAACCTTCCTTTATTTGAAGATTACAACCAGGCTGTTGCCCTGATGGGAATTCCTTTTTTCCAGGCTTTGGGAAACCATGATATGAATTACAGAAATGGAGGCGATGAAACCTCGGATATTACCTTCAAAGAGGTGTATGGACCTACTT
Source organism: Pedobacter sp. CG_S7 (assembly GCF_040544395.1). NCBI lineage: Bacteria > Pseudomonadati > Bacteroidota > Sphingobacteriia > Sphingobacteriales > Sphingobacteriaceae > Pedobacter > Pedobacter sp. CG_S7. The sequence goes on along the minus strand of NZ_JBEONS010000032.1, from coordinate 4,146 downwards.
ATTATTCCTTCAACAGGGGTAAGGCACATTATGTCGTATTAGATAATGTTAGGTACCTGGGTACGGAAAGGAATTATGATGGTTATATTTCTGAAGCGCAATTAAGCTGGTTGGCGAAAGACCTAGAATACGTAAAGAAAGATGCTCTAGTGATATTGAATTTACATATTCCGGTACATAATTCAGTTAAAAATAATGCGGATTTATATGCCATTTTAGCGGATTATAAAAATGTGCATATCATGTCTGGCCATACACATTACAATAAAAATGTAATCAGTAATGGCATTTTTGAGCATAACCATGGAACTGTTTGTGGCGCATGGTGGACAGGGCCGGTTTGCGAAGATGGCACTCCTAGGGGCTATGGCGTTTATGAAGTAAAGGGTACTGCCCTTAGCTGGTTTTATAAATCGACAGGAATTGCTAAAGAAAACCAAATTAGTATTTTCGTAGAAAAATTAACTAACCAGCTGCGTCTGGTGGCAAATGTGTGGAATTATGACCCAGAATGGAAAGTGACTTATTTTCTGGATGATAAGGAGATGGGGGACATGGAAAATCAAAAAGGATATGACCCACTTGCTGTAAAATTATATAAGGGTGCAGAACTTCCCGTAGGCAGAACTTTCCCGGAGCCAAGAAAAACAGAACATTTGTTTGTTGCCCATTTTGATCCTTCGGTTAAAAAAGTAAGGGTTGAAGCCACGGACCGCTTTGGTGAAAAATTTATGACAGAAGTACAAGCTTAAAAATATAAGATGAAACTATCCATGATCGTTTCATCACCTTTGAAAAACAAATTATATAGCAATGAAAAAAATAATTTATTTAGCTGGGGGAATGGCTTTAATGAGTCTTTTTTCCTGCAAAAGTCAAAAAGGAATTAATTCGGTTAATGCTGTAGCTTTTCCAGAATTTAGTTCAGAAGCTCACCGAGGCGGGAGAGGTTTGATGCCTGAAAATACGATTATCGCCATGAGACATGCGATAGACCTGGGGGTTACAACTTTAGAAATGGATACCCATGTTACTTTAGATAATGAGGTTGTTGTTTCTCATGATGAATACCTGAACGCCTTGTTTACAAAAACGCCAGAAGGTGGAGAAATTACTAAAGCAACGCAAAAGAACTATATCATCTATAAAATGAAATATGCTGAACTGCGTAAATTTGATGTGGGTACTAAATTCTATGCTGCCTTCCCTGAACAGCAAAAGGTTAATACCTATATTCCTCGTTTAGGAGATTTAATTGATTCTGTACAAAACTATTTGAAAGCGAATAATAAAAAACAGGTATTTTATAACATAGAAACGAAATCAAGTGCTAAGGATGATGGTAGTTATAATCCTGATCCGGAAACATTTGTGAAGTTATTAATGGATGTGATTGAGAAAAAGAAAATCACTCCTTTTGTTGTTATCCAATCTTTCGATAAACGTACTATCCAATTGATTCATAAAAAATATCCTGGTGTAAGGACATCTTATCTTGTCAGCAATAATCAAACTTTTGAAGAGCATATTAAAGAATTGGGTTACAAGCCCTTTATTTATAGTCCGGCTTATAAGTTAGTTACGGCAGAACTTGTAAAAAAATGCCATGATCAGCAGATTAAAATCATACCATGGACAGCCAATTCAAAAGAAGCTATCGAAAACCTGCGAAATTTGAAGGTAGATGGAATCATCACCGATTACCCAAATTTATTTGTCGACTAAAACAGTTTCTGGATTTTAGTAAAACAATTACAAACTAACCAAATAAATGAGTTTTAAATTATTTCAACCTTCACCACATAAAGAACTTCTACCTGCAAACCGCATAGATCCGGAGTATAAAAAAAACAGGAACAAAGTGTTTTTGGGTATATTTATAGGTTATGCGGGTTATTACCTGGTACGCAAGAACTTTACATTGGCTATGCCAGACTTAATAGCCCTTGGCTATTCAAAGGCAGAACTTGGTATTGCGTTATCAGGGGTGTCTATTGCTTACGGATTAAGTAAGTTTTTAATGGGAAATGTATCTGACAGAAGTAATGCACGTATTTTTTTAACCTTCGGTCTCATTTTTTCAGCATTTACCATGATTTTTATGGGGGTAGTACCTTTCGCTACTTCTTCCATTACCATCATGTTCATTCTCTTATTTATCAATGGATGGTTCCAGGGTATGGGATGGCCACCTTGCGGAAGGGTAGTGGTACATTGGTATTCGGTGAGAGAACGGGGTACAATGATGTCGATTTGGAATGTGGCCCATAATGTGGGTGGTGGTCTGGTTGGCCCTATTGCAATTTTGGCGATAGAGATTTTTGCCGACTGGCATAGTAAGCTTTATTTCCCGGGTTTAATTGCACTGGTGTTTGCTGCCCTTGCCTACATACTCGTTAGAGATACTCCACAGTCTTGTGGCTTACCCCCAATTGAGGAATATAAAAATGATTATCCAAAAAACTATAGTGCAGATCATGAAAAAGAGTTGACTGCCAGGGAGATCTTCTTCAAATATGTATTCAATAACAGAATGCTTTGGTATATTGCTTTTGCAAATGCTTTTGTCTACCTGGTAAGGTATGGTATTTTAGACTGGTCACCTACTTTTTTAAAGGAAGCAAAGGGTTTCTCTTTGAATGAATCGGGATGGGCTTATTTTCTATATGAATATGCAGGCATACCTGGAACATTGCTTTGCGGCGTATTGAGCGATAAGGTTTTTAAGGGTAGAAGGGCGCCGGCAATTATTATCTATATGGCATTGGTAACGATTGCTGTATTGGTGTATTGGAAAAATCCTCCTGGGAATGTTTGGATAGACAATGCTGCATTGATTGCTATCGGATTTCTGATTTATGGACCTGTAATGCTAATTGGTGTACAAGCATTGGATTTAGTACCTAAAAAAGCAGCAGGAACAGCTGCAGGATTAACCGGTTTATTTGGCTATATGGGTGGTGCCTTATTTGCTAATATTGCTATTGGTTATGTTGTGGATGCCTGGGGCTGGGATGGTGGCTTTAAAGTGATTGTTGCCGCATGTTTATTGTCGATTGTTTTTACTGCTTTTACCTGGAACAGAGAAAAAAGAAGTTTAACAGGCCATTAAATTATAATTATTAAAAGCTATGTTTATAGTCGCTTCAATTTGTTTATTATTAGCTATAGATCAATTTTAATAATTTGATGTTATTGATTACTTCACCATTAAAAACTTAAATATATTAATGAAAACCATATTCAATAAAATTCTCTTAGTTACAGGTGCTGCACTTATTGCGATCACTTTTCAAGTAAAAGCACAAACTATAAGTTATGACACGACTTTTAGACCTGGAAATTATGCTGCTAAAATAGCAGAATTTAAACGTACACCGATTGCCAAAAAGGACTATGTATTTTTAGGTAACAGTATTACTGCTGGGGGTAACTGGTCGAAGTTGCTGGATCTTCCCAATGCGCAGAATCGCGGTATCTCTGGTGATATTACCTATGGGGTGCTGGAGCGGTTGGATGAGATCATTGCAGGAAAACCTTCCAAAATATTTGTATTGATTGGTATCAACGATGTTTCAAGGAATATTCCTGACAGTTTAATATTGGCGAATTATAAAAAAATGATCAATCGTGTAAAGCATGGATCAAAGAAAACAAAGATTTATTTCTATACGCTGCTACCTGTAAATAGTTCATTTGCGAAGTTCAAAAACCACTATGGTAAGGATGAACATATTTTATGGCTGAATAAGGAGATTAAAAAACTGGCAGATAAAAAGGTGACCATCATAGATCTTTATACTGTTTTCTCAGATACTGACCATCATTTGAAGGCAGAATTGACAAAAGATGGCTTGCATTTATTGCCTGCCGGATACCAGGTCTGGGTAGATTTTTTGAAGAGTGGGAAGTACTTAAAGTAAAGTATACTAATATAGAATTTTTGATAACAGAACACCAAAATGATATAATGTCGTTTTGGTGTTCTTTTTTGATTTTTCAATTCGATAGAATGAATTTTTTAATTCTCCATTTTTGATTCCTTAATCTTAAGTAACTACTCAGGTACCTCTATGATGAAGCAATAGTCAAGAAAGCATTTAAGATGGCCTGCTCATTTTTCTTGCAGGTGTCGGTAATAGAACG
>NZ_JBEONS010000031.1:0-35193 GCF_040544395.1 Pedobacter sp. CG_S7 | reverse complement strand
ATTCGTTCCATTACCGATACATGTAAGAAAAATCAGCAGCAAATACTCAATGCCTTCTCAACTATTGCTAATTCATAGACAACCTGAGTCGTTACTATTTTAGATTATCTTTCAAATATTCAACAAGTTGACTTTCCAAAAAGCTATCCTTTCGTTGTAATTTATCTTTATTTAATATACCGGTGAACAACATACCCCATTTAGACAAGAATCATCCCTAAAAACTGATCGATTTGAATCCAAACCTTGGTCATAAAAGTTACCGGTATCTTTTCTCCATTCATTCGCTGGATACAGCAAAAAAGCATGATCAGCATGAAAATACAATCATTATAATTTCGATAGGCTTTTCGAGCATAACTATAAGCTTCATCGAAATTGTATCTTTCCTCCTGTGTAATAACGGGACTATATCTGGTAAGTAAAGTAGTCGTAGACTCTACTTCTGGCTCTGGAGTTTGGTCCCCTACCCCGTCATCGGCCAATCCTTATACTGGCCTTCTGCTTGCTCCAGCACTTCTTTCAATAGATTATCTAATTCGGAAAAAGGAACTTTCCCTTTCAATTCCTTTTTAACAGCTAAACGTATCGCAGAGCGGGCATCTTCTTTTTTTGTCCAATCTAATTGTAGGTTTTTCTTTACCAAAGCCACTACTTTATGTACCAAATCTTGAATAGGTCCGGATTGATTGATGATTTTTTCATTGGCTGAAAGCAAATCGTAAAAAGCAAGTTCATCCTCCGTTAAGCCCAATTGTTTGGTCCGGATGTCATCATTTTTAAACTCGGTGGCAATATCCAATAGATGTTTAATGGCAGCGATAGAATCGAGGCTGTTCTTGTGGTATTTGCTTAACACCTTTTCCAATTCTTCTTTTAAGCTGGTCATTCTGCGAATGTTTTTTACCATGCGCACTTTTAATTCATCATTGATAATACGTCGCAATAATTCGACTTTTATATTCTCGCCGCCTTTTTCTTTTACCATGGCCTGAAAACGATCATCGATAATGGAGATATCTATTTTATCTAGATCGTACATGGCCGCTAAATCCACAATCTTTTGCGATTCTATAGATTTACTAATTAAATCTTTGATGCGATCGTTTTTAATTCGTTGTGGACCGGGCGGCGTTTTAATTTTACGAATCACATCACGTATTTTTTGGATGATGGCAACTTCTTCTTGAATGACCCAAATACGCTTATCAGAATTTGTAATGGCCACTAACTCCGTGAGTTTTCTTTCTTCTAGTAAAAAAGCATCGGTCACTGGATCAGATTGGAGTAAATCATTGACTAAACTATTCGACCATTTCAATTTTTCGGTTTCCTTCATCTTGTTGAAGTCTTCCAAATCAAAATTGCCCATTAATTCTTTTACTTCTGCAAATTGTGCTAAGCACATTGCAACGGCAACATCCATATCAATGGTTGGTTTTCCTTCGCCACCGCTACCGGTATATTTCTTGGTTGCTTCGGCTAAAAAACCAGAAATACCTATGAAATCTACCACCAGCCCATTGGTTTTATCTTCAAAAACGCGGTTTACCCGAGCTATAGCCTGCATTAAGTTGTGGCCTTTCATAATCTTATCTACATACATGGTATGCGCACAGGGCGCATCAAAGCCTGTAAGCCACATGTCGCGTACAATCACTATTTTCAAAGGATCATCAGGCGTACGGAAACGTTTTTTAATGGCTTCCATATTTTCCTTTGTACGCACGTGGGTATTCCAGGCGGTAGGGTCTTTGCTAATATTGCTCGTCATGATCACTGCTATTTCTGGGCAACCTGGCAACGCGGTAAGCGCATCATACATTTTTACACAATTTCTCCTGCTCATACACACAATCATGGCTTTACCATCTAACGTTTGTATGCGGGCATTAAAATGTTCCAATATATCAGCTGCTACCCGTTCTACCCGCTCTGTTGCACCTGCCGCATCTTCTATGGCTGCCCAAACGATATGGTTGCTTTCTTCCTCGTCTTCATCTACCAAATCTAACTCATCGGCATATTTTGCATTGATGTTAAGCGGAACCATTTTTGGTTCGTAATAAATTGGTACAGTTGCACCGTCTTCTACTGCTTGTTTAATATCATAAGTATGAATCGTTTTACCGAAAACCAATTCCGTATCGGCACCTTTACCGTCAACAGGTGTTCCTGTGAAACCAATAAAGGAGGCATTGGGCAATGCAACTCTAATGTTCTGCGCAAAACCACCATCATTAAAACCATATTGTGTACGGTGCGCCTCATCGGCCATGATGATTAAATTATAGCGCTCAGAAAGTACAGGGTGTTCTTTCTCTTTACCGTCTTCTAAATCTTTTAAACGGAATTTTTCAATCGTAGTGAAAATCACGCCACCACCATCGTTGCTTAATAATTGACGTAGCTCATCTGTAGTATCGGCGTGTTGTACGTCGCCCACCAAATCTTTACAAAGCACAAAATTTTCATACAATTGTTGGTCTAAATCCGAACGATCTACTTGTATCACGATAGTTGGATTTTTCATTTCGGGCAATTGGCGCAAAATCCCCGTAAGTATGGCCATGGAAATACTTTTACCCGAGCCTTGGGTATGCCAAATTACCCCTAAGCGACCGTCGCCATGTGGTTTTATATTTTTTATTGCTGAGGCTACCGCTTCATGAACGCCCCAAAATTGGTGGTATTTAGCCGCTTTCTTTATGATTTTACCGTTGTGGTCTTCGTGAAAGATGAAATTTTGAAGGTAGCTGAGTAAGATATCCTTCGGAAATAATCCGTTAATTAAGGTTTCTAATTGTAGATCTTTATTGCTTTCGATGGTATCGCCAGTTAAACTTTTCCATGGGGCAAACCATTTGAGCGACGAATTATACATGCCATGTAAGGCTTCACGTCCGTCAGAAATGATGGTGAGCGCATTGTAATCCCACAACTGCGGGATGTCTAACAAATAATGCCCGATTTGACCGTGTGCATTATCTACGCCGACTTCTTGTGCAAACATATTCTTGAATTCGAAAACAATAATGGGCAAACCATTAATGAAAATCAACAAATCGGTACGGCGGGTATTTTTGCCTATTATGGTAACTTCATCTGCACAGATAAAGTTGTTTTTTTCTGGTGCGGCAAAATTAATGGGATAAATATGTTGTGCATATTCTTTGCCGTGGGCATCTTTCCAGGTAACTGAAACACCTTGTGTCATTTTACGATGAAAATCCCGGTTACGGTGGTTTGTATCCATGCCCAAATGTTGGGTAAAGGCAGCCATTGCCTCATTTATGGCAGTAGCCGGAACATTTGGATAAGTCTTAACTAGGAATGAACGCAAATCATCTTCTAGTACAACTTTTTTAAGATCTCGGGTTAATGCATTGCCTTCTTTATGGGTATAGCCCAAATCTTGCAACCACTCTATCGCCGCCTTTTGAACCGTTATTTCAATCATGTCTTTCATAGGGCTGCTGCTACCAATTGTTCAATATCTTTTACGCGGATTTCTCCGCTGATGAGTTTGGGTAGTAAGGTGTCGCGGAGGGTGGTGAGGGTTTGGTTTTCCTGGATATTACTATTTATTTGATTGAAAACATCTTTTGTTTCTCTTAAATAAGAATCGATGTCTTTTCCAATTAATACATCTAAATCTCTAAAATTTGATTTGCTTATCTCCTTAAATGTACTTCCGTTTGATTTCGATATGATGAGGTCTATATTTTGTTTCACCCAAAAATAAAGTTGATAAACACTGATTTTTTCATTTGGGAGCATAGTAATAAATCCCTGATTGGTACATGCAGGCTTTGTATTTATCGTTAATAAACCGATAGTAGCTCTACTTGACATTAATAAAGAATTTTCACGAAACATTCTCGCAGAGCTTTTCTGCAATCCTAATGAAGTGATTTTTTTTGCTGTGTCAATTGAAAATAGAGATTTCTCTCTTGTTAAGTCTGTTGGAGAATACCATAAAATTTCGCCGTTTTCCCAATATTCATTCTTGGCAGTACTTGGAGTTCCTCCCCCCAAGGTTTCAATTGAGGCTCCAATTTTTTTTACTTCCCAACCCTCAGGAATCATTCCCAACTCAGATTCTATAAAATTGCCGTTTTGAAAAGGGCCAAAATCAACAAACCAATGCTTGTACAAAGCCTTAGCCATTTCTTCTAAGGTTTTGTTCATTTGCAGGTTCAGCTCTATTTTCTCATCTAAAGCAGAAAGTATGGAAGCAATGGCTTTTTGTTCTTTGAGGTGTGGTAGATTAATTTCGCATTCATAAATTCTTTCGGGGGCAGTATGAGAAACAGTTGAGCCTGATTTTGTTGCAATTAATCTACTTCTATACTGATAAGTATTAAAATAATGAAAGAGGTAATCTGTAAAAACCAATTCTCGATTCTCTATAATCAAACCCAAACGCTGATTATGTAAATAGTTAAATTTAGTGTCCTTTATTTTTATTGGAGCTCCAAGTATATCACAAGATTGAGTCAGGTCAGTCATAGCAATCACTAAATCCCCCTCCTCAAGAATATAATCATTAGGATATTTACCATTATAAAACTTTTGCTTGCCCCAATTAAACTTTATTCCACCAGACATCTGAAAATTACCTGGTGTTAATAAAAGATTTTTATTCTCTTGAGTTGTAAAATTTTCACCTTTAAAAGCATATCCATGCTTCACTTTTAATATTTCGCCAAGCTTATATGTTTTCCACCCCTGCATCTTACAACTTATCAAAATTAGCCATAATCTGTTTTTTCAATACTTCGCTTTTTTCAAACTGTTGTAAAAGTGTGGCTTTTAAGGCTTCCATTTTATCTTCAAACAATATTCCATCATCCTCTTCAGCTTCAGTGCCAACGTAAATACCGGGCGTAAGTTTGTAATCTTGCTTTTGTACATCGGCAAGGGTAGCGGCCTTACTAAATCCATCTAGGTCAGCGTAGCTATTGCCAACGGTGCGCCAATTGTGGTAAGTTTCGGCTATTCGGTTTACATCGGCATCTGTAAAAATCCTTAGTTTACGGCTGGCCATGATGCCCATTTTCGAGGCATCCAAAAACAAGATTTCGTTATTCCGCTCACGGTGCGTACCATCTTTTCCGTCGCGATTTTTGCTTAAAATAAACAAGCAGGCCGGTATGCCGGTAGTTAAAAACAATTTATCGGGCAAACGCACAATGCAATCTATCATGCTGTTATCTACCATGTGCTGGCGTACGTTTTTCTCTCCTTTGGTATTGGAGGTCATGGCGCCGTTTGCCATTACAATACCAGCAGTACCAGTATTGCTGAGGTGGTGCCAAAAGGTTTGCATCCACATGTAATTGGCAGAACCATCTGTTGTGAACTCTTCTTTAGGGCCAAATAAACGTGGGTCGCCTTCGGGTAAATCTTCGGGGTGCCAGTTGCTCACGTTAAAAGGAGGATTGGCAATAATATAATCAGCTTTTAAAGCAGGGAATTTATCATCCAACAGGGAGTTTCCTAGTTTAATATCAAAAGATAAATCACGTAACAAAAGGTTCATTAAACACAAACGCAGGGTTTGAGCAGTCATCTCCTGTCCGTAAATAGAGATGTCGTTTTTATTACCACCGTGTTCTTTAATAAACTTTAAACTTTGCACAAACATACCGCCACTGCCACAAGCAGGGTCGAATATGCGGCCTTTGTAGGGTTCCAAAATCTCTACCAGTAAACGCACAATGCTGCCGGGTGTAAAAAATTGCCCTGCACCAGAACCTTCGGCCATAGCAAAACGTCCAATGTAAAACTCGTAAATACGACCCAAAATATCACTTTCAGGGTTTTCCTTTTCGGAGAATTTAGGGTGCGACAGCAAGTTGATAATTCCACTGGTTTGCTTTGCAGATAATTCTGAACGTACAAAAATACGAGGCAGCAAATTGTTTAATTGCGGGTTATGTTCTGTGAGTAAGTCTTGTATCACATCAAAGGCATCATCGATAATTACTTTAATGTCATCTTGCTCTGCATTGTCTTTAAGATATTTCCAGGATGCCTTTTTAGGAATAACAAATGTATTACGGGAGCGGTATTCGTCGCGATCTTCGAGTACATACTTTATTTCTTCCTTGTCAGTAGTGTAGTATTCTGATTTAGGCTCTTGCAGCAATTCGGTTATTTCATCCTGTACCAGGTCATAACGCTCGCTCAGGTGTTTTAAAAACACGAGGGGTAAAATATAATTTTTGTAATTATTCTCAGAAACGGCGCCTCTTAATTCATTAGCGGCATCCCAAAGTTCTTTTTCAAAGTCGATATCGGCTTTGGCTATAGTTTTTGACATTATATGGTATTGTGTTTTTGTTAATTTATTGCTTTTTTTAATTACTATTAAAAGCAAATGTTAGATGCCTAAAATACTGATTAAACCTCAAAAAAGTTTATTAAAATCACCTTACTATATAATTTACCGATATATACAATACATAAGCGACAGAATACCGCATAAATTTTTCCAACCTTTATTTGAATTTTACTTGAGCTCCTATATTTTTGATGTATTCAATGCTTAGTTTTAAAATGAAAGAACTATCCCCCACTGTTCTGCTGCAGCACTTTGTGCCTTACCCAGATAATAAAATGGATGCTTATCGGGTTAGCACTGACATCAATTCAACGGTGATTAAGGGAGTTTAATAATAAACCCGAATTAATATTACCCTTAAACAGCCAATAATGGATACATAAAGTAAAGCCTGACGATCGCCCACTGGCGGAACTTGGTTCCCTGCAAGCTCTTTACCCGATAACCTACAGAAATAATCACACCAAGATTGTAATAGATGCTTTCTACTTCTTGAGTTTTTTCTGCAATTGCACCATGAGCAGTGGTATGTCGGAATTTCCGACTTACCAATTCTATTCATAGTTCAATATCATTAGTTTGCCATTTTGAATATTCGATGAGCTATTTTCAAAAAAGACAGTAAATACGGTGCCATTTCGCTTATAATCGAGTTTACTTTGTGGGGTCGTTGAGAGGTCGTTGGTAGGTCGTTGCTAGGTCCTTAACGCAATCAAATGACCTCGCAAGGACCTGCCAAGGATCTCGTAAAAGTCTTTCAAGGATTTATCAAAATTAAAGACAGGCATAGCAGGTACCTTTAATTTCTACCGCTTAAAACAATAAAAAAATAAAGCAAAAAAAAAGGCCTGTTTCGTATTTTAACGAAACAGGCCTTTATCATGATATGAATTTTTATATTTCTCGGTCCATATCCCAGTTTTCGAGGTAATCGGCCACTCGTCTTACAAACGACCCGCCCAAAGAACCATCAACCACCCTATGGTCATAAGACAAGGATAGGAACATCATGTGCCTAATGGCTATTACATCTCCGAATTCTGTTTCCAATACAGCAGGCTTCTTCTTAATAGCCCCAACAGCTAAAATAGCCACCTGAGGCTGGTTAATAATAGGTGTACCCATAACATTACCAAAGGAGCCTACGTTGGTTAGTGTAAAGGTTCCATTTTGTGTTTCATCAGGCTTAAGCTTAGAAGTACGTGAACGATTGGCAAGGTCATTAACAGCTTTAGTTAAACCAATCAGGTTCAATTGATCTGCATTCTTAATAACGGGTACAATTAAGTTTCCACTAGGCAGGGCTGCTGCCATACCGATATTGATATCCCGCTTTTTGATGATCTGAGTTCCATTAACAGAAACGTTAATCATAGGAAAATCTTTTATGGCTTTGGTAACCGCCTCAATAAATATTGGCGTGAAGGTAATTTTCTCGTTCTCGCGTTGCTCAAAACTCTTTTTAACCTTCTCGCGCCATTTCACCATATTGGTTACATCGGCCTCCACAAAAGAAGTTACATGAGCTGCAGTTTGCTTGCTCATCACCATGTGGTCGGCAATAAGCTTACGCATCCGGTTCATTTCAATAATTTCATCACCGCCACTCACACTTACCAATGGAGCAGAAGTTATTTTAGCAGGGGACGATAAAACAGGTTGGTCATTGGCCTCAGCCTGTGCTGCCGGAGCTTTTTTATGTTGAATATAATGGAGTAAATCATCTTTTGTTAACCGGCCTTCAGCGCCACTACCCTCAATAGCATTCAGTTCATTTGGAGTAATATGCTCTTGGGCGGCAATATTTTTCACCAGAGGCGAATAAAATCTATCTGCGTTTGGAAGGGATTCTGGAGTTGCAGCTATTGCTGGTTCAACTGTTTCAGCGGGTAATTGTTCGATGAAAGGAACAGCTGCAGGAGCAGGTGTTGCTGCAGCTGCATCGGTTTCAATCAAAGCTATAACAGCCCCAACCTGTACAACATCATCTTCTTTAAATAAAATTTTAACCAGTTTACCTTCCACGGGTGATGGCACTTCTGAATCGACTTTATCGGTAGCTATTTCCAATAATGTATCATCCAGCTGTATCATATCTCCGGCTTGTTTAACCCATTTGATAATGGTTGCTTCTGCAACGCTCTCCCCCATTTTTGGTAACAGTAATTCGTATTGAGCCATATTGGTTTACAGTAAAATTAATATTGATATCGCTGCAAAAGTAAATCTTTTTAAACAGTAAATGCTATTCTTGTTGAGGCAAGGTATTATTTATTCTTAAAATTCGACATCCTACAGACTATTGTTTGGCTTCCATTAGCCTCACCTGATTTAAAATCATATTAAATCCAGCCGCAGCAGAACGGATTATATTTTGAGTTCTTTTATTTCCAAAAATAAAGACTTTGGCTGTCACCTGGTTTTTTGTAGCAACGGCAATCCAAACAGTGCCAACAGGTTTTTCTGGCGTTCCCCCATCAGGCCCTGCAATTCCACTTACTGCAACAGCCACATCAGTTTTGAAGTTTCTTATTGCACCTATAGCCATTTCTTTTACCGTTTCTTCACTTACGGCACCGTACTTTTCGAGTGTTTCAGGCTTAACCCCTAATACAGCTTCTTTTAAACCATAGGAATAAGTAACTGCCCCGCCATCAAAAACTTTAGAACTGCCAGAATGTTGCGTTATTAAATGGGCTATATATCCCCCGGTACAACTTTCGGCGGTTGAAAGTGTCAGTTTTTTGGCTTTCATCAAATTCAACAAAGCTTTTTCTATTGGAATATCCTCATCGATGACAACAAATTGCCTCACTTTTTCCATGAGTTTCATGGCATAGCTATCCACTTCAGTTTTTAACAACAACTCATTTTCCCCAGAAGAACTTAACCTTAACCTAACCAGACCAAGGTTTGGCAAATAAGCCAGCTTAATATGAGATGGAAGTAAATCCTCAATTTCTTCTAGCTCCTGTGCTAAATAAGATTCGCCAATATTGGCCGTAAGAATACTTTTATGGTAAATGAATGGAAGTTTAAATAATTTTTTTAAACGGGGTAATATTTCATCTTCAATCAAATACATCATCTCAAAAGGCACCCCCGGCAAGGAGACAAAAACAGTTCCTTTATCTTCAAACCACATACAAGGAGCTGTACCGTTCTTATTTTGTATTACGGTACAACCAACAGGCACATCGGCCTGTTTGCGGTTGATCTCTAGCATAGGTCTGCTCGTGCGAGAAAAAATAGCTTCCACATGTTTCAGCGTTTCTTCATCCCTTCTCATAGACATGTTGAAATAACGCGCCAGCGTATTTTTGGTAATATCGTCTTTTGTTGGACCGAGCCCACCTGTTAACAAAACAACTTTTGCATGTTTGCGTGCTGCATCCAGGGCTTCAATGATATGATCGGCATCATCAGATACCGAGGTAATTTGTTTTACTTTAATACCGTTGAGGTTAAATTGTTTGGCCATCCATGCAGAATTGGTATCTACAATCTGACCGATCAAAATCTCATCGCCAATAGTAATGATCTCTGCTAGCATATATTTTTATTAAAAATTAGAAGAATAACCTTGTTGCTTGCTCAATTTCAAATCTTGCAAAATAGAAGCTTTAACTTTTAAAGTAACCGAGTAACTTCTATAGGTACCAAAAGGAACCCATTGAAAACTCATGTCCCAACAATGTAAATCTCTATAAATGGAAAGGGAAGTTATAGAAAGGTTCTTTGTTTCAAAATTATAGCCAGAATTGAACTGCACTTTCCATTTAGGAGTGGCATTAAAATCTCCGTTAAAAGTTAAGCTATTTGTAGTCATGCCGTTTAAACCGTTTTCCGCAGTACTGTATTGAAAACTATAAGCAAAAGAGAGGTTCCATGGGATGTTGAAATCCACAAAGGCATTTGGATCACGACTGATTGCCGCTAACTGATTAGCCTGTTCTGGTGTGATACCTTTTTTAGCTGCACCATTTTCCAATTGATCTAGGTTTTCTGCACGCCTTTTAAATGAAGCAGGGTTAAAACTATAGTCAAATGAAAACCCGAAACCTGTTAAACGAGGTAATTTACCATTTTGCCAAGTATACCTGTCTACAAGTTTTTTTGTAATACCGTAAGAAGTTATCGTATCCTCAACAGCATAAGGATTCAGATTTCCATTAAAATTAATACCTATTTTCTCGGTAAACTGAGAGCGGCCACTAAAACTTAGGTTTGATAATTTATAAGCAGGCTTTAAGAAGTTGTAATTTCCATTGATATTTAAACCCTGAATAATTGGAATCTTTTTGGTTCCAGTTCCGGTGGTATCTTTTGGAGCCAAAACTTTCAACTCGACATCGTTAACTAAACCGAAATTTAACGCTGCCATTTGTCCTTCAGAAGGGCCAGCATATCGGGTTCCCTGAAAAATTGAATACCGTTTAGCGCGGTTATATTGGGGGTCGTTAACCGTTGTTCCATCCTGGTAGCGCAATTCTTGATAATAACCTTTACTAAGGGTTGAAAAATCCGGTTTATAACTGAAACCAATATTAGGAGTCATTACATGCCTAATGGCTTGTATTTTTCCTTCTTTCTTAAATTGTAGGGTATTGTAGATTTTAGTGGTCAAGTTGAGGGAAGCACTGTATTCGCCGGAGCGCTTAAAACCAGAAATGGTATCATAGACAATAGAATCTGGCCTGTTCAAAACACGTAATTGCGTTTGTCGCAAGGTTTGAAAGTGCCACTGTTCATTATAAGCGGCACTCGTGGTGAAGTTAAAATATTTTGCCACGTTAAAAGGAAGAGAACCATTAAAGTTATGGTTAAAACCATTTTGGAATCTTTTCAGCCCACCCTTTGCAAACAACAGGTCTTCAGTTGTGCTAACGGTATTGGTTCCATCCATGCTGTAGCCTACGTTAAACTTTTGAAACCACTTTTGTTCACCAACTCTTTTTTTAGAATCAAAAGGGTTGATACTGCTCATACTTAAACTCACCTGTGGTAAGGTCAAACTGATGGTTTTAGTCTGTGTTTCCTGACTTGCACCTAAGTTAGAACTAAAATTAAAAATGCCTGAAGTTTTGGTATAACTGATACTTGAGCGCAAAACGTTATTAGATATGGCTCGGGGGTCATAAGTATTATTTGCGGCTGTGGTAGAATAATAAGAGGAAGTTCCCGCGTCTACTTGTGCACTAAAAGTAGAACCTGGCGAGGCATTGGGATTTTGACTATGGTTCCAGTTAATGTGGAAGTTTTTTTGTGGCTTATTTTGCACCGTACCCTCTACACCTAATTTTGTACTGGCATAGGTAAGGTTAATATTTCCACCATATTTATAGCGCTTTAAATAGTTTGCCGCACCTGAAGCTGTATAAGAGCCTCTGGTATAAATGGTTCCTAAAAGTTTAGCATCCCAAAAATCACTTAAGCCAAGATAATAACCACCATCACGTAAAAAGAAACCTTGGTTTGCATCTTCTCCAAAACTTGGAACAACTACACCTGAGGATTTCTTATTGGGCTTAGGAAAAAAAGCAAATGGTAAACCCAAAGGCAGAGGTATATCTTCAATTTCGAGGTATACCGGACCCGTAATTACCTGATTCTTGGTAACGATACCTTTAGTAATAAAAAAACCAAAGTGAGGGTGTGGAAGATTACAGGTACTATAGATGGTATTCTTAACATGAATTTCATCGTCAGGTTGTTTTTTACTTTGTCCGCCAGAGAAAAAACTACCTTCCTGTTCTGTAAAAGTATTAAACACGGTGCCTTTACCCGATTGGGTATTGTAAAAAAGGGAATCGGCTACAGAAGATCCTTGGCCCTCCATTTTAAATATGGGCTTTCCATAATACCTACCCTTAGTATCATGCGCTCCACGGGCAAAAACGGTATTTTTTTTTGAATCGTACCTGATGTATTCCGCATCCAATTCAAAGGACTGGTAGATTACCCTGGCCTTTCCGTATAAATGAATGATACTTTTATCTTTACTATATTTTGTAGAATCCTGCGCAGAATATTCTATTTTTGAATCTGATTGCTGTTGATTTTTCAGACTATTTGTGACGTTATTTTTTGTGGTGTCTAATTTGCTAGTATCAGTTTGCTGAGGCACCTGGAAGTTCTTAAAAGCAGAAAATGCAACAGCATTGTTACTCACAAATGAAAGTAAAACAATGGAATTAAATAAAATGATTTTGCGTAAATGTTTCAAATTGGTATGTGAATGTTATTTTTGCATTTATGTTAATCCAAAACGTTCAAAATTAATGAAAAATATACCATTGGTTAGACCAAATGTACTATTGATCGCAATTATTTCAATATTTATTATTATTTTCTCTAATTATCAGGCGTTTACGCAGAATTATAAAATAAAAACTATTGTTATTGATGCAGGCCACGGAGGCAAAGACGGATCCACCAGAGGTGAGTATTCAACGGAAAAAGCGGTTGCTTTAAAAACCGCCTTAAATCTTGGCAAGGCTATTGAAGTTAATATGCCAAATGTTAAAGTAGTTTATACAAGAACTGACGATATATTTGTTCCTTTGTATGACAGAATTGGCATTGCCAATAAGGTTAAAGCTGACCTTTTTATTTCTATACACTGTAATGACATGCCAGTTTATCGATCTACTGTGATTACTGGATATAGAAAGAAGAACGGCAAGAGAATTCCTATACGGCAAACTGTAAGCAGAAAAAGTACGTCAACAAGAGGTACTGAAACTTTTGTTTCTGGTATGGGCAGGATGAATGAGCAAGATGAAGTGATAAAAAGGGAAAATGAGGCCATCCTGTTAGAAGAAAACTATAAGGAAAACTATGAAGGCTTTGACCCTGCAAACCCTGAAAACTTCATCATCCTGTCGCTGATGAAAAATGCTTACAGAACACAAAGTCTTAAGCTAGCGAAAATGGTGCAGGATGAATACATCAATGCTGGAAGGGTAGACCGGGGTGTACAAGAAAAAAGTTTGGCGGTTTTAGCAAGGGCGGGCATGCCAGCAATTTTAACAGAGATAGGATTTATTAGCAATCCAACAGAAGAAGATTATATGAATTCACCAGAGGGGCAGTTGGAAATTATAAATGGCTTGCTAAAAGCCATACAACGCTATCAATTCGCGGTAGAAAATCATTAAAAAATATACCTGGGTTAGGTAAATAAATAAAAGAGTAATGTTAATGAAAACAAGTTTATTGTGTGTGTTAGGTGTGTTGATGTTAACTTTTTTTCACCCTGCTTTTGCGCAAAAGGGATATAAAGTAAAAACAATAGTTATTGATGCTGGTCACGGAGGAAGAAAACCAGGAGCGAGAGGAGCTTATTCATTAGAAAAAAATGTAGCACTTAAGGTTGCTTTAAAACTAGGCCAGAAATTTGAAGAAGATATGCCGGGAGTGAAAATCCTCTATACCAGAAAAACAGATATTGATGTTGATTTTTACAAAAGAGCGGCCATGGCAAATGACGCAAAGGCAGATCTTTTCATCTCTATACATTGCAATTCTATGCCTCCCGGAAATAGATCTGTAAAAGGCACTGAGACTTTTGTTGCTGGAATGCACCGAATAAATGAACAGGATGTTGCGATAAGGGAAAATGCTGATATTAAGTTAGAGAAAAACTACAAAAAAAATTATGATGGCTTCGATCCAAGTGATCCTGAAACATTTATTCTGCTATCTTTGTTCAAGAATAAATTCCGAGACAAAAGCATGCAACTTGCCAGTCTGATTCAAAACAATTATACTAAAGTAGACCGGCGGGTAAACAGAGGTATTAAAGAACAGGGGATTTTAATTCTGCAAAGGTGCGGAATGCCTGCCGTTTTAACAGAAATAGGCTTTCTAAGCAACCCGGAAGAAGAGCGATACATCAATTCGGCCGCCGGACAAAGTGAAATTGTGCAGTCCATTTTTAGAGCTGTAAAATCATATAAAGAGAAAAACGATACAAACTAAGTACAAAATACGTGAAAATAAAAAACGAAACGAAAGTTGGCATTCTGGCTGCCTTCTCTATAACGCTATTAATTATTGGCTATAATTTCCTTAAAGGCAATGCCATATTTTCAGATGAAACTGTCCTTTTTGCAAGGTATTCACGTGTTGATGGACTTGGCGTTTCTAAGCCTGTATTAATTAATGGTTATCAAATTGGCCGGGTAGATAAATTAAGTTTGCAGACTGACGGTTATATTGTGGCAACGTTAAAGATTAACGGGAAATATGATATTCCTACCAATAGCATTGCGCGATTAGAAAGCACCGATCTTTTAGGTAGCAAAGCAATCGTAATGGTATTAGGTAATGGAAAACAGTTTGCCAAAGATGGTGATACCTTAAATGCAAATGTGGAGAAGAATTTGTTGGAAGCAGTACAGCCCGTACAGAAAAAAGCTGAGGCTATCATCGATAAAATGGATTCTATTCTTACCAGTGTAAATACAATGATGAACCCTGATTTCCAAAAGAATGTTAACAAAAGCTTTTACAGCATTGCAGCTACTTTGGAATCACTTGAATCCACTTCTGTAAAAATTGACAACCTCGTTGGCACAGAGGGCAAGAGAATTTCTGCTATCCTTTCTAATGTAGAATCGATATCGAATAACCTGAATAACAACAACAAAAAAATCAATTCTATTTTAAACAATATTTCCGACGTTACAGACAAGGTGGCGGCAGCTAACTTTAAACAAACCATTGATAATGCCAACAAAGCGGTTGCAGATTTGCAGGGCGTGGTAAGCAAAGTGAATAGTGGAGATGGGACTTTAGGATTATTAATAAATGACAGAAAGATGTATGATAACCTCAACAGCGCATCAAAAAACTTGGATAACTTAATTATAGACTTAAAAGAGAATCCAAAACGTTATGTACACTTCTCGATCTTCGGAGGTGGGAAAAAGAAAGATAATTAAGGAGCACCCTTATGCGATCGTGTAAGTTACACCTTCCATCGCAAGCTGTGTATTTTTAAAGACTAAACGTGCTTCATCCAATAAGGGTTGAAGCACTTTGTATCTGGAAGAAAAATGGCCAATTAGCAAATGCTGTGCTCCTGATTCTAGTGCAACCTGAGCTGCCTGCAATGCTGTGCTATGGTGTGTAACATTTGCCCTGTCTAATAACTCATGCAAAAATGTAGCCTCATGGTATAACATAGTACAGTTTTTTAACTGTGCTAAATAACTTCCATCAGCTAAGGTATCTGAACAATAGCAGTATGATTTAGGCTCCTCTGCTTCGGTAGTGTAATTTTCGTTTAACAATACGCTTCCATTTGGAAGGTCTAAATTTAGTCCTCTTTTCAGCAATAGAAAATATTCAACAGGAATATTTTCAGCCTCCAACTTTTCAATGATCAGTTTACGTAACCTTCTTTTCTGTGTGAACTTATAACCGGTACAAGGAATTCTGTGGTTTAAAACAATTGTTTCTACAATGATATCGGAATTTTGAAAAATAACCCTTGATTCATCAGCGGTAACAGCCGTAAATTCAATAGGGTAACGCAGAATTGTTTCAGAATGCTTAAACTGAAGTTCCAGAATTTCTAGGAGTGCAGCGGGGCCGAATAATTGAATTGGTTTCAATCTACCATTTAAATGCAAACTTGAAAGCAGGCCAATTAAACCAAAATAATGATCTCCATGCAAATGGCTGATAAAAATATGATCAATTTTATTTCCCTTTATATTGTACTTTATAAATTGTTGCTGTGTTCCTTCTGCACAGTCAATTAAATAAAACTTCTCATTACAATTTAAAAGCTGTGCTGTAGGATTTCTATTATGCACAGGTGTCGCAGAGCTGTTTCCTAAAATGGTAACTTCGAATTTCATTAATTATCCTGATCAAAACTCCCTAATAACTCTTTTTCGATCTCGCCCATAAAAATCAGATCTGTGGCTTCATCAATTTTAGAAACAATATTCAAGGACTTATTTAAACTTGAAATCTCAAGCAATTTCGCAATTTCAGCAGTAGCACCTGTTACTACAAAAAGGCCGTTCGCTTTCTTGCATAACCTGTCGCCAATCAATAAGCTGCTTAAATCTTGTGAATCACTACAACCTTCCACTATTGATAAGTCTACAACGATATTACAAAAGCCCTCTGCGTTCAACATAATAAACTCAGACTTCAACTTAGGTGTGATATCATTGCTGAAACTTAATTCATTTAAGGTGATAACAACATATTTTTCATGTTTATCTATTGAAAACTTCATGCGCTTTAGATTTAGTAATTACGAAAATACGGTATTAAATTAACTTATTTAAACAGTCCTTTACATTGTGCTCAATCCTATTCAGAATGTGCTCCGCCTCATTCTTAATAAACTTGTCTCCGGTAATTTGTTCGTAAAGCTCAATGTAGCGTTCTGAAATGGAATCAATGAGCTGTGTAGTCATTTCTGGCACCACCTGACCCTCTTTACCTTGAAAGTTATTATCTATTAACCATTTTCTCACAAACTCCTTAGACAGCTGCTTTTGAGCTTCATGGCTCGCTTGTCTTTCTTGGTAACCCTCGGCATAAAAATAACGGGAAGAATCAGGAGTATGAATTTCATCAATTAGATAGATAGTGTGATCAGCTTTTCCAAATTCATATTTTGTATCTACCAAAATAAGCCCTCTATCAGCAGCCATTTCTGTTCCGCGTTGGTAAAGTGCCCTGGTATATTCTTCCAATTGCTCATAATCAAACAGAGAAACTATGCCTTTAGCTAAAATAGCCTCTCTGGAAATATCCTCATCATGACCGACTGCAGCTTTTGTAGTTGGCGTAAGGATAGGCTCAGGAAGTTTGTCGTTTTCGTTTAAACCGTCGGGCATGGCCACACCACAAATACTTCTTTTACCGGCGCTATATTCCCTCCAGGCATGTCCTGCCAGGTAACCCCTTATCACCATTTCGACTTTAAAAGGCTCACAAATCCGTCCAACGGTAACCATTTCATCAGGGACTTCAATTACCCAATTAGGAACGATATCTTTAGTGGCAGCTAAAAACTTTGCAGCTATTTGATTCAGTACTTGTCCTTTAAAAGGAATAGCTTCGGGCAAGACTACGTCAAATGCAGAAATCCTATCCGTAACGACCATTGCCATAAAGCGGTTATCAATGGTATAAACATCCCGCACTTTACCTTTATAAAAATTAGTCTGTTTCGGGAAAATAAATTTTGTTTCTTTTATTGCTTTCATTATTATGCTAAATCGCATGAGTTTTTTAATTATTGAATATCGCCGTAGGCTTTTAGAATTTGCTTTACTAATTTATGGCGTACCACATCTTCGCCGGTAAGATAAACAACATCAATACCTGGAATGCCATCTAAGATTCTAAGTGCATTAAATAAACCGGACATGTGTTTTTTAGGAAGATCAATTTGGGTGATATCACCAGTAACGATAACTTTTGCACTAGGCCCCATACGGGTTAAAAACATCTTCAACTGTAAGTCTGTAGAATTCTGGGCCTCATCAAGGATAACATAACAGTTATCAAGCGTTCTTCCGCGCATAAAAGCTAAAGGCGCAATCTCGATGGTATGGTTTTCGATGTAAAACTTTAATTTCTCTGCAGGGATCATATCATCCAAAGCATCGTATAAAGGGCGTAAATAAGGATCTACCTTTTCTTTCAGGTCGCCGGGTAAAAAACCAAGGTTCTCCCCTGCTTCTACTGCTGGTCTGGTTAAAATAATTCTTTTGATCTCTTTATTTTTCAAAGCCCTTACTGCCAACGCAACAGCAGTATAGGTTTTACCTGTTCCCGCAGGGCCGATTGCAAAAAGTATGTCATTATTGACTATGCTTTTCACCATTTTCCGCTGGTTGGCTGTCCGTGCTTTTATCATCAAACCATTTGCACCAAAAACAATGACTTCACCACCGCCAGATTGATTTTCTTCTACTTTTGAAAGAGGCAGGGATGGAGTGGTGTGAGGGGATAAAATCGTTTCAACCTCATTAGGATTAAGCGAGCTATATTTCTCCAAATGCTGAACCAGCTCTTGAAACTTATGCTCAAAGGCAATTAACTCTTGCTTATCTCCTAAAGCTTTAATGTAGTTACCACGGGCAACGATTTTCAGCTTTGGAAAAGCATGTTTGATTAATTCATAATGCTCGTTATGAGTGCCCCAAAAATGTCCGGGGTCTACGGTTTCTAGTGTTAATTGTATTTCGTTCAAAATATTGTTTTTTAATGGACGTGTATATTTTGATTTAAAAATTGAATATTTGCAGGCAGTTCACTACTTACGCAAGATTAAGAATAAATATTCAATTTTTAATGGCTATTATCACTTTAACAACAGATTTAGGTTCCAAAGATTTCTATCAGGCTGCACTAAAAGGCAGTATTTTGAGCATTTTTACCGATGCCAGTATAGTAGACATAACGCATGAAGTTCCTTCCTTTAACATCTCTTATGCGGCATTTGTACTAAAGAATGCCTACCCCTATTTTCCTAAAGGAACAGTGCACCTGATTGGAATTGATTCTGTATTTAGCGAAAGTACAAAATATGTGGCAATGAAATATAATGAACACTATTTTGTTGGGGCAGATAACGGCATATTTTCCTTGCTATTTGATGGAGATCCCGAAGAAATGGTAGAGTTAAATATTATGCAGGACCTAAAATACCTTCACTTCCCATTGGTAGATGTTTTTGTTAAAGCGGCAGTGCACCTTTCAAAAAGTGGCAAACTAAAAGATATTGGAATACCCTTGGAGAGCATCGAAGAACGCATGTTATTGAACCCAGTGCTCGAGCAAGATACTATTCGGGGAAGTGTGATTTATATTGACACCTTTAGCAATGTCATCACTAATATTACCAAAGAACTTTTCACCAGAGTACAGCGAAATAGAGATTTCACCTTGCATTTTAAAAGAAGTGAAACAATAACACAGTTAAGCTGGCACTATAATGAAGTTCCGGAAGGAGAAAAACTATGTCTTTTTGGCATAAGCAACCATTTGGAAATAGCGATCAATAAAGGTAAAGCAAGCGGCTTATTAGGTTTACACCTAGGCGATATTGTAAGAATTGAATTTCACCAATAGGCATGAACTTTGCTTATTATTTAACATGAATAGGATGACTAAATACTTATTATTAATCTTACTGATGAGCTTTTCTGTAGCTACAATGGCACAAGCGGACAGTACAGCATACCAGCTTCAAAGAAATAAAGTCAATGCATTATTAGTGCAACGTAGTTCGAAATTCGGTCAATATCAACAAAGCTTAAGTTCCAGAACAGGGATTTTTGGAATGCAAACTAAAAAAGACATTAAAAATTCGAATGAAATATTAAGACAAATCACGCTGAATGACAATAAAATATTCCGTGAGATAAAAGTGCTGATGGAATATAAAGAAATGCAAGTACAAAAAGTACAAAATACAGCCGTTGCAAGCAATGAAAGAATTCAACAATATATGCTTGCCGTTAAAAAACTGCAGGATAATAATGAAGCATTAAAACAACGTGCTGAGAAAGCGGAAAGTAAACAAACCACTACTTATTATATAATTGCTTGTCTTGTGTTGGCTTTATTGGCAACACTATTGATCCTGACAAGTAAATTAAGAAAATTAAAGAAGGCTTAATGACAGGTTTAGAGCAGAAATTAAGGCGCTAAAGAGTATTCTATTTGGCATAAGGTAATCAAGAACAAACGAAGGAACCACATTTGCGGTTCCTTCGTTTGTTTATTATTTATGAAAGTGTGCTATAATTAAATTAGCAAGTTCAGTTCCTATTCGCTCCTGAGCTTCATTTGTTGCAGCACCGATGTGTGGCGTCAAAGAAATTTTAGGGTGTTGAAGAATTGCGGCTAAAGGAGTAGGTTCATTATTGAACACATCCAATCCAGCAAAAGCAACCTTACCACTATCTAAAGCTGCAATTAAGGCCAGCTCATCAATTGTACCACCTCTGGAGCAATTAACGATAAAAACACCAGATTTCATTTGATCGAACTCTTTAGCACCTAAAATAGGTTCTTCAGCAAAAGGAGTATGTAAGCTGATAAAATCACTGTTACTGATTACTTCTTCTAAAGAAATGGTTTTAATAGGGATATCTATATCAATATCACCCTGAAAGTTCAATGAAATATGACCATTAAAAGGAAATAAGTCGTAGGCAATCACATTCATACCCAGCCTTAAGCCCATGGCAGCAGTTTCGCGACCAATTCTACCAAAACCAATTACACCTAAAGTTTTGCCTTTCAATTCAATTCCTTTAGCATAAGCTTTTTTCAGGTTATTGAAATTAGTATTACCTTCAACAGGCATCTTGCGATTGGCATCTTGTAAAAACCTGGCACCCGTAAATAGATGAGCAAAAACAAGTTCTGCGACCGACAAAGAAGAAGCTGCCGGTGTATTTATTACAGCAATACCACGTTCTCTTGCGTAATCAACATCAATATTATCCATCCCAACACCACCTCTTCCAATCAATTTCAGGTTAGGGCATTGATCAATTAAATCTTTACGAACTTTAGTGGCACTTCTAACTGTTATGGCATCATAATTCTGAAGTGCTTCAACAAGTTTATCCTGAGGAATAGTATCGGTATCTACTATAAATCCTGCTTGTTCTAATAACGATTTACCAACGGGATCTATACCGTCATTTGCGAGTATCTTTATCATTAATCTAATTATTGGTTTTTTCTTCAAACTCCTGCATAAGCTCAATTAAAGTATGCACACTTGTAATTGGCAAAGCATTGTACATGGAAGCCCTGAAACCGCCCACACTTCTGTGTCCTTTAAGACCCTCAATACCATTTTCCTCTACATATTTAAGAAAAGGTTTTTCCAATTCTGAATTTGTCATCACAAAACAAACATTCATTCTGGAACGATCTTCAACGGCACAGGTTCCTTTAAATAAAGGATTTCTGTCAATTTCGGTATATAAGGCATGTGCCTTAGCGATATTTTCTTTTTCAATTTCAGCAACACCACCTTTTGATTTTAACCATCTCAAGTTCAGCATGGCCACATAGATTGAAAATACCGGAGGGGTATTATAAAGAGAACCAGCTTCGATATGGAGTTTATAATCCAGCATTGAAGGGATTTTACGGTCAATGCGACCTAAAATTTCATCTTTAATGATGACTACCGCTACACCAGCAGGGCCAATATTTTTTTGCGCTCCAGCATAAATCAAATCATACTTTGAAACGTCAATAACCCTGCTTAAGATATCTGATGACATATCACAAACTATAGGAACCTTAGTTTCAGGGAATTCAAACATTTCAGTACCATAAATGGTATTATTGGAAGTGAAATGGAAATACGCACTGTCTTCAGGGATAATAAAATCTTTAGGGATAAAAGAGTAGTTATCGTCTTTTGAAGAAGCAACAACATTTACTTTACCAAAAAAAGGCACTTCTTTAATTGCTTTCTTTGCCCATACGCCTGAATCTAAATAACTAGCAGTTTCGCCGTCGCCAAGTAAATTCATTGGCACCATTGCAAACTGCAAACTCGCGCCACCTTGCAAAAACAAAACTGAATAACCTTCCGGAACATTCAGCAATTCTTTAACTAATCTTCCTGCCTCTTCTACTACGCTTTCAAATTCTGGAGTACGGTGAGAAATTTCTAGAATTGATAAGCCGTCTTTAAAATCTAAAATAGCTCGGGATGCTTGTTTAAATACTTCCTGTGGTAAAATACAGGGGCCTGCGCCAAAATTATGTCTCATTTTTTATGCTTTTATTAAGCGTAAATGTAATATTTTTGTCCTTAAAAACTGCTATTTTCAAACATTAGACTCAATTTTTAAGCAAAATTACATTGAAACAAGACAAAAAAGAATTAAGCTTCCATGCTGTCCTTATTGGTGTTTTTCATGTCGGCAATGACCTGAACAGGATATAATTCGGCAAAGATAGCACTTCCGGCAACAAAAGCATCTGCACCTGCGGCCAATAAACTCTTTATATTTTGTAAGTTCACACCACCATCGACTTCTATAATGAGCTCAGGATTTAACCTTAGTGCAAGGGCCTTAAGTTCACTTATTTTGTTAAAGGTATTGGGAATAAACTTTTGTCCGCCAAAACCCGGATTAACAGACATGATTAATACCAAGTCAAGGTCTGCTATAATATCTTTGAGCAATATTATAGGCGTATGAGGATTTAAAGCTACGCCCGCTTTACATCCTGCCAGGTGTATAGCCTGTATGGTTCTGTGCAAATGAGTGCAGGCTTCATAATGAACGGTAATGATAGCTGCACCTGCCTGAGCAAAGCGTTCAATATACTGATCAGGGTTAACGATCATAAGATGAACATCCAGTGGCTTTGTAGCATATTTTTTAACAGCTTCTAATACAGGAAAACCAAAAGACAAATTAGGAACAAACACGCCGTCCATCACATCCACATGAAACCAGTCGGCCTCACTAGCATTAATCATTTCTATATCACGCTGCAGGTTTGCAAAATCTGCAGCAAGTATGGAGGGAGCAATAATATGTTTCATGAGGTAAAGATAAGAAAAGTTCTAAACCAAAAAACCCCGCGATTGCGGGGTTTTTTTGGAAGTTTATAATTATAATCAGGTTATGATGTTGCACCTTCAGGTTTCGACGGACGAGGCATTAAAGCTTTTCTGGAAAGCTTCATTTTTCCTTGTTTATCTACATCCAATAATTTTACAGTTACTTTATCACCTTCTTTAAACACGCCGTCCATTGTTTCCAAACGCGTCCAGTCTACTTCAGAGATGTGTAATAAACCATCTTTACCGGGCATAATTTCTACGAAGGCACCAAATGGCATGATAGACTTCACTTTACCTTCATAAGTTGCACCAATTTCAGGTTTTGCAGCAATGGCATTGATACGAGCAACAGCAGCATCAATTGCAGCTTTATTATCAGCAAAGATTTCAACGATACCTTTGTTCCCAACTTCTTCGATAGAAATTGAAGCGCCGGTTTCACGTTGCATTTCCTGAATAATTTTACCGCCGGGTCCTATTACAGCACCAATGAATTCCTTGTCAATAGAAAGGGAAACGATACGCGGAGCATGCTCTTTGTAATCTTCACGAGGCTGAGCAAGCGTTTTCTTCATCTCATTCAAGATGTGTAAACGTGCTTCATTTGCTTGTAATAATGCAGCAGTTAAAACTTCCCACTTTAAGCCATTGATTTTTAAATCCATTTGGCAGGCAACAATACCTTTTTCAGTACCAGTTACTTTAAAGTCCATATCTCCCAAGTGATCTTCATCACCTAAAATATCAGAAAGGATAGCATATTTACCAGTTTTCTCATCTGTAATTAAACCCATAGCAATACCTGAAACAGGCGCTTTGATTTTAATACCTGCATCCATTAGTGCTAGGGTACCCGCACAAACAGTAGCCATAGAAGAAGAACCGTTAGATTCCAAGATATCAGAAACGATACGGATTGTATAAGGATTTTCTTCTAATCCTGGTAACACTCTTTTAAGAGAACGCATGGCTAAGTTACCATGACCAATTTCACGGCGACCAGCACCCCTATTTGGACGAACCTCACCAGTGGAGAAACCAGGGAAATTATAATGTAATAAGAATTTGTTGTATCCATTAACGAAAGCACCGTCAATCATTTGCTCATCATCTTTTGAACCTAAAGTAACGGTTGTTAAAGATTGTGTTTCACCACGGGTAAAAACAGCAGAACCATGCGCTGAAGGAAGGTAACCAACTTCACTCCAGATTGGACGAACAGTACGAACATCACGGCCATCTAAACGAATTCCTTCATTTAAAACCAGGTTTCTGATCGCATCGTATTGTACATCATGGAAATATTTTTTAGCTAAGAAAGTAGTAATGTCATCAACACCTTCACCTAAAGAGGCCATGAAATCAACTAAAAGGAGGTTAAATGACTCACCACGTTCATGTTTAGCGGTATTGCTTTTAGCAATTGCATAAACTTTATCATAAGTAGCAGCATAAACCTGTTCTTTCAATTCAGGATTGCTGTTTTCATGAGAATAAGTACGTTTAACAGTTTTTCCAACCAGTTCGGCCAGTTCTTTTTGAACCTGAACTTGAATTACAATTGCTTTATGTGCAAATTCAATAGCTTCCACCATTTCGATTTCAGAAATCTCATCGGCTTCACCTTCCACCATTACGATATCTTTTTCAGTACCTGCAACCAACAAATCAATTGTTGCACGCTCTAAATCGCTTAGGTAAGGGTTAATCACAAATTTACCATCAATTCTAGCAACACGTACTTCAGATATTGGCCCATTAAAAGGAATATCTGAAACCGCGATTGCAGCCGAAGCTGCCAAACCTGCTAAACAATCTGGGGTTATATTTTTATCAGATGAAATTAAAGAGATCATTACCTGTGTATCAGAATGATAATCAGCAGGGAACATTGGACGCAAAGCGCGGTCAACCAAACGGGAAATTAAGACTTCATAATCTGATAATCTCGCCTCACGACGTAAGAAACCACCGGGAATGCGGCCTGCAGCAGCATATTTTTCCTGATAATCTACAGACAAAGGTAAAAAATCTACACCAGACTTAGCGCCAACTGTAGATACTACCGTAGCCAAAAGCATGGTATCACCCATTTTTACAACAACAGCACCATCAGCTTGTTTAGCTAATTTTCCTGTTTCTATTTCGATTATTCTTCCATCACCCAGGTCGAACGATTTTTTTATTACATTCATTTAAAACGTGTTATGGTGTGTTTTCCTCTTTCTACACACCGGATTTATGTAGTTATTTTTTTTCAAAGTAAAAAAGCCATCCCTAAAGAATGGCTTTTTATGACATAAGTGCAATTATTTAATGATATCTCTTAGCTGTAAAGCTTTGATGATAGCACGGTAGCGACTAATATCTTTTTTAAACAGGTAAGCCAGAATACCACGGCGTTTACCTACTAATTTTTGAAGTGACAACTGGGTAGAGAAATCTTTACGATTTTTCTTTAAGTGACCTGTTAAGTGCGCAATACGGTATGTAAATAACGCTACCTGACCTTCTGCAGAACCTGTGTTAGTTTCTACTGTGCCGTGTTGTAAAAAGATTTCGGCTTTCTTTTCTTTACTTAAATACATTCTTGAATGATACTAAAGTGTGTATGGATTAATTAATTAGGGGCAAAGATACTGTAAGTTTTTAAAGATTAGCAATAATCTTTACTAATTCAATTTTCTACTACTTTTGTAAAAATTATATATGGAAAAGAACCAGTACAGCATATTTAAGAGTGAATTAAAAGTGAGACCTGATGATATAGATATGTTTAACCACGTCCATAACAGTAAGTATTTTGATTATGTACTTGCAGCAAGGTATGAACAGATGGATCTATTCTATAAAATGCCGATGGAACACTTCCTTAAAATTGGTTTTGGCTGGGTAGTTAGAACAGCCTATATAGATTATAAACGCCCTTTGATTTTGGGAGATACTGCTATTATCAGTACAGGAATATTAACCATCAGCGAAAAAGGCTGCAGGGTACAGTTTGAAATAGAGATTAAACGAAATAGAAAGATAGCATCTGAAGGCTGGTTTGATTATGTGATGATTGATATCAATACCGGTAAAGCCTCCAAAGTAACCGAGGAAATGATAACGACCTATACCATTTAGCGATCATAACGGATAGCCATCACCAGGAGACTGGAGATGGCTATTAAAGCTTATCCTATAGTTTCTTTCACCAGCTTGGTATAGAAATCATTTAATTTCATACCCATGGCAGCTACCTGCTGAGGGATAAAACTAGTTGCGGTTTGCCCTGGAATCGTATTTATTTCTATGAAATAAAAATCACCTATTCCACCTTGCAAAATAAAATCTATCCTAACAACCCCACGGCAATTCAACCTATTATAAACTTCGGTTACTATTTTATCTACCCGTTTTTTAACCTCGTCATCCAATACTGCAGGTGTAGTTTCGATGGCAACACCGGGTGTATATTTCGCTTCAAAATCAAAGAAATCTTTAGCCGTTTCCACTTCCGAAATAGGCAAAACCGTTACTATTCCATCCAGTTTCACTACCCCTACCGTAAATTCACGCCCGCTGATAAACTCTTCAATTAAGATTTGAGAATCCTCTTTAAAAGCTTTATCCAATGCCTTTTGTAAATCATAGGGATGGGTAACCTTACTCATGCCAATGCTACTACCACCATTATTAGGTTTAATAAAATAGGGCAGTTTCAAATCTTTTTTAATTTGATCGATCTTATAATTACCATTTTTAAAGATCTGGGCAGACTTTGCAACATGCAGTTGGTCAATATCCTGCACAATAGCCTTAGTGTATCCTTTATTCATGGTTATGGCAGAAGTTAAGGCATCACAAGTAGTATATGGCAGGTTAAGCATATCGAAATAACCCTGTAATTTACCATCCTCACCTGGCGAACCGTGGATAGCGATAAAAACGCCATCAAACATTATTTTTCTCCCTTTCAGGAGTATAGAAAAATCATTACGATCTACTTCAACCCTTATGGAATCAGCAGGTTCATAAAACCAACCTTGCTGCGTCAGCATAATTTTGTAAACATCAAATTTGTCGGCATCAAGATTCTGAGCAATAGTAGCTGCACTTTTTACAGATACAACCCTTTCTCCTGTAGTTCCACCGGTAAGCAGTGCTATAGTTTTTTTCATTTTTAATGTTTTATTTTTTAGAGGTGATGAAGCAGTTAAGAGCCAAAAATATAAATTAGTAAGACAGATGTTATTTAAATTCCGATAAAATATTTTTTTAGCCTATTTTTGAGGCCATGAGCAAGTTCCTATCTTATCTAAAGACAAAATCTTTTAGAAATAATCTCTTGGCCGCAATATTTACGGTTATAGCCATCCTATTCATAGCCTTTTTCAGCTTACGTTATT
Source organism: Pedobacter sp. CG_S7 (assembly GCF_040544395.1). NCBI lineage: Bacteria > Pseudomonadati > Bacteroidota > Sphingobacteriia > Sphingobacteriales > Sphingobacteriaceae > Pedobacter > Pedobacter sp. CG_S7. The sequence goes on along the minus strand of NZ_JBEONS010000031.1, from coordinate 7,850 downwards.
ATACCAAGCACGGACAAGGATTAAACGTGCCAGAATTAAAAGGCCTTGAATTTACGCAAGCAGTAGAAAAACTAGAAGCATTAGGTTTACGTTATGAAGTAGATTCGGTCTATATTATGGATCAACCACCAGGGATGGTTATTGACCAAGACCCAAATGCAGGCACATTTGTCAAAGACAACAGAACCATTTACCTTACCATTAATACCTCTCAGGCACCAAATGTTAAGTTACCTGATATAGAATTTAAATCACTCCGGGAGGTACAATCATTACTGGAAGGTTTTGGCCTGAAAGTTGGAGATACCAGTTACAAGGCAGATGTGAGCAAAGATGTTGTACTAGAAGCTTCATTTGGGGGAAACACCATAAAGGCAGGCGATGTATTACCCAAAGGATCAAGAATTGACCTGATTTTAGGTGATGGACGTGGGAATGAAGATGTAGAAATACCCAATCTTATTGGACTCACCAGAGATGAAGCACGTTTTTCTTTAAAGGGATCCATGCTTAATATTGGGCAAGTTGCTTACGTAGGAACAATTACAGACAGTGCAAGCGCTGTAGTAGTTATGCAAACCCCAATTATATCAGACACTTTAACAAAAATTAAAATGGGCACTCCAGTTAACATCATATTATCTAATCAACCAAACCAACCCGTAGTTCCAAATGATTAACGAAAAGAAAAACCTTCAAGGAACAGCAAAAATTGCGATAATAGTCGTTTTAGTCTTGCTAATGGTGGGTCTATTTTTTGGATTCAAATTCTATAAAGTCTATTTCTCTCCCAATGTAACTGATTCAGAAAAATACCTGTACATTAAAACTGGTGGAAATCTAGATGATGTTTATTTTTCTTTTAAAGATAAAAGCATTTTAAAAGACATTGGTAGTTTTAGTCAGGCAGCAGCAAAAATGGATCTTGCACTTAGTTTAAAACCTGGTCGTTATAAACTAATTCCAGGAATGAATAACCGAAGTCTGATCAATATGATTAAAGCCGGTAACCAGGAACCTGTAAATCTTAAATTCCAAAACATCAGGCGGAAACAAGAGTTTTCTGGCTATTTAGCAAAAAGTTTAGAACCAGATTCTTTATCTTTTATTCAATTATTAGATTCAGCTGTATTCCTGGAAAAGCAAGGATTTACAACTGATAATATTTATACGATGTTTATTCCAAATACTTATGAAATGTATTGGAATACGAGTCCGACGGAGTTTTTCAATAAAATGAAAACAGAATATGAAAAATTCTGGACCCCGGAACGCATGAAGAAAGCCGAAGCATTAAACCTAAGCCCAATTCAAGTTAGCATTTTAGCCTCTATTGTAGATGCTGAAGCCATTTACAACAATGAAATGCCAATTATAGCCGGGCTTTACCTCAACCGCTTAAAAAAGGGCATATTATTACAGGCAGACCCAACAGTTATTTTTGCTAACGGAGATTTCAGCGTAAAAAGAGTTACTAATAATTTACTGAAGAAAGATTCAAAGTACAACACTTATAAACATGCAGGTTTACCTCCGGGTCCAATTATGATGCCCAGCATTAAAGCTGTGGATGCTGTGTTGAACAAAAACGACAACAATTACATTTACATGTGTGCGAAAGAAGATTTCTCAGGCTATCATAGCTTCGCTGAAACCCGACAAGAGCATGAAATTAATGCAAAAAAATACAGGGAAGCATTAAATAAACGCAAAATATTCAGATAATAAATAAGTAATGTACGTACACGAAACAAAGATTAGAGTAAGATATAGTGAGACTGACCAGATGGGTTACGTATACAATGGCAATTATGCTCAATATTATGAAGTAGGCCGGGTAGAAATGTTAAGGAGCCTTGGCATGACCTATCATTCAATGGAAAGCAGTGGTGTAATGATGCCCCTGCTAGAATTAAATTCAAAGTTTTTAAAACCAGCATTTTACGATCAGGAGCTGACCATAAGAACTACCGTAAAAGAACTTCCCGGAGTTCGTATCTTTTTTCAATATGAGCTATTCAACGAAGCACAGGAGCTGATCAATATTGGCCTTACTACGCTGGTATTTTTTGACATGGAAAAGAAAAAACCTTGTCACCCGCCAGAAAACTTCATGTTAAAAATTGCCCCATATTTTAACTAAATTAGAATTATGGATTGGCTACACGCGCAATTATTGAAAACAAGGATTTATTCCATATTTATAGACTGGACAAAAGTCTATGTACTGCCTGGTTTTAGCCCATTACCCCTTTACACTGTTGTGGCCTTCTTTTTAAAAGAAATACAGAAGGAGTCTTTACTTAACAAAGCATCGTCTCTTGCCTATAATTTTATGCTGGCAATTTTTCCAGGTATAATTGTTTTGTTTACGCTGATTCCATTTTTACCCGACGGTTTCCAGGATCAATTGATGTCTATTCTATCCTTGATATTACCCCATAAAGCTTTTGATGCTTTCGAAACGACCATTATAGAGATTGTGAAAATTCAAAATGGAAAATTGCTCTCTTTTGGTATCCTTTTCTCCTTAATATTTGCTACAAATGGAGTTGATAATTTAATGATGGCCTTTAACAAGTCTTCCTTAATCATGGAAACACGGTCGTGGTTAAAAAAAAGGCTGATTGCATTAATTTTAACCCTTGTTATATTCTTCTCTATAATCGTTTGTATTGGTGCTATGACCATTGGAGAAATAGCCTTAAATTACATCAACGACGGCTTAGGTATTAAAGGGAATTTAACTTATTATGTGATACAGTTTACGCGATGGGCATTGTTAGGTGTTCTTTATTTTATGACCATTTCAATTTTGTATCGCTATGGCCCTTCCCATTCCAAGAAATGGAAGTTGTTTAGTGCGGGCTCCTGGCTGGCTACTATACTTGCTTTTATCAGTATCTGGGGCTTTTCATTCTATATCAATAATTTTGGTTCATATAATAAGTTATATGGTTCTATAGGTACTTTAATTGTGATTATGATTTGGCTTTATTTAAACTCCTTGATATTGTTGATCGGTTTTGAACTGAATGCAAGTGTGGATCTGACCAAAAGAAGCGTAAAAATCATCAGGCCAAACTTTAATGTTTTCAAAAAACCATCCTTACCAGAGGAAAAACTGAAGCATTAAAAACTTTTCTCTCCTCTGTACTAATGAATTATCATTTTTACTCTAAAATAATTATCGCATAATTTGCAGAACCGGACTGTATTCGTACTTTTGCGACGGAGAGTTGGCAGAGTGGTCGATTGCGGCAGTCTTGAAAACTGTTGACTGTTATAGGTCCGCGGGTTCGAATCCCCCACTCTCCGCGGATAGCAATATCAAAATGTATAAAAACCCTGTTAATGTATCGTTAACAGGGTTTTTTGTTTTTTACAGGTATCAAAATATGCATAAAAAACCATCTCATCTGTGAGTAATCCAGTGAGTCAAGGTAACAAAAGCAAAATTTACTCACTGAAACTTCATAAATAACTGATTAACAACCAGTTCAATCAATGAACATCTTGTCGAAATCTGGCTAATAGTTTAATTTTAAACCAATTTTCAGTGAGTAATCATGGACAGTAACCTAAAAACCCTTTTCTACCTAAAAAAACCTAGGAACTTCACAAGTGGCCCAATACCGATTTATCTGCGAATAACGATTGATTTACTGCCTAAAGAGCTGTCGACTGGCTACAGTTGCCTGGCCCAACATTGGGACGTTAAAACCAAGCGTGTAAAGAACATTGCTGCAGAAGATGCAAAAACTAATGACGCGCTCACACATTTAGAAGACAAAGTAAAAGATAATTACAGGTACTTACGAGAAATGGATCCGGATTTAGTGATCACATCGTGTGAACTTAAGGATAGGCTCAAAGGAAAAATCCCCAAAGCTCAGACCTTACTTGGTGTATTTCGCGAACACAATGCCAAAGTAAAAGCATTAGTTGGACGAGAATTTGCCGCAGGGACACTAGAACGCTATGAAACATCATTGAAACATACAGCAGACTTTATCAGCTTTAAATACAAATGCCATGATTTATCTGTCAGCCGCATCAATCATGTTTTTATAGCAGAGTATGACTTTTACTTACGGACAGTGCGTAACTGCAATAACAATTCGACGGTCAAGTATATGAAAAACTTCAAAAAGATCATCTTGATCTGCCTGGCAAGTGGCTACATTACAATCAACCCGTTTCTAACCTATAAAACGAAATTGAAACCCGTGAACCGTACTGCCCTTACCAATGAAGAATTGCAGGCCCTGACAAACAGACATTTCAAAATAGACCGGTTAATTTTGGTAAGAGACATATTTTTATTCTGCTGCTACACTGGACTAGCCTACGCCGATGTCAAAGGGCTCAATCGCGGTAACCTAATCACAGGAGTAGATGGTGAACTTTGGATTCAATCCTTCCGGCAAAAAACAGGAACGCCCGTTAAAGTCCCATTACTCGATTTTGCCCTCAAACTGATAGAAAAGTATATAGATCATCCCAAACGTGAATTCAATGTATTTCCCGTATTGTCAAATCAAAAAATGAATGCCTACTTAAAAGAAATAGCTGACCTTTGCGAGATCAGTAAGGACTTAACATTTCACATCGCAAGGCATACTTTTGCTACGACCATCACCCTATCGAATAACGTACCTATAGATACCGTTTCAAAAATGTTGGGACACACTAACATCAGGACAACTCAACTATACGCAAAGACTATGGAAAAGAAAATTAGTGGCGACATGGCCATGCTCAAAACTAAGCTAGTATAAAAGGTGCTACAAGAGGCGCCCGAGATACACCGTTATCCTTTATTAATTTTTGCATGAATTTTCAATAAAATTTATTACATCATAAATAAAAATTCATTACCTTTATACCTGAAATATAAAGCGTTGTGAATAAACTAGAGGAATTAAAAAAACATCTAAAGAAAGGTAAAGTGTACCGCAGAGCCGATTTGACCGAATGGTCCAAGTCAGTAGATCGGCACCTTGATGAGCTTTTGAAGGAAGGAACGCTTCAGAAGCTTTCCCAGGGTGTATATCATTACCCTAAAGATACCGTTTTTGGTAAAACTCCTCCAACAGAAGAAGATCTGGTAAAAACTTTTTTAAAAGACGACAGGTTCCTGCTCACCTCTCCTAATGCCTACAATAGCCTGGGCGTTGGAACAACGCAGTTATATAATAAAAGAACCGTTTACAACCATAAACGTCACGGCATTTTTAAATTGGGAAATAGAAGTTTCGATTTTCAGGTTAAACCACATTTTCCGGTAAAGCTTACCAAGGAATTTCTATTGGTAGATTTAGTCAACAATTTAGATAAGGTTGCAGAAGATAAACAGACATTGCTGAACAATGTATTGTCCCGTGCAGCTACCATGGATAAAAGAAAACTAAAAAAATCTGTCACCGAATACGGCGGAGCAAAAGCTAAAAAATTACTTGCATCACTTATCAACTAAGACCCAATATGGTTGCCGATTACCTGCATAATCACAAACAGTTTAATGATCTGTTAAGAATACTCGAGGAAGAAACCGGCATTCTGGCAGGTCTGATTGAAAAAGACTACTGGATTATGCATGTTTTATCTGGTTTACAAAAAAATGGATTTGAATTTGAATTGAAGGGCGGAACATCCCTATCCAAGGGCTTTAAAATCATCGAGCGCTTCTCTTATCAAAAGTAAATCGTTATCAAAAGTGCATTTCTATCATCTCTAAAAATTTAAAGATGGTGACCGAAAGCAAATGCTTTTTTTAACGATATTTGTTTGAAAGCTAAATTAATTTGGAAATAAATACGATAATACTACCGCTTTATCAGGAACTGATCAAACAGAAATTTACCAGCTTCATGCAAGATACGAACTTTGTCCGCGTCTGTAACCAAGCGGGCATTTCCAATGAGTATGCCGCTGCAAATAATAGTGCAGTGGAGGCTGCAAAGACTTCGTATTTCGGCATCTTTTATGCAGGAATGGAGAGTTTTGAGGGTCTGCTGGCTGACCTACTCAACAAAACCTATTCCTCGCATCAATCAACTTTTGCAGACATCATTTGCACTCTTGTCATTGCAGATCTTTAGTCTGCATCACGACTGATCATTATAGAGGAAATTCAAAAAGACCTTAAATCACTTGGATTGAGCCCGCAGAAAATGCAGGAACTTATGAATGCCTACCAGAAATACGATTCGAATGATGCACTGAAGGTCCAGATCTTGATTTCTGATCTCGAATCACATGGCACGAATGGCTTAGCGGACGAAAATCACTATGCCCGGTTGCGCGGAAGCCTACTTTCAAAGGCCAGCCTAAAAGATAAGCTACCACACTTTTTGGTCGAGTATAACAGCCTACACGCTTTTAGAAAGTTTGCCCAAAGCCTTGGAGGCTATGCGGTACGAAGAGAATATATCTATAGCCATTTTGCATCGTTGATTGATCTGGTGTCAAAAGTTAGCAAAAGCCATATTGCTGAGGCGATTGTCATCGATAACGCCTATATCAGAATAACCTGGCAGAAGGCAATGGACAGGATGACTGAAGATCCTGAAGGTGCGATCACTATTGCACGAACCCTAATAGAAACTGTATGCAAACATATTCTGGATGAATCAGGATCAGCTTATGATGACGGTGCAGATCTGTCTGTGCTTTACAAAAGTGCATCTGGAATATTGAACCTATCACCGGACCAACATACACAGCCGATCTTCAAGCAGATTTTAAGTGGCTGCTTTTCTGTTGTAACTGGACTTGGGAGTATCCGCAATAAGATAAGTGATGCCCATGGTATCAGTGAAACCAGGGTCAGACCTCAGCGCGACATGCAGGCCTTGCTGTAAACCTTTCAGGTGCAGTCTGCCAGTTTCTTTTGGATAGTTTTAGGGATCTGAAGAAATAAGTAATAGCCTAGCCATTAGGCAAGGGTAAGAAACCGAACTATGGAATGTGGATCAAAATAATTGCCATTTTATAAATTCCGCACTAGAATACATAAAAATAGTTTAGTTTTCTATTTTTTTGAAGTATTTATGTTTAAACCCTTTTATTTCGAAAGCAAAGATCTTTGTGTACATCCCTTCCGTTCTGAAGATATGAATAGGCTTGATCAATTATCCCAAGATATTTTCAGCCTATTATCCGACAATAAAACATTACAATTTATCCCCGAAAAACGGCTGAACGATGAAAAAGAGGCTGAATCTTTCTTGCGGTCTACCATTATAAACTACCACGCAAACCGCAATTATGTTCATTTTATCACCAGTAAGCACACCGGAAAAGTAATTGGAATCATTGACTTGATTTCTCCGCATGTTGCAAAGGAACATTACAAAATGGACGATTATCCATACTTTATTGAGTTTTACCTTAGTGGATACGCTTCTGGATGCTACATTATGACCGAGATCCTGCCGCTGATAGTGGAATATATCCTCGAGCAAGGAATCAGAAAAATAGGAGCTGTTATCAACAGAAAAAACATTGCAGCAAGAAAAGTACTTGAAAAATCAGACTTCGTTTACAAAACACAATTTGATCCAATTCAGGACCTATACGAAACCATTTAAGGAATCAGGATATTGAGTATTCCTTCATTGAAAGCGGTCTACTCTTGATGCAGATAAAAAAGCTGCCTACATCAAGAATATTGGATAAACCATTTTAGTTGATCCATCTTCGGTAATATAAAATCTCTCTATAACTATCTGACTATAAAGGGGAATTACTTCAGGGTCAACGCATAAAAATAGTTAAAAATCAGATGCTTGTTAACATTTTGTGGATTTCGTGTTAGGATTTTTTTGTTTGTTTTGCTTTATTTA
>NZ_JBEONS010000030.1:0-35732 GCF_040544395.1 Pedobacter sp. CG_S7 | reverse complement strand
AATTCGACACTTTTGGTCGAAAAAACCCAAAACTAAAAAAACAAAAAATCCAAAAAGTTAATATAATTCTGACTTGTTGCTTTTGCAACGGTCTTAAATAGTTATGTTTCACTTTACTTAGGTAAAGACATAGCAGTCCCTTTACTGGGGCCTTGTAGGGACTTGGTTCGCTCCCAGCGCTTTCAGTCCGGTACGAGGTCGCTACGAGCTCCGAATGAGGTGCGTATCAGGTACGCAACAGGTAAAACGAAAACTAAAAGAAAATATAAGCCAAAAAGAGACCGTCATCATGATTCATGAGACGGTCTCTTAACGTATGTTGTTGTTAGTTAGTTTTTAACAAATTCAGTGTTTGCGTTTAGTGTAATTTCATCGCTCAACATGGCTGATGGGTATTTTCCTCCAAAAGCAAAATCAGATCTTTTGATCGTTCCTGAAACTTTGAAACCAGCAGTTGGTTTTTTCGACATCGGATTAACGGTGATACCTTTTAAAACAGCATCTAAAGTCACCGGTTTTGTAACACCATGGAAAGTAAGATTCCCTGCTACTTTATATTTATTCCCTACTACTTTTTTGAAAGAAGTACTTTTGAAAGTTAATTTTGGAAATTTTGCTGCATCAAAAAATTCAACACCTCTTAAGTGTGCATCTCTTTTTTCATTTTCTGTATTTACAGAGTTTACATCAGCACTTAAAGTAACAACAGCATCAGAAAAATCAGCTTTTGATGCTGTAATTTTAGATTCCACATTTTTGAATGAACCTTCAATATCAGTGATCATTAAGTGTGTGATCACAAATCCTAGTTTAGAATGTGAACTATCAACTTCCCAAGTTGAATCTGCAACTGGTTTGAAAGCGAAAAGGGCAGTACTAATAACGACCGCAAATAAAATTACTTTTTTCATGTTTTAATTATTTTTCACAAAAAGAGTTAAAATAAAATATAATGAAGTTAACATAGGATAAGAAAACAAAAAAAAACCATTCCTTTTATGAAATCGATACCAATGAGCTTTTTTTTCGGGAAGGGATAGCACAAAGAAAAATACTGCTAAGTTATTTTTAAAGAAATACCCAGAATGGCTTAAGCGGAACGGAGCGTAAGCAATAATAAGTCAACTTTTCCGGTAACGATTGCGCAAATAATTACCAACTAAAGTGGCTAATTGTTTTTAATAATATGTAGAATTGCTTTTGACCAAATGTAAATTAGAGGTTTAAATGATCTTATCAAAAGGAAACTTAGAAAATATAAAGACAGGTAAAGTTGTAATTCCCCAAAAGGCAATGTTTAACCTTCCAGAAAAGGTTTTGCAATTTGGAACAGGAGTGTTACTTCGTGGTCTCCCAGACTTTTTTATCGATAAAGCTAATAAGAATGGGGTCTTTAATGGTCGTATTGTTGTTGTTAAATCAACAAGTAATGGTGGGACAACAGATTTTGAGCGCCAGGATAATTTGTACACCCTCTGTGTGAGAGGTATAGCTAATGGGGAAGCGGTTGAAGAAAACGTTATTTGTTCTGCTATCAGCAGGGTTATTGCTGCAGAAAGTAATTGGAAATCCATTCTTGAATTTGCACAAAATCCAGATTTAAAAATCATTATTTCGAATACAACAGAAGTTGGAATTGTTTTGGTGAAGGAGCTGATCACTCAAAATCCTCCAGTTTCTTTTCCTGCAAAACTTCTGGCTGTACTGTTTGAAAGATATCAGAAATTTGAAAATAGTGTTGAGGGTAACTTAGTTGTTATTCCAACAGAACTTTTACCTGACAATGGTAAAAAGTTGGAAGCTATTATTCGGGAATTAGCTGTTTTTAATGATTTGGAAGCGGGTTTTATGACCTGGTTGAACAAAAATGTTGAGTTTTGTAATTCTTTAGTAGACAGGATTGTACCTGGAAAACCTGATCAGGCAACATTGGATGCTTTAGAAAAGGAATTGGGCTACCAGGATAACCTGCTTTCTATGGTTGAGCCATATGCTTTATGGGCAATAGAAGGAGGTGAAAATGTAGCTTCACTATTGTCTTTTAATCAGACGGATACTGGCGTTGTTATTACAAATGATATTGAGCGCTTTAGAGAATTGAAAGTAAGGTTGCTAAATGGCACACATACTTTAAGTTGTGGTATTGCAGTGCTTTCAGGAATAGGTACGGTTAAAAATGGAATGGCAGATGAGAAACTACAGGCTTATATCAAAGCGTTAATGCTTCAGGAAATAGGGCCAGCTATTCCTTATGCAATAGAAAAGACCGAAAAGCTTGCCTTCACAGCTACTGTTTTAGATCGCTTTGCCAATCCGTACATTGAACATCAATGGATAAATATTACGGTTCAATACACGATGAAAATGAAGCTTAGGATTCTGCCGGTGCTGATCAATTATTATAAAATAAACCGTACTGTGCCAAAGTACATTGCATTTGGTTTTGCTGCATACCTACTTTTTATGAACTCTGAGGAGAAAAACGGAAAGTATTATGGCCATTTCAATGAACAACAATATTTGATTAACGATGATAGCGCAGCTTATTTTAATGAAAAGCTCCACGCATCGGTAACTGAGAAAGATTATTTAACCCAGGTATTTGAGGATGTTGAGTTTTGGGGGCTGGATTTCAAAAGCCTTCCAGGGTTTACCGTAGCAGTAGCTGACTATTATGATAAAATTAAACAAACCGAAATTAAAGAAGCCTTTTCTTCTTTTTTAGTGTAAATTGATCCATTAATGATGAAATTCAACGTATTAAAGGTTCATCCTGGCGACAATGTCATAGTTGCATTGAGTGATCTATCCAAGGGAGAGGTGGTTTCTTATGAGAATGAAACGTATACGTTACAAGATCATATAGCAGCTAAACATAAGTTTACAATAGTGGATTTGCAAGCTGGGGATAGAATCATCATGTATGGGGTATTAGTTGGAAAAGCCTTGGCAACTATAGCTGCAGGATCATTGCTGACCACAAAAAATATTATACATGCATCGACAGATTTCGACCTTAGTGATGAAAAAATTGGTTGGAATGCGCCTGATGTAGTTGCATGGAAAAACATCACTTTTAATGGTTTTCACCGAGCCGATGGTCAGGTAGGTACAGCGAATTATTGGTTGGTTATTCCAATGGTATTCTGTGAAAATAGGAATGTTGCTGTCATTCAGGAGGCTTTATTAAATAACCTTGGATATGGAAGGAATGAAACTTACCAGTCGCAGGCGAGGGAATTAATCTCCCTTTATGAAAAAGGCGCAGGAGTAGACCAGATCTTAAATGCACATACAACACATGCAGAAACCAGGGAAAAGCAACACCGATTATTTCCGAATGTAGATGGTATAAAATTCTTAACCCATACAGGTGGATGTGGCGGCACCCGTCAGGATTCAGAAACATTGTGTGGCTTAATATCGGGCTATATCACACATCCAAATGTTGCAGGTGCAACAATTTTAAGTCTAGGCTGTCAGAATGCACAGCTTAGCATTTTAACAGAAGAAATTAACAAGAGAGATCCATCATTTAATAAGCCTTTATATGTACTGGATCAACAAAATATAGGAACGGAAGCTGAAATACTTTCACTAGCTATAAAACAAACTTTTGCCGGCTTGATACAAGCAAATGCACTTGTTAGAAAGCCTGCTCCATTAAGTAAGCTGATTATTGGCTTAGAATGTGGTGGCTCAGATGGGTTTTCCGGTATTTCTGCCAATCCGGCAATTGGCTACACTTCAGATTTATTGGTTGCTTTAGGGGGATCAGTTATTCTTGCAGAATTTCCAGAATTATGTGGTGTAGAACAAAACCTGACCAACCGCTGTGTAAATAAGTATGATGCAGAGCGCTTTGTAGCTTTAATGAAGACTTATAGTAAGAGGGCAACTGCTTCAGGATCAGGGTTTGATATGAACCCTTCACCAGGAAATATCAAAGATGGCTTGATCACTGATGCGATAAAATCTGCCGGGGCGGCAAAAAAAGGCGGTACGTCACCAGTTGTGGCGGTTTTAGATTATCCCGAAAAAGTAAGCAAACCTGGATTGAACCTTTTATGTACGCCAGGAAATGATGTAGAATCTACAACTGCGGAAGTTGGTTCTGGGGCAAATGTTGTTTTATTTACTACCGGATTGGGAACGCCAACAGGAAATCCTATTGCACCAGTTATCAAGATTTCAAGTAATACGATTCTCTTCAATAAAATGAACGACATCATCGATATTGATACCGGTTCTATTATTGATAAAACGGAAACAATACAAGAAGCTGGAGCAAGAATATTAAATTACGTAATTGAAGTGGCTAGTGGCAATATTCAAGTTAAAGCCGTGAAACATATTCAAGATGATTTTATCCCCTGGAAAAGAGGGGTATCATTATAATTATTAATAAAAACAGACACAAATGAATGATATGAAAGTATTACATGCGGTACATCCGGATGATTTTAAAGCTTATAATACAGAGAAAATCAGGACGCAATTTTTATTAACTGATTTAAAAGAAATAGATAAAGCTAATTTTGCTTATACGCATTACGACAGAATGATTATCGGTCTTGTTCATCCGGTATTCGCTACTGTTAACTTAGCGAATTTCTCTAACCTTCGCTCAGATTTTTTTCTGGAAAGAAGAGAACTTGGGATCATTAATGTTGGTGGATCAGGTATTATAGAGGCAGACGGCGCATCGTATACTGTAAATAAATTAGATGCGCTATACATAGGTAAGGGTGTTAAAGAAGTTAATTTTAAAAGTTTAGATAGCGCTCAGCCTGCGGTTTTTTACCTTTTATCTACTCCTGCTCATACTACTCACCCGGTAACCTTATTGGAACGTAAAGATGCAATTTCTTCGGTGATGGGTAGTTTAGAGACTGCTAACGAACGAAGAATTATTAAATATATTCATAAAGAAGGCATACAAAGTTGTCAGCTTGTAATGGGATTAACTATTTTGGCTAATGGCAGTGTTTGGAATACCATGCCAGCACATACGCACGACAGAAGAATGGAAGCTTATTTCTATTTTGATGTAGAAGAGAACCAACGGGTATTCCATTTTATGGGAGAGCCACAGGAAACAAGGCATATATTAATGGGTAACCACGATGCCGTAGTTTCTCCACCGTGGAGCATTCACTCTGGTAGTGGAACTAAAAATTACAGTTTTATTTGGGGTATGGGGGGTGAAAACCTTGATTATGCAGATATGGACGCTGTTTTAATTCAAGATATACGATAATGGAAAATTTATTCTCATTGAAAGATAAGGTTATTATTGTAACCGGTGGCACAGGTATTTTAGGTGGTGCTTTTGTGAATGCTATTGTTGAAGCTGGAGCAACAGTAGGTATTCTGGGCAGAAATAGTAAGATAGCTAACGAACGTGCCGACGCCATTAATCAGTCGGGGGGTAAGGCTATAGCCTTAGTTGCCGATGTAATGGATGAAAATCAACTCATTGCTTGTCGTACTCAAATTCTTGAAAAGTTTGGCAGAATTGACGGTTTGGTCAATGCGGCAGGAGGTAACCAGCCTGAAGGCGTTATCAATCCTCAGGAAGATATTTTTAAAATGAACCTGGAAGGAATGAAAAAAGTAATGGACCTGAATTTATGGGGTACTATTATTCCTACACAGGTTTTTGGCGGAGCTATCGCTGCTACTGGTAAGGGTAGTATAGTGAATATTTCTTCCATGAATTCAAAAAGAGCAATTACTAAAGTTTTAGGATATAATATGGGTAAAGCAGGTGTTGATTATTATAATCAATGGTTTGCTGTAGAATTGGCCAATCGTTATGGTGATAAAATCAGAATGAATGCGATTGCTCCGGGATTCTTTCTTACCGAACAAAATCGCAATTTGTTAACGCTACCTGATGGAGGTTATACTGAAAGAGGAGGCCTGGTGATCAGACAGACACCATTTAAGCGTTTTGGCGATCCTGATGAATTAAAGGGTGCTTTGGTATGGCTCTTAAGTGATGCTTCAAAGTTTGTAACTGGTGCAATGATTTGTGTGGATGGCGGTTTCTCCGTTTTTGGAGGTGTTTAATCAAATAAAACAATAATACGTGAAAAAATTCATAGACGAAAATTTCTTATTGACAAATAAAACAGCGGAAATCCTTTATCATCAATATGCCAAAGATATGCCAGTGATCGACTACCACTGTCATTTGTCGCCTGATCAAATTGCCGCAGACCTTAACTTTGAAAACCTTACACAGGTTTGGTTGTATGGCGACCATTATAAATGGCGTGCGATGCGTGCTAACGGAATTCCTGAAGAATATATTACTGGAAATAAGAGTGATTGGGAGAAGTTTGAGAAATGGGCTGAAACTGTGCCCTATACTTTACGTAATCCATTGTATCATTGGACACATCTTGAATTACAGCGATATTTTGATGTCTATGATATCTTGTCTCCGGCAACCGCCAGAAAAATTTATGATGAATGTACGGCAAAACTTCAAACTCCTGAATATTCGGTTCGAAATTTATTACGTAAAATGAAAGTTGAAGTTGTGGCAACCACAGATGACCCTCTGGATAATTTGGCACATCATCAACAAATAAAAAAAGAGGGTTTTGAAGTTAAAGTTCTACCCGCTTTCAGACCTGACAAAGCCATGCAGGCTGATGATTTGCCGGCACTTGTTGCTTATATCACTAAGCTTGAAGAAGTTTCTGGCATTGCTATTACCGACTTTGACTCGTATTTGAATGCTATGAAAAGCAGACACGATTATTTTGCTGCAAATGGTTGTGTAATTTCAGATCATGGGCTGGAACAGATGTATGCTGAAAATTATACGGATGAAGAGGTTGCTTTGATTTTTGATAACATTATTACTGCAAAGACGCTGAGTGAAGTAGAAGTTTTACAGTTTAAATCTGCAATGCTTTATCATTTTTCGGTTTGGGATCATGAAAAAAATTGGGTACAGCAATACCATTTGGGAGCTTTAAGAAATAATAATTCTCGATTACTGGAAAGTCTTGGTCCGGATACAGGATGGGATTCTATGGGTGATTTTCAGCAAGGACCAATGTTGTCGAAGTTTTTTAATAGACTAGATAGCAGTAATCAGCTTACAAAGACTATTTTGTATAATCTAAATCCTGCAGATAATGAATTGATGGCCACAATGATTGGCAATTTCAATGATGGTTCTATTGCAGGTAAGATGCAATATGGCTCGGCCTGGTGGTTCATGGATCAAAAAGAAGGAATGATCCGTCAGATGAATGCACTTTCAAATATGGGGCTTTTAAGCAAGTTTGTAGGTATGTTAACCGACTCGAGAAGTTTCCTTTCTTTCCCGCGTCATGAATATTTCAGAAGGCTACTTTGTAATTTGCTGGGAGAAGATGTTGAAAATGGAGAGTTACCTGACGACACCGAGTGGTTAGGGCAGGTAGTGAAAGATATTTGTTATTTTAATGCAAAGGAATATTTTAAATTTTAAGATGGGGAAAGTATTAAACTTTGGGGAGTTACTGCTCAGGATTTGTCCAGATCCGGCTGGTGACTGGTTAAAAGAAAATAGTTTACCTTTTTTTGTTGGTGGGGCAGAGCTAAATGTTGCTACCGCATTGTCATTATGGGGAATTCCATCTGCTTATATGACTTCATTGCCGAAGAATTTATTAACAGATCAGGTGGTTGCTTATGTAAATGATTTGGGAATTGATACTTCCTCCATTCAATACCAGGGTGATAGGATTGGGTTATATTATTTACACAAAGGCAAAGACCTTAAAAATGCCGGGGTAATATATGATAGAGCAAATTCATCATTTGCAACTTTAAAAAAAGGGGTAATTGATTGGGATAAAGCTTTTAAGGATGTTTCCTGGTTCCATTTTAGTGCGATATGCCCGGCTTTAAGCCAGGCGACAGCTGAACTTTGTGAAGAGGCTTTAAAAGAAGCTTCTTCCAGAAATATTACAATTTCTATTGATTTAAATTATCGCGAAAAATTATGGAAATACGGTAAGGAGCCAATAGAGATCATGCCAGAACTTGTTAAATATTGCGATGTGGTAATGGGGAATGTTTGGGCTGCAGAAAAAATGTTGGGGATTCCAGTTGCTGAGAATTTATCGGTGAAAGCTGACAAATCAGCCTATTTAGAACAGGCAGAACAAAGCTCAAAAATGATCAAAGAAAAGTTCATAAAATGTAAAGCAGTAGCCAATACATTCCGTTTTGATCATCTGCAGGGAGTTAAATATTATTCAACCTTATTTACAGCAAATAAATTGTTTGTCTCTAAACAATATTATGCTCCTAAAATTCTTGATAAAGTAGGAAGTGGTGATTGCTACATGGCCGGATTAATTTATGGCTTTTCTTTAAAAAAGGAACCGGAAGAAGTGGTTGATTTTGCTACTGCAGCAGGATTTTCAAAACTATTTATTGCCAGTGATGCTACAACATTAAAACCAGAAGAGATTAAAGAGAGGGTAGAAAAATATGAAAACTAAAGAAAGTTCTTTAAAAGCAATAACGGATCAAGGTTTATTGCCCTTGTTCTTTTATGAAGATGCCACGGTAAGTCTTGATATTATCAGAACTTTATATAAATCTGGTATTCGGGTATTAGAGTATACCAACCGAGGCAAAGAGGCACTGGAAAATTTCAGGTTCCTGATTAAGGAAGTAGAAGCTGAAATGAAAGATCTTCATTTGGGAATCGGAACGATAAAAAACACCAGCGAAGTAAAGAATTTTTTAGCTGCCGGGGCGCATTTTATAGTTTGTCCGGTAGTGGATCCTGAAGTTGGTAAAATGACTCATGATGCTGGTTTGTTATGGATTCCCGGTTGTTTTACACCAACGGAGATTAATATTGCACACCAACATAAGGCGGGGTTGATTAAACTTTTTCCAGCAAATATACTGGGGCCATCTTATTTAACAGCTATTAAGGATTTATTTCCCGGGCAGTTGTTTATTCCAACAGGAGGTGTTGAAATAGAAGAGCAGAATATGACTAAATGGTTTAAATCTGGCGTATGTGCTGTAGGTATGGGGAGTAAACTTATTAGCAAAGATATTATGGAAACAAAAAATTATGAAGAATTGGCTTCCCTCACCAAAAAGACCATAGATATGGTGAGGATTACAAGATAACGATCTTAAATCAACTGACTAACCAAAAATAAATTATCAATGAACGAGACCAAAATAACCAAATACCGCTGGACGATCTGTGCCCTGTTGTTTTTTGCCACTACTGTAAATTATCTTGACCGGCAAGTCCTAAGCCTGTTACATACTCAATTAGAAGCGGAGTTTAATTGGACTAACTCGGATTATGCAAATATTACTGCTGCTTTTCAGTTTGTATATGCATTATCTATGCTCTTTGCTGGCCGGATTGTAGATAAGATGGGTACAAAATGGGGCTACGCAGTGGCCATTATTATATGGTCTTTAGGCGCTATTTTGCACGCTAAAGCAATTCCTCTTGGCCATGGTATGGTATCTTTATTAGGTATTGTAGGCATAACAGGCGTATCTTTTTCAGTGTTAGGCTTTATATTATCTAGGGCTGTATTAGCCATTGGAGAAGCAGGAAACTTTCCTGCAGCAATTAAAGCGACTGCAGAATATTTCCCGAAAAAAGAGCGTTCACTGGCAACGGGAATATTCAATTCTGGGGCTAATGTTGGTGCTGTATTAGCCCCATTAACCGTTCCCTGGATCGCTTTTCATTACGGATGGGAGTCTTCATTTGTCATTATTGGTGCCGTAGGTTTTTTATGGCTTATTTTATGGTTTATTTTCTATGAAATACCTGCCAAACAAAAACGCTTGTCGGCAGCAGAATTAGCCTATATTACAAATGACCCTGATGAAGTGAACAATGTTCCTTCCAATCCACATGCTAAGACAGAAAAAGTGTCGTGGGCAAAGCTTTTTAAATATAGACAAACCTGGGCATTTACCTTTGGGAAATTTATGACCGATGGGGTGTGGTGGTTCTTCTTGTTTTGGCTACCTTCTTATTTACATGTCCAATATGGATTGGACAATACCGAGATTATGCTTCCATTGGCTGTATTATACAGCATGACAATGATAGGAAGTGTTGGGGGTGGTTGGTTTCCGATGTATTTTATGAATAAAGGCTATACGGCCTACGATGGAAGAATGAAAGCGATGTTAATTATTGCACTTTTCCCACTAGTAGTATTACTTGCACAACCTCTAGGACATCTTACGGTTTGGATTCCTGTTGTTTTAATTGGAATCGGTGCTTCAGCACACCAGGCCTGGTCGGCTAATATATTTACCACTGTTTCAGATATGTTTCCTCAGAAAGCTATTGGTTCTGTAATTGGTATTGGTGGTATGGCTGGTGGCTTAGGTGGTGTGGTTATTTCAAAGCTAGGTGGTGCTCTTTTTGATCATTACAAGGCTTTAGGGCATATTCAAACTGGCTATACTATTATGTTTGCTATTTGTGCTGTAGCTTATTTATTAGCCTGGATGGTGATGAAGACATTAGTCCCTAATTATAAGCCAATTACAAATTTGTAAGTACTAAAAAGCAAGTTCTGCAACAGCAACTTGTTATTTTAAATAATTTAAGGAGGTCAATTATAAAAGCTAAGGAATTAATTTTATAATTGGCCTTTCTTTTTTTACTGTTTTATGTAGATGATCGCTTTAATAAATTTTAGGTAGTATTCCCTTTCCTTTAATTTTTTATAGGCTGCACGCTCAAAATTCACAGACGTGTCAATAAGTTCAGTAGCTTCAACGTTTGCGATTTTATTAAAAAATAGATACATCAATTTTAAAAAAATGCCTTTCCACTTTTTATCGGTTTGATGTTGGTAGGAGAAATCAGAATATAACCATAATCCTCCAGGCCTTAAAAGGTCGTTTAATTTACGAAAAACAAAATCCACCCTATCTTTAGCGAAATTATCAAAAAAGAAAGCTGTATGGATAACATCGTATTTTTGGTTAGTTACAAATGTTTCTAAAGCACCATTAATAAATTCTATTTTATTATGCCTGATGTTCCTTCTTTTTGCCAAATTGATCATTTCAGTAGAGATTTCTATATAGGTGATAGATAAGTTTTTTGGTTGAAGTTTGGAAAGTTCTTCTAAAATCCAACCACTTCCACCTCCTGCAATTAATAGCTTACTATATGGAGGTATATCCGAAAGCTGTATAGTTTGGGCCTTTACTTGAGTGTTTAAAAAAACGATACGACTCAAAAAATCGTAGTACCTGGCAATTTTATCATAGTTATTGAGCATATATTATTGTCACTTAATGAGGATGAAGTAAGGCTCCGGCAATACCACAGAGGGCTTTCACCAAAATTAGACCGTCAATTATAATAAGATAAAATAATATTTTTTTTCTTTTATTCAAGGAATAAGCTACAATAAGCGTTAGCACAAAAGGAATAAAATTAAAAATAATCGTTAGGGTTTTAAAATGTGCTAAGGTTGTGAAAATTAATAAGGAGCTCATGCCTATACCCAACAAAGGAATGAGCACTTTAAAAATTGTTTTTCTTAAACCCATTCTTACAACAATAGTTTTCAATTCTTTATTAGCATCAATGGCGTAATCTTTCATGTCGAACATAATTGCGTTCACTGTACAGAACATCCAGTTTTTAACAAATAGCCAAATCCATAGGGCACTTCCTGAAACATTTATTCCGGTTTCAATTTTGAGTACAATAAGTGGTAAGATGTTAGCGGTACAAGCCCAAACAAAACCAATAATAAAAGGCTTGAGCCATCCAGTATTTCTAAGATTTAGGTTGAAAAAATAAGATGGAAGGAGTCCGTAATAAAGAAGGGCAGCTAAAAGGAGAAGAAATACAGCAATCCAATAAGGAAAAGGCAAGTGGAGAATGGAGGAAACATTGTTTAGTATGATGTATAAAAAAGTAGTTAGGCTAATAACAGTTAATACTCTCTGGCTTTTTTTGATAAATTCCGCCTTTTCAATATACCATAGTGTTCTGGGATTATTTGTTTTGGTAAGCTTATTTACGCCCATATAGGCATAAGTATAATAGACAATGGGCGAAAGGCCAATTAAAATATAGTATGATAAGGAATTAAAAGGCAAGTTAAGTTGAACCGTAGATTCTATAGTTAAGGCGATTGCTATTAAACCGATGAAGTAATTCCCAAAAAATATAAATTTTATTAGCCTTAATCCCATCAGTAAGGTTTGTAATAAACTGTTGGAACAAACCTACGATTATAATGTGGTATGGAATGCTAAAGTGTTTTGTAAGTTATTTTAAAAATAGTTTTAATATTAGCTTCATGTAAGGTGATTTGGCTCGGGAAGGAATCTGAGTTGTACTCATAGGTGCAGTTAAAGTCTTGATTAGCAAATGTTCCTGTCTTAGTAATTAGGTTATTAACCAAAGAGTTGAACAGTTTATGGTTAAATTCTAAAGAAATCAAGCGTGCATTGTCTACATTTTTAAATAAACCATTTTTCCCATCATAAGTAAAAACACTTTTCTCCTCCTGTCCAGTATTTATAATGATGCTAATTATATTGGAAGCAGCATCAAAATTCAGAGACTTTGAACCTAATAATTGTTTTTGAGAAGAATAGAATTTGATGATGGAGAGCTGGTTTAAATTGTTGTACTCAAGGGTATAGTATCCTGTTGGGGTAAATTGTATACCCTTGTTTTTAAATTGATTTACATTGTTTATTCTTTGATTGACATCCCTCCAATAATCTATAAAATAAATAAGTTGATTGTTCTCATATATTTCATAACCGCTGATGAGTTTGTTATTGTCATAATTTATAATTCCTTTTCTTCCTTTGCTATTTTCCTCAATGGAAGTAATTAAAGCAGTATTTCCTAGGTATTTTAAGGTAATAGTTTCGTTTACGGATTCGATTTTTATCGGCACCAACTTAGCGTTTGAAAGGGGTGGAGTTGGTGTGGAAGAGGGAGGCGTTACCGGTTCAGTAATTACTGGTGGAACTGGTGCTACAATCGGTTCAGATTTGCTGCAACCTGATGCCATGGTTACAAGCATAAAAAATAACGCCATATTTCTAAGTTTGATTATCATAATTAGTGCTTTTTATATCCCTAAAGTTGTGTTTAATATATTTTATTAAAAATATTATTTATTAAATGGTTAGCTATGTGTACTTTTTGTGAATTAAGCCAAGGTTTGTTAATAGTTGTATTTTCATTACTATATTTATGTTTTTAACGGTAATGACTACCTAAACCCCATCATTTAATGGATTTCTTATTAAAAAAAAATGCTTACGTTTTCAAAGCGCTATTTGTTCTTTATTTAAGTTCTATACTGATAAATGTATCGGCAGCAAAAGTAGATACTGTAAATACTTTCAGTAAAGCAATGAATAAAAATATCAAAGCCGTAGTGATTTTGCCCGATAATTATGGTAAACAGGAACGGTTTTCCACAGTCTATTTATTACACGGTTATGGTGGTGATTATGCTGATTTCATTCAAAAAATACCAGCTATTAAAGACTTTGCAGATCTATATCATTTAATCATTGTTTGTGCAGATGGTAGTTCAAGTTGGTATTTGGATAGTCCGGAAGATGCTAAATGGAAATACGAAACTTACGTTGCAAAGGAATTAGTGAATTGGATGGACCAGCATTACAGAACTATTGCTAATAACAATAATAGGGCAATTACGGGTTTGAGTATGGGTGGACATGGGGCGCTCTCCATTGCCATAAAGCACCAGGATGTTTTCTGCGCTGCGGGAAGCATGAGCGGGGGATTAGACCTGCGTCCATTTCCTGCAAACTGGGAAATTTCCAAAAGATTAGGCCCTATGGAAAAATTCCCTGAAAGGTGGAAAGATAATAGTGTAATAGAATTAACACCACTGCTTTCAACCCATCAATTAGCCTTAATTATTGATTGCGGAAAAGATGATTTCTTTTACCAGGTTAATAAAGCGTTTCATGAGAAGCTACTTTATAATAATATTCCCCATGACTTTATAGTTAGGCCAGGTGCACATAATTGGAGCTATTGGTCTAATGCTATTGCTTATCAATTGCTTTTTTTTAATAGTTTTTTCAACGCTAAAAGTATTTAACCTATTGATATACAGTTGTTAGTAGTTTTATTAAAAATAAATAGCTATACAAAGACTATATATCCTATATACTTTATATATTTGTAAGGATGAACAACATAAACCCGATTAGAAATTATATGATGCCTCTTTGCTGTAAAAGCGATGCTTAGACTGTTATGGGGTAAATATTTATAAAACTTCTTCAGTCTTAAAAACGAAGAGGTTTTTTTTTAATCAAAAAAATAAGTAAAATGCAAAGTTTTAGAACCGAACTTGAAAATCCAATAGTAGAACAAGACATCATAGATCTTGAAAAGAAAATCCGTCTTTTCAGAGAAGGTGAAATCCATGATGAAAAGTTTAGAAGCCTGCGACTTGCACGTGGCATCTATGGTCAGCGACAACCTGGTGTACAGATGATTCGTATTAAATTGCCATTTGGAAAGGTGACTTTCCGACAGCTTTTGAGGATAACAGATGTGGCAGATGAATATGGCAGTGGAAATTTGCACTTAACTACTCGTCAGGATATACAGATCCATTATGTAAACCTGGATCGCACACCCGAATTATGGGATCAACTGGAACGGGAGGATGTTACGATTCGGGAAGCCTGTGGCAATACCGTTAGAAATGTATCCTCATCTCCTGATGCAGGAATAAATCCAGATGAGCTATTTGATGTTTCTCCATATGCACATGCTGTTTTTGCTTATTTCTTACGCAACCCAATTTGTCAGGAAATGGGAAGAAAAATTAAGTTTTCATTTTCTGCTACCGATAAGGATACGGCGTTCAGTTATATTCATGATTTAGGCTTTATTCCTAAAATAAACGAACAAGGAGAACGCGGATTTAAAGTGATGTTTGCAGGTGGCTTAGGAGCTCAGCCTTTTCTTGCACAGGCAGTACATGAATTTCTCCCAGAAGATCAGCTTATACCATACTCAGAGTCAGTTTTGAGGGTGTTTGATCGTCATGGTGAAAGAAGCAATAGAAATAAAGCACGCTTAAAATATTTGGTTCAAAAACTTGGATTAGAAGAAGTTCTGAGATTGGTAGAAGAAGAGCGTGTCGCTAATAAATCTAAAAGTTTTATTATTGACAGAGATGCAGTTCCTTTGCCACTTCCACCAGCATTATTATCTTATGAAGAAACTGGGTTAGAAGAAACTTTAGGTTTTCAGCATTGGTTGGCAACTAACGTTTTTGAGCAAAAACAAAAGGGTTTTTATGGGGTGTACCTTAAAGTTACTGTAGGAGATATCAGGACTTTCAAATCCAGGGATTTGGTGGAAGCCATACATCTTTATGCTGCTGATGAAATTCGTGTTACACAAAACCAGGGTTTACTGTTGAAGTTTGTTAGAAAAGAGGCTTTGCCTTCCTTATATAAAAACTTATTATCCATTGGCTTCGCTGCAACTGGATTTGATAGTTTGGCCGATGTAACCACCTGTCCTGGAACAGATACTTGTAACCTTGGGATTTCTAACAGCATGTCTCTGGCAGCAAAACTGGAAGAAGTTGTTTATGAAGAATACCCTAATTTAATTTTCAATAAAGATATTAAAATTAAGATAAGCGGCTGTATGAATTCATGCGGGCAGCATGGTTTGGCGCATATCGGTTTCCATGGAAGTTCAGTAAAAGCCAATGGTAAAGTTGTACCGGCGGTACAGGTTTTATTAGGTGGTGGTACGGTTGGTGATGGACTGGGCAGGGTTGCAGAAAAGGTGATAAAAATACCCTCAAAACGTGCATCAGGAGTTTTAAGGGCGATTTTAAATGATTATAACGTAAATGCTCTGCCAGAAGAAACTTTCCATAGTTATTATGATCGCCATGGTAAAGACTACTTTTATCAGTTGCTAAAGCCATTGGCTGATTTAACTACTCTTAAGGATGAAGAATATATAGACTGGGGTCATGAAGAAACTTTTCAAACCGCTATTGGCGTTGGCGAATGTGCTGGCGTAATCATTGATTTGGTAGCTACGTTGTTATTAGAAGGAGAGGAAAAACTAAATTGGGCTAAAGCTTCTTTTCAAGCTGGAGCCTGGGCAGATTCGATCTACCATTCTTATAGTGTTTTAGTAAATACAGCTAAAGCAATGTTGTTGGATAAGGGCGTAAGCTGTAGTACACAGGCGGGGGTTATTCGTGAATTTGATGCCCAATATGTGGTTTCAGGAGAAGTAGACCTTAAGAGCAGTTTCAATGACCTTGTATTGCAAATCAATAAAAATGAACCTACAGAAAGCTTTGCAGCATCTTATTTAAATACTGCAGAAAACTTCTATAATGATATTAAAACTAAAAGGGAGGCGGCGTTTCAATTATGATACTAACAAACACAAAACTAGGGTTGAAAGAGCCTAAAATAACATTAGTTGGCGCTGGACCTGGTGATCCTGAGCTAATTACGATGAAAGGTGCAAATGCATTAAAATCAGCTGATGTTATTTTATATGACGCCCTTGTGAATGAGGCATTATTGGGATATGCTAATCCCGAGGCTATAAAAATATTCGTAGGAAAAAGATCTGGAGCACATTCTTTTTCCCAGAATATGGTAAACAAGTTAATGGTTGATTACGCTTTGAATTATGGACATGTTGTTCGTTTAAAAGGTGGCGATCCCTTTGTTTTTGGAAGAGGTTATGAAGAACTGGATTTTGCATTAAACTACAACATCCCTACCCAGGTAATACCTGGATTGTCTAGCTCTATTTCTGTTCCTGGTTTGCAACAAATACCTGTTACACACCGTGGAATGAGCGAAAGTTTTTGGGTAGTTACCGGAACAACAGCTTCAGGCGAGATGTCTAACGACTTATATGAAGCAGTAAGAACGAAGGCTACGGTAGTGGTTTTAATGGGGCTTAATAAATTAGCTGAAATTGTGAAATTATTTCAGAATGAGGGGAAAAATAAACTACCTGTGGCGGCAATACAAAGTGGTTCTACAGAAAATGAAAAAATAGCAGTAGGCATAGTAGATACCATTGAAGAATTGGTGGTGGAAAAAGGTTTAAAAGCTCCTGCATTACTCATCTTTGGTGAAGTTGTTTCTCTACACCCGTCCTTCCAGCCGATTAAAAATTTTTATCGGGCTTTACAGGAAGAACAACAATAATATAGCAATTGGAAGGCAACGAATTATTTCCGGTTTTTATAAAGCTAAATACGCTGCATACATTATTGGTGGGTGCAGGGCCTGTTGGTTTAGAAAAGTTAACTGCTTTAATAACTAATAGTCCTAGAGCCAAAATAACTATTGTTGCGTTGAAGGTTTTGCCTGAAGTAAGTGAGTTGGCAAATCGTTCTTTAAATGTCGTGATATACCAAAAGGCATTTCATGAAGAAGACCTAGATGATATTGATCTGGTGTTTGCTGCAACCAATAATGATGAGCTTAATGAACAAATCAGGACGTTTGCTAAAAAGAAAAAATTGTTGGCTAACTTTGCTGATAAACCAGCATTGTGTGATTTCTATTTGGGGTCTATTGTGAAAAAAGGAGATTTAAAAATTGGGATATCAACTAATGGAAAATCGCCTACAATAGCAAAACGGTTAAAAGAAATTTTAAATGAAAGTTTGCCCGAAGAAATAAATACCAGCCTTCAGCAAATGTCTAAACTTAGAAATAGATTGGAAGGAGATTTTACCGATAAGGTTATAAGGCTAAATCAAGTTACCTCTATTCTAGTGGATAATGAGCAGAACCACCCTCTTGCAGAACGTATAGTTGCAAATATTAAGGCTAAAATAACTGTAAAATATGTCATGCTAAGTTTGGGCATCCTCCTTACTCTGGTAAGTTTGTGCTTTATTTTTAGTTTAATTTAAAAATATTTAATCGAATGAATGCGCATTTAACTGAAATTAAAGATAAAATAAAGGATCTGGATACAGTAGAAGTATTGCACTATTTTGCAAATCAACATCCTGGCTTGGTTACTTTCTCCACTAGCTTTGGGTGGGAGGATCAGGTAATAACAGATTTGATTTTTAAAAACAAGATTCCAATTGATGTCTTTACGCTGGAAACAGGAAGATTATTTCCGGAAACCTATTATGTATGGAACCGCACACTTGAAAATTATCAACAACCTATAAGGGCTTATTTTCCTCAAACAGAAGCCTTACAGGAAATGATAAAGCAAAAAGGTCCAAATAGTTTTTATGAATCCGTAGAAAACAGGAAAGAATGCTGTCAGATTAGAAAAATTGAACCTTTAAAACGTGCTTTAAAAGGGAAGAAGATTTGGGTAACCGGTATTCGTGCTGAACAATCTTTAAACCGCAATGACATGACGAATCTTGAATGGGATGAACAAAATCAATTGTTAAAATTTCATCCGTTATTTAATTGGAGTCTAGATCAGGTTAAAGATTATATTAAAGAAAATAATGTAGTATATAACACCCTTCACGATAAAGGTTTTCCAAGCATAGGTTGTTTGCCCTGTACCCGCGCCGTTGCCGGAGGTGAAGATTTCAGAGCAGGAAGATGGTGGTGGGAAGATCAATCAAAGAAGGAATGTGGCTTACACGCCACAAAATAACATTTAAAATATATGAGTAAGGATAATTTAAATTATTTAGATGAGTTAGAAGCGGAGGCCATTCACATTTTACGTGAAGTGGCTGGTCAGTTTGAAAAACCCGCTTTATTATTTTCTGGAGGTAAAGATTCCATTACTCTGGTAAGACTTGCTGAAAAAGCATTTCGGCCAGGGAAATTCCCTTTTCCACTGGTTCACATTGATACAGGGCATAACTTCCAGGAAACCATTGATTTTCGTGACCAGATGGTCGAGCGCCTAGGTGAAAAGTTAATTGTAGGGTATGTACAGGAATCAATAGATCAGGGTAAAGCAATAGAACAGAGGGGAAAAAATGCCAGCCGTAATTCTCTTCAAACTGTAACTTTGTTAGATACAATTGCTCAATATGGCTTTGATGCTTGCATTGGTGGAGCCAGAAGAGATGAGGAAAAAGCACGTGCGAAAGAAAGAATTTTTTCTGTTCGCGATGAATTTGGACAATGGGATCCGAAACGCCAGAGACCCGAACTTTGGAATATTTATAACGGCAGAATCCATAAAGGTGAAAATGTACGTGTATTTCCGATTAGTAACTGGACGGAACTTGATGTCTGGAACTACATTAGACGAGAGAAAATGGCATTACCTTCTATCTATTTTGCACATGAAAGGGATTGCATAACCCGCAATGGACAATTGATGGCTGCATCTCCTTTTCTAAATATGGATGAGGAAGATGTTGTTGAACGGAAAATGGTGCGTTTCCGTACAGTAGGTGATATGAGTTGTACGGCAGCAATTGCTTCTGATGCCATTGAACTTGATGACATCATTGAAGAAATTAGTCAATCAAAAATTAGTGAACGCGGAGCCAGATTGGACGATAAAGTATCGGAAGCAGCAATGGAAGACCGCAAAAAAGGAGGGTATTTTTAATGAATATATTGAAATTTTTTACAGCAGGAAGTGTTGACGATGGAAAAAGCACTTTAATTGGCCGTTTATTATATGATACCGATTCTATACTTTCAGATCAACTGGAAGCTTTACAGCAATCAAACCGTAAAAATGATGATGGTACAATTGACCTGGCTATTTTAACAGATGGATTAAGGGCAGAAAGAGAACAAGGAATTACTATTGATGTAGCTTATAAGTATTTTCAAACGGAAAAACGTAAATTCATTATTGCAGATACACCTGGTCATATTCAATATACCAGAAATATGGTAACTGGCGCATCTACAGCAAATCTGGCAATTATTTTAGTGGACGCAAGAAATGGAGTTGTAGAACAAACGGTGAGGCATTCTTACCTGGTTTCATTGTTAGGCATCACTAACATTGTTGTTTGTTTGAATAAAATGGACATGGTGGAGTATAGTGAAGAAGTCTATAAAACAATTACCGATAAATATGCTGTGCTCGCCAGTCAGCTAAACTTGCAACAGGTAACTTTTATTCCAGTAAGTGCTTTAAAAGGTGATAATATTGTACATGCATCTCAAAATATGGAATGGTATAAAGGCGAAAGTCTGCTCCATTTTCTTGAAACTGTAGAAGTAGATGATGGTGCAAAATCAGAATTTGCGAGAATGCCGGTACAATGGGTTATCAGGCCTCAAACTGATGCTTTGCATGATTATCGTGGTTATGCAGGTAGAATATTAAGTGGTTCTTTTAAGGTCAATGACCATGTAACCGTTTTACCTTCAGGTGCTCATTCAGTAGTTGAAAGAATAGAGCTTTTTGATAAAACCCCAAACGAAGCGCATGCTGGCATGTCTGTCACTATACACCTTAAAGACAATATCGATATCAGCAGAGGGGATATGCTGGTTAATTCAAACCATATTGCCCAGAGCTCTCAATTGATTGAGGCAGATATTTGCTGGATGGATAAGAATCCGCTTGATGAAAACATTACTTATCTTATACAGCATAATAGTAAAGTATCTAAGTGCCGCATTAACGAAATTATTTTTAAAGTTGATATTAACACATTAGAGAAAAAGGATGCCTCTGATTTCTCTTTAAATGAAATTGGCAGGGTTGTAGTAAAAACGGCTGAAGTATTACCTTTTGATTTTTATGCAGAAAATAAAGCTAATGGCTCAGCAATATTGATAGATAGCAGGACTAATTTAACGGTTGCGGCATTGATGTTTAGGGCTGTAGTGGAATAATATTTTAAATTTTTCTACCGGGTAATAATATTATGTAGTGCTCTAATTGCCCGTAAAGCCTTATTATCAAATAGACAAGTATTGCGCTTATAGAAATAAAGTAATTAAGTTACTTCTTAATTACTTTATTTGTTATTTATAACTAAATAATACCTACTTTAAGTTGATTTTTTGTATCATTGAAGTATGGAGATTATACATGTTAGTGCAGAATGTTACCCGGTAGCAAAAGTAGGAGGATTAGGTGATGTGGTTGGCGCTTTACCTAAGTATCAAAATAAACTGGGTCATATTGCCAAGGTAGTGATGCCGGCTTATGATACCCGTTTTATGCATGAAAATGAATTTGAAGTTGTTTATGATGGATGGGGTAAATTAGGCTTCCAGGATTTCACCGTCCGGATATTCAGAGAGAAAACTAATAAACTAGGGTTCGACCTCTATCTGGTACATATTGCCAATTTTACAGACAGGCCACAGGTTTATGGTTATGCCGACGATACCGAACGTTTTCTTGCCTTTCAAATTGCAATATTAGATTGGATAGCGCAGTGGCAACATTTGCCAGATGTAGTCCATTGTCATGATCACCATACAGGGTTAATTCCTTTTATGATGTCTAATTGTTTAAGGTATAGGTTTTTAAGAGCTGTTCCTACGGTACTTACCATACACAATGCCCAATACCAGGGGCAATTCGGCTGGGATAAATTAAATTATATACCTGCATTCGATACTTGGAAGTCTGGTCAACTAGATTGGAAGGGTTCAATCAATCCACTTGCTGCTGCTATTAAATGTTCCTGGAGAATATCTACAGTTTCACCTAGTTACCTTGATGAGATTAGTTTTAAGGCAAATGGGCTGGAAGATTTACTGGCACAAGAACGTGGAAAATCATTTGGAATCCTTAATGGAATAGATAATGAGGTATGGAACCCAGCTAAGGATCCTATGCTTAGTAAGAAATTCACCATAAAAACTGTTGAAAAAGGAAAAAGTGCAAACAAAGATGCTCTTTGTCGTGTTTTTAACTTAGATCCTACAAAGCCTTTATTTACTTTTATTGGGCGTTTGGTTGGGGAAAAGGGCGCAGATTTATTACCTGATATTTTTTATAATGCATTACATCAGTCACCTGGAGCAATTAATATATTGGTATTAGGCTCTGGGGATCCACAGGTAGAAGGCCAGTTAATGCATTTAAAAGAAACTTTCCCTGATTATTACAATGCTTATATAGGGTACAATGAACAATTGTCGCATCAAATATATGCAGGTGCAGATTTTTTACTCATGCCTTCCAGGGTAGAACCCTGTGGTTTAAATCAATTATATGCCCTTCGTTATGGTACCATTCCAATTGTGAGGAGAATTGGAGGATTAAAAGATACCGTTGTAGACATAGGTGATGGAGGATTTGGAATTTGCCATGATCAAACGAGTGTATGGGATGTAGGCCATGCCATTGGAAGGGCTTATGAGTATTTCCAAGATACTAAACGCATTAAAGAAATACGGAAAATGATGATGCAAATAGATCATTCCTGGGATAAAGCCGCACAAGAATATATTGACTTATACCAAATGTAAAAAAATAGATATGACTGAAAAAGTATTAGGAGTAATCCTTGGCGGTGGCCAGGGATCTAGATTATCTCCGCTCACTCAAACACGCTCCAAACCAGCTGTACCTATCGCTGGAAAATATCGTTTAGTGGATATTCCGATATCCAATTGTTTAAATTCAGGCATACACCGCATGTTTGTTTTGACACAGTTTAATTCGGCTTCCTTAAACAAACACATTAAGAATACCTATCATTTCAGTCACTTCAGTGATGCCTTTGTGGATATCCTGGCAGCTGAGCAAACTCCAGATAATCCTACCTGGTTTCAGGGTACAGCAGATGCAGTTAGACAAACTATGCATCACCTGCTAAACCATGAATTTGAATACGTATTGATACTTTCTGGTGATCAGCTCTACCAGATGGATTTTAATGAGATGATCAATGCACACATCGACGGTGGCGCAGAAATTACTTTAGCAACGATTCCTGTAACCGCAAAAGACGCCACAGACTTTGGTATTCTTAAAGCCAATGAAGAGCAGCTGATCACCTCCTTTATTGAGAAGCCAAATACCGAACTTCTTAAAGATTGGTCGTCTGATACCGGAGAAGCGATGCAGGCTGAAGGTCGCAACTACCTTGCATCAATGGGGATTTACCTTTTTAATAAAGACCTGCTCATTAAAATATTTGCGGAGAATGCAGATGAAAAAGACTTTGGTAAGGAAATTATCCCAAGGGTAATTCAGCGTTATAAAGTTTGTAGTTTTCAATATGAAGGCTATTGGACTGATATAGGAAATATATCTTCCTTCTTTGAAGCTAACCTTGGCCTTACCGATGAAATACCAAAGTTTAATCTATTTGATAGCCACCACAGTATTTTCACCCGCCCACGGATGCTTCCTCCATCTAAAATTCTAGGAACCACTATGCATAAAACAGTGATTGCTGAAGGTTGTATTTTGCAGGCGGATGATATTAAACACGCTGTAATTGGCATTCGTTCAAGAATCGGACAAGGCACAAAAATTGAAAATGCCTATATTATGGGTAACGACAGGTACCAAACACTCATAGAGATACAATCTGAAAAAGATCTTGGTCGCCCGCTGATTGGTGTTGGTGAAAGATGTTTTATTCTAAATGCTATTTTAGATAAGAATTGTAAAGTGGGTAACGATGTTCGGATTGAAGGTGGCCTGCATTTGGCTGATGGCGATTTTGGTACTTATGCCGTTAAAGATGGTATTGTAGTCATTAAAAAGGGCGCAACTATTCCCGACGGCACCGTAATTTAGAAATAATACTCCAATATACTTACTTCAAATGTTTTGGGCAATGGTTAAGCCGTTACCCGAAACATTTTCCCTTATAGAACGCTAGTGATTACTATCTTTGTATGATGCAAAAAGCGTTTACCGATCAGCTGAACAGGGAGGTTAAGTTCAATTATCCACCAAAAAGGATTATTTCTTTGGTACCCTCACAAACTGAGTTGCTATTTGATCTTGGGTTAGATCAAGAAATCATTGGATTGACTAAGTTTTGCATACATCCTATTGGAAAATATAAAGAAAGAACTAAGATAGGGGGTACCAAGAATTTAAATCTCGAATTGATCCGGAGTTTAAAGCCAGATTTGATAATTGGCAACAAGGAAGAGAATGAGCAGGGGCAAATTGAAGAGCTCATGCAGGAATTTCCGGTTTGGATGAGCGATATTTATAACCTTGAAGATGCCAAGAAAGCCATAAAGCAAATAGGCGAACTTGTAGACAGGCAACCCGAATCGGCCTATTTAAACTACCTCATAAATGCCGGATTCAATGACCTTCAAGCATTAGCCCTACAAAATAACATCAGTAAAAAAGTAGCCTATTTGATTTGGCGTAGTCCTTATATGCTTGCTGGTCAGGATACTTTTATTAACCATATTTTAGCGCTTAACGGACTACATAATGTGGTGAAATCTTCCCGTTACCCAGTTATGGAGTTACAAGAATTAAAGCAGTTGCAACCCGATGTAATCTTCCTGTCGACAGAGCCCTATCCTTTTAATGAAAAGCATGTAAAGGATCTTCAAACCACCTTTCCAAAAGCATCAGTAAGGTTAGTTGACGGAGAAATGTTTTCCTGGTATGGCAGTAGACTGGTAAAAGCCGTACAATATCTTTTTCAACTTCAAAAAGAACTATAAGACTTCAGTATATTTATAAAACAAAGTGGCCATTTTGTAACTGATAACTCAGTTGCAAAATGGCCACTTTTTGATGCGAATTTCTTTTATTTTAGTTCGACAATTGCCGCTTCAATATAGGTTAAACTCGCCTGGTCGTTTTGCTTCTGCTGTTTCAGTTTCACCAGAAAATTGGTAACGAAAGTATTTGCACCATAAGTTTTATATTTCAAGCCAATCGCCTTTACAGCATCAACACCTTTTTTTATGGCATCAATGTCTTTTATCTTTCCTAAAATATTCATGTACGCAGGAATAACTTGTATTTGTTCCTGCGTACCTAATGATGAAAACTTTTCAGTAATAAAAGGCAATTCATTTTCAGTTCCAAATTTGGAATAAACATTCACCATTGCTTCAGTCAGTGCTTTTCTATTGTCTTTTTCAAAAGTTTTTGCCGTAGCCAAAGCATCCTGAGGTTGCTGTAGCGATAAAGCGATTAATGCTGCACCCTGTACGGCATAAGAATTACTTTCTAAAGCTTTTTTAAACAGAGGAAGATCGGCAGGATTGTTGTTTACAGCCAAGGCAGAAATAGCCTGTGCCCTAACCAGAGTGTTTGGATCACTTGCAGCTAATTTTTGAATGATTGGAAGTGTTGTTTTAGCCAGTTCCGGCTGACTTAAATCTATTTCTTTTAGCGTGTTAAGCCTTAGTCTATGGAATTTATCGTTCAATGCAGCTGTTAAAATCTTAACAGCGTCAGTGTCTTTTTGGTTCTTTGCTGCTGCCTGAATGGCCTCTAATCTATCTAAGTATAGTGGTGCATTCGCATATTGAAAAGAATATTCTTTTAAAGATTTATTGTCTGTTTTCTCCGCTAATAAAGTCTTATCAGCATCCACATTAATTAGGTCTGGTTTCACCGTACTTTTAAAAGTGTAGGTTTGTTCGGCATCATTTAAAGTAACCAGGTGGCGTTGTTTCTGGCCTCCCGCATAAATTTCTATAGCCATGGGTAAGGTAAAAGGTTCTCCACCCTGAGTTTGTTTTATGGTGACTTTTTGCGATTTCGAAGCCTCATCCCAAGTGTAATCAATAGTTAACTTTGGATGACCGGCATTGAAATACCATTGGTTAAAGAACCAGTTTAAGTCCTTTCCACTAGTCTCTTCCATAGCCAGGCGTAATTGATGAGCCTCACCAGTTTTAAAGGCATTTTGTTTTAAATAAAGGTTTAAGCCTTTAAAGAATATATTATCACCTAAAAAGTTGCGCATCATGTGTAAAATACGTCCGCCTTTTTGGTAAGAAACCAAATCAAAAACATCCTCTTTATCAGTATAGTGGAAGCGGACCAGATTTTTAAGGGCATCATTTTTCGAACCAAGATAATTAGCCATGTCGTCATAATTATGCGCTTCGGCAACTTCCTTTCCATATTTGTGTTCAGCCCATAAATACTCGCTATAGTTAGCAAAGGATTCATTTACAGTTAAATTGCTCCAACTTTCTGCCGTAACATAATCACCAAACCACTGGTGGAAAAGTTCATGGGCAATAGTACTTTCTGCCTGACCAAAATACTCATCCAACATTTCCCTGGGTGTACGTTGTACATATTCGCCATGTAAAGTAGCGGTGGTATTTTCCATAGCACCACTTACATAATCACGAACTACAATCTGGCTGTATTTGTTCCATGGGTAATCAAAGTTCAGTATTTTAGAGAAAAAGCTGATCATTTCAGGCGTAGTTCCAAAAATCTCTTTTGCATAAGGTGCATAAGCGGGTTCCAGGTAATAATTAACCTCCTTATCTTTCCATTTATCTTTGTAGATTTTAAAATCTCCAACAGCCATCATAAATAAATATGGCGCATGAGGCAGGTCCATTTTCCAGGTATCCGTTCGAGTTCCGTTGTTGTTTTTTAATTGAGTAACCAGTTTTCCATTAGAAAGGGTAACATATTTAGACGGTACAGTAAGGCTAATTTCTGAAGTTGTTTTCTGATTGGTACGGTCTATGGTGGGGAACCAGGCAGAAGAAGCCTCAGTTTCTCCCTGTGTCCAGATTTGTACAGGTTTTCGGGCAATGGCACTGTCGGGGTTAATAAAATATAAGCCCTTAGCATCTGTAATTGCGGCACTACCTTTCACTTTTAGTTCTTCCGGTTTAGCGGTATATGCTATAAAAACGGTATAAGTCTGACCAGGCAGAAACTTCTTACCTAATTGGATATGGATTTGTTCCTCATCGTAGGTGTATTTTAGTTTTTGAAGCACTTTACCATTTACTAATGCAATGGTTTTAATATCCATGCCTTTTGCATCCAGCGTTAAAGAATCTGTTGGATAAGCAAAGGGTTTAAGTGTTACCCATTCTTTACCCAAAAGTTGTCTTTTTGCATAATCGAATTTTACATCCAGCTTGGTATGTACTAAAGCATTGATTTTAGTAGCCGAAGCGCGGTAAACTGAATTTTCCTTTTGTGGTGCAGGTTTTTCCTGTTGCGCACTAAGGTTATTGACACCGAGCACAAATACCAGGCATGCATAAGCTGATTTTTTAAATATGGATTTCATCTGTTGAGCTCAATAGTTTAATAAAAATCTTAAAAATACAGAATCTACTTTATAAAGTAAATAAAACGCTTTATTTTTTATTTTTCTAAATGAAAGTATTAAAACGGCATAGTTAATTATAAGCTAAGGGCGCTTTTGGCTGATAAAATTTATACCGTTTATCTTAAAGGTACAATCAGCGATGATATTGAAGTGCACCAGTTAAGTCATCATTAATAAAAAAAAGTTATTGTAATAAGGTCGGTGTTTTAGATAAGGCCGGCCTTATTTTTTGGAAAAGATTTGTGAATAGGTTTCTATCTACTTTTAGTCAATGGTTTTTACGAAGAAAACTTAAGCTTCCTATTAAAGGATTTTGAATCTGATTTTAGCTCATGAAAATGTTTTAAAACGTATGTAAAATAAAAGTAACATTTATTTTACACAACTATTGTTTGTTTGTTTTTTTCTTAGCAAATTTACTTAACACAATTAACCAATATAAATCCATTCATTATGAAAAAACGATTTACCTACTTTCCTAGGCTCGGGTTTGAGAAAAAAGCTGGAATTTTATTATGCCAGGGCTTTTTTTGTTTAACCCTTGTTACCAGTACAGTTTTTGCGGCGCCAGGTTCTAATTATACCGAGGCCGGTAAAAACTTAAACCTGTACCCAGGCACAACCGTGCCAGACCGAGATATCCAAATTAGGGGTACGGTCAAAGATGATACAGGTCAACCCTTGCAGGGTGCATCTGTTAAAATTAAAGGTCTTCCTGGAGGCGCTGTTACCGATGGCAATGGAAACTTTTCTTTAAACGTACCTTCGCAATCCGCTGTGCTTGTTTTTAGTTTTACAGGATTCCTTACAAAAGAAGTTACTGTCGGCAGTCAAACCACAATTAATGTACAGCTTAAAACCGATGACCAAGCATTGAGCGAGGTTGTTGTAATTGGTTATGGTACTGCAAAAAGGTCTGACCTTACTGGTGCAGTAGGTTCTGTTAAAGAAGCACAACTTCAGGAGCGCCCAGCTGCTTCATTGAACCAAGCTTTAACAGGCAGAATATCAGGTGTTCAGGTAAACAGCAATTCTGGAAGACCAGGAGGAAGGGCTAACGTAAGAATACGTGGTTTTAGTTCTATTAACTCTTCCAACAATCCTTTATATGTTGTTGATGGGGTACAATTGCCAACAGGTAATCAAGCCCAGGCAAGCCAGGCCATCGATTATATCAATCCAAACGATATTATTTCGGTAGAGGTATTAAAAGACGCCTCATCTACAGCTATTTATGGTTCAAGGGGTGCAAACGGTGTAATTCTGATTACAACTAAACGTGGCGTATCCGGTGAAGGAAAGGTAAGCTATAATGTCGATTTTAGTGTGCCTACAGTAGGTCCAAATTATCCAAAAGTATTAAATGCGAAAGAGTTTCTTGCTGTGGAAGACCTGGCTTACAAAAACATGCAAAAATATGATCCTGATGGATGGGCTGCAGGGAAGTATGTTTCAAGAAATCCGGCGCTGGCTAGAACCGACAAAAGGTTGTTTGACAGCAGCGGTAACCCTTATTATGATACAGACTGGCTTAAAGAAGCAACCCAAAACAAATTATCCCAAAATCATCAGTTAGGTTTTAGTGGCGGTAACGAACGCACTAATTATTCCTTTTCTGTAGGGTATCGTGATGATCAGGGTTTAGTTAAAACATCTTACCTGAAACGTTATTCGGCTAGATTTACGATAGATGACCAAATAAAAAGTTGGTTGAAAGTAGGGGGTACATTAAGTTACACTCAACAGGATGAGAACTTAGTAGATCAAAGTGATCAGGTAGCTCGTAGTATTGTGGAGGATTTCCCATTTTTGCCAGTAAGGTATGATAACGGAATCTTTGCAGACAATAGAGATTACCCTAATGCTGAAGGTCGTTTTAATGTGGTTCACCGTTTGGAGGATACCAAATATAAATTAGGTACTCAAACAACCCTTGGTAGTTTATATTCAAACATCACCTTTGCAAAAGGTTTGGACATGAAGACCATTGTAGGTGCCAATGTTATTTCGCAAGAGAATAATGAATTCAGTAGTCGTACTTTAAATATTTCTGACCAGGGATATGCTGCCGCTCGTAATAGAAAAGAAATATTCTGGTCTATAGAGAATTTCCTGACCTATAACAAAACCATTAATGATATACATGCTTTTACGGCATTAGCAGGTATCTCTTGGCAAGAAAGCAATTTCAATAACATGAGTGCGGTTGTTAGAGGTTTTGCTACTGATTATTTTGAGTATAATAATTTAGGTGCTGGTAGTTTGAATCCGCAGGTAGGATCTAATAAAACCAGACAATCGCTTAATTCTTATTTTGGTAGGATCAATTATAGCCTGAAAGATAAATATTTGTTCACGGCCACTGGTCGTGCAGATGGTTCATCTAAGTTCGGAGAAAACAATAAATTCGCTTTTTTCCCTTCTGCTGCTGTAGCCTGGAAGGTTTCTGAAGAAGACTTCTTAAAAGATAAGTCTGTTATTTCTAATTTAAAACTTCGTGCCAGTTTCGGTGTTACCGGTAACTCAGAAATACCTCCTTATTCTTCTTTATCTTTGTTAAGTTCTAATTATGCAACAGTATTTAATGATACCAGGGTTGTTGGTACGGGTATCAACAGACTTGCAAATGCGGATTTGAAATGGGAAAAAACAACTCAAAGTGACCTTGGTTTAGAACTTGGGTTATTTGGAGGAAAAGTTTCCCTAGAAGCTGATATCTATTACCGGAAAACGACAGATATGCTTTTGGATGCACCAGTACCACGTACCAGTGGCTATGCAACCATTAGAAAAAATATCGGGTCAATGGAAAACAAAGGTTTAGAAATTGGTATCAATACTAAAAACATAGAATCTGAAAATTTCTCATGGAATACTACATTTAACATTTCAATGAATAAAAATAAGATTCTTTCTCTGGCTACTCCGGCAGATATTTTTGGTATTGGTGGACCTAATTTCACCAACCCAACCAATATAATCCGTATTGGAGAAGAGGCTGGTTCATTTTGGGGACTTACCCGTTTGGGTGTATGGTCTGAAGCTGAAAGAGCTGAAGCTGCGAAGTTTGTGAGTTACCGTAATGGTAAAACAATCTTGCCGGGTGATATAAAATACCTTGATGTAAATGGCGATTATGCTATCAATGATGCTGACAGGTCAATTATTGGTAATGGTAGTCCTGATGCCTGGGGTTCTTTATCGAATACTTTTCGTTATAAAAACCTTGATTTAACCCTTGAACTTCAATACTCAGTCGGTAATGACGTATTGGACATGACTTCCCATTCGAGTGAAGACAGGGTATCCCTTGCCAATAGTTACGCAACGGTACTGAATGCATGGACACCACAAAATCAGAATACCCCAATAGCAGAAATACGTGATACACGTGCAGGCTATGTAACCAATGTAGATACACACTGGATTAAAGATGCGTCGTTTATACGTGGCAGGAATATATTGTTAGGCTATACGCTTGCTAATGATTTAGCTCAAAAAATGAAATTGAGCAGATTTAGGGTGTATGTATCTGCACAAAATCTTTTCTTGATTACTCATAAGGAGCTTCAGGGCGATCCTGAAACAACGCCTACTGGTGGATATGCTGGCGACGGTAATAACGTATTCTCTCAGGGAATGAACTGGCATAGCTATCCAAAGCCAACTATTTTTATGCTTGGTTTGAATGTGAGCCTTTAATTTAACTTCAATTAAACAGCTTGATAATCAATGAAAATAAATGAATATAGATTAGCTGATGATCGCTTCTTAACCATTAATTTCAAAAATAAACAGATGAAAATAAACATGATAAAAAATATAAGCGGCTTATTCCTCTTTGGATTACTCTTGCTTGGATCTGGGTGTAAAAAGTTTTTAGACGAAAAAGATCCCTCCAATTTAACACCAGAAAGTTTTTATACCATACCAGAACATGCTGAAGCTGCAGTAGCTTCTGTATATGCAGATGCCAGGTTTGTTGGCGATGGTGCAGGTATTTTTGCTTCCAACTGGCAATTATTAGAAGCTGTTACCGGAACTTCTACTACAGAGACGGCTCAAAACTCTGATCTTAATAACTTATATGGGTTAATTTATGATGGTAATACCGGGCATGTAGTTAATTGGTGGAATGGTGTATATAAGGTGATTTCTCAAGCCAATTTGGTTTTAGATAAAGTACCTGCAATTACGCCAATGGACGAAGCGCAAAAGAAACGTGTTTTAGGACAAGCCTATTTTTTGCGTGCCTGGGCCTACTTTTATGCCGTAAGGTTATGGGGTGATGTGCCTATTATCACTAAACCTCAAACTGCACTTTCTGAAGATTTTTTCCCTCCACGTGCTTCAAAAGAAGAGGTGTATAAGCTAATTATTGCAGATTTAACAGCTGCTGAAGCTGCGGGTTTACCATGGATGGATAAAACTGGAAGAGTTTCCTTGGCTGCAGTGAAATCTGAAATGGCAATTGTATACCTGGCCATGGCTGGACAACCTTTAAATAAAGGTGCTTCGCATTACAAACTGGCCGCCGATAAAGCCAATGAAGTTATTACTTATGCAAACAGTAATCCTACGATTATTAATCTTTTTCCAACTTATGGTGAAGTACACCAGGAAAGTTTGAAAAATGAGAAAGAGCATATTTTTATGTTGCAATACAATGCATTAGTTGCTGGTAACCCTATGGATAACATGTATCCTAACTTTAAACCAGTTACTTTTAATGGTGCTTCTGGTACAGGAAGTACAGTGCCAACCTCACAATTTTATAAATCTTATGAAACAGGTGATCTTCGTGCAAAAGATAGAGAAGGTTATTTCTATACCAGTTATT
The DNA here is from genome assembly GCF_040544395.1 of Pedobacter sp. CG_S7. NCBI lineage: Bacteria > Pseudomonadati > Bacteroidota > Sphingobacteriia > Sphingobacteriales > Sphingobacteriaceae > Pedobacter > Pedobacter sp. CG_S7. The sequence goes on along the minus strand of NZ_JBEONS010000030.1, from coordinate 3,641 downwards.
TTACAAATGGTGATGGTGCATTGTTTCAGTTAGGAGCGCCTTATATTTTTAAGCACTTCAACGTTACCGCAAATGGTACTTCTGGCGTAAAAGGTAGTCGTAATAACAACCTGAACTTGCCTATGATTCGTTTTGCAGAAGTTTTATTAACTTATGCAGAGGCTCAAAATGAGTTAGGTGCCCCGAAAACAGAAGCCTATAACGCTTTTAAACGGATTAGAGACCGTGCCCAACTGGTAACACCAGCGATAGGTACTTATAATCAATCTACCTTCCGTGAAGCGGTGTGGAGAGAACGCTGGCATGAGCTCTGCTACGAGCAGATTACCTGGTTTGACATGGTGCGCTTAAGAAAAGTGTATAACGAAACCACTAATGGATTTGATAATTTTGTAGGACATATCAATAAAAGTTCTAATCAGCCTTTGCAGGAGAAACATTTGTTATTTCCTATCCCTAGAGCAGAATTGCAGAACAATCCTAAACTTACACCTCAAAACCCAGGATATCCAAATTAGATTGACAGTATTGTGTTAAACTGTTTATCAAACACCCCACATGTAACAATGTGGGGTGTTTTTTTTTGTAATCTCCTAATTTGCGTATATTCATCAGCAACTAATTAAAGCTTATTATCCTTAAGAAAAAACAATACACATGAAATCATCATTAAAACACCAGCTGGTTTTACTTCTCGCAATGTTTCCTATTTTTGTGCAGGCACAAAAAAACAATGCTGTACAAAAAAAAGCAATGATTTATCCTGAAACAAAAAAAGAAAACATACAAGACACCTATTTTGGTACTATAGTTCAAGATCCTTATCGTTGGTTGGAAGACGATCGTTCTGCAGAAACTAAATCTTGGGTGGACGCTCAAAATGCAGTCACACAAAAATATTTAGCACAAATTCCTTTTCGGGGTGCTATTAAAGAACGTTTAACGAAGCTGATGAATTATGAGAAATTTTCTCAGCCCTTTAAAGAGGGAGAATACACTTATTTCTATAAAAATAGTGGTTTACAAAATCAGAGCGTACTTTACCGACAAAAAGAAAACTCAGAGGCAGAAGTATTTCTTGATCCAAACACTTTTTCTAAAGATGCAACCACTTCTTTGGCAGGGATAAGTTTCTCTAAAGACGGCAGTGTACTGACTTACCAGTTATCTGAAGGCGGGTCTGATTGGACCAATGCTGTGGTGATGAAAGCTGATGATAAGACCATTATAGGGGACACTATAAAAGACATTAAATTTTCTGGTATAGCCTGGCGTGGAAACGAAGGCTTCTATTACAGTACCTACGATAAGCCAAGTGAAGGCAGTAAACTAAGCGGACTAACCCAATACCATAAATTATATTTCCATAAATTGGGTACTTCCCAAAAAGAAGATAAATTGATTTTTGGTGGAGATAAAATGCCCCGCCGTTACATTGGGGTTAGTTTAACTGAAGATGAGCGTTACCTTATTATTTCTGCTGCCAACTCCACTTCGGGCAATGAACTGTATATTAAAGAGCTGTCTACTCCAAATTCTGCTATTGTTACAGTAGTCGATAACTTTGAAAAGAATCACGATATTATTGATAATGTGGGCAGTAAACTTTATATTTTCACGAATTTAAATGCCCCTAACGGTCGCATTGTTACTGTAGATGCTGCAAAACCTACAACAGACAACTGGAAAGAACTGGTAAAAGAAACTAATAATGTGTTGAGTGCATCGATAGGTGGCGGAAAAATATTTGCAAAATACATTAAGGATGCAGTATCGATGGTGCTGCAATACAGTAGGGAAGGTGTATTGGAACATGAAATTGAATTACCGGGTATTGGTACCGCAGGAGGTTTCAGCAGTAAAGAAACCGAAAAAGAACTGTTTTTTGTTTTCACTTCCTATGTATACCCAACCACGATCTTTAAATATTCAGTCCAAACCGGTAAATCTGAAGTCTATAAAAAGCCGCAGGTCGATTTTGACCCTTCAAAATATGAGTCTAAACAGATTTTTTACAGATCAAAAGACGGCACTAAAGTTCCAATGATCATTACCTACAAAAAGGGGTTGTCCCTAACAGGTAAGAACCCTACGTTATTATATGGATATGGTGGTTTTAATATAAGTTTGACACCTGCTTTTAGCACGTCGGTACTGGCCCTATTAGAGCAAGGAGCAGTATATGCGGTTCCCAATTTGCGGGGTGGAGGCGAATATGGCGAAAAATGGCATCTAGCAGGAACGAAACTGCAAAAGCAAAATGTGTTTGACGATTTTATTGCTGCAGCGAGCTATCTGATTGCTGAAAACTACACTTCAAAAGACTACCTGGCTATTATGGGAGGTTCGAATGGCGGTTTGTTGGTTGGTGCAACAATGGCACAACGACCTGAGTTATTTAAAGTAGCTTTCCCGGCTGTAGGGGTAATGGATATGCTGCGGTACCATAAATTTACTTCAGGTGCAGGATGGAGTTTTGATTATGGCACGTCAGCAGATTCAAAAGAAATGTTCGACTACCTCCACCATTATTCGCCTTTGCATGCTTTAAAGAAGGGTGTAAAATACCCTGCCACAATGGTTAACACCGCAGATCATGATGATAGGGTGGTACCGGCACATTCTTTTAAGTTTGCGGCCAAGCTACAGGAAACCCAGGCAGGGCCAGCACCAGTGTTGATCAGTATATTAACCAATGCCGGACACGGTGCTGGCAAACCAACAGATAAGGCTATTGAAGAAGTGGCCGATAAATGGGCTTTTCTATTCTATAATATGGGCTTGACTTATAAATAACGGTTTAACTTTTGATAGAGCCAATATATTGACTATTTGCTACTTCGCTTCTGTCGTTAGACACGAATGAAATATAGAGCTCAAACTGCTCCTGTTGCATAGAGGCTGGGATATCCAAAATATCCCAGCCTCTATTTCTTTTAGCGCCATTTTGAATAAAGAAATGTTTGTTTTTACTGGCATTATAAGCGAGCAGCATCACCTGATCTTCAGCATGCGGCCAATGTGTTCCGTTAAGGTTTTCCCAGGTAAATTTTAATCCTTCGGTAACCCAGGTTACAGCCGGATTTAAAACCCCTGGTAAAGTACCCTTACTCAAAATTACGTGATCATAAGCTATAGCTATATCGGGATAATCACCTTTTAAAGCATGAGGCATATTGTATTCGACCGCCAGGTTGTAATAGTTTTTTGGGGTTCCAGTAGCCCTCGGTGCAAAGCCAGTTTTTAGAAAGTCTGACATCCCTTTAAAAAAAGAGGATAATACTGTCATTTGCTGTCTTTTATGCAATTGTTTAACTGTAGCCGGCTTATTAGATGGAGCAGCTTTCCCTCTAAGAATTTGTTGGCCGTTGAGTGTGTAAGAGACCAAGTTACCTATTGTTCCGGTCATGCCACCAAATATGCCGTTTGTTAATTTCGCCATGATTAATTTGATTAGGTTTAGTTAATTGTTGATTAAAACAATAAATGTTTATTGTAAATATAGTGTAATAAAATTAACTATAATAATATTTTTACTACTTTTTTAGTAACCACTCAGGTTCCCTCTAACTTACTTTACTGACCTGAAAAATCGTTTAAGGTGTTATTTTCTTTGGATTTTATTTTCAGAAAAAAGCGGG
>NZ_JBEONS010000029.1:0-35900 GCF_040544395.1 Pedobacter sp. CG_S7 | reverse complement strand
CTAAATAAAGCAAAACAAACAAAAAAATCCTAACACGAAATCCACAAAATGTTAACAAGCATCTGATTTTTAACTATTTTTATGCGTTGACCCTGACACCTGGCCTGGAATAACCATTATCTCTACCAAAAATGGCACCTTTACCAGAATTATTCATATTTACGTTAGACAAGAAAAAGAAGCGATCTTCATCTCTTCCTATCTGATCATTTCCTGTCAATCCATAGGTTCCTCTAATCCTTAATTTTGAGATTATATTTTTAAATGGCTGGAAGAATTTCTCATTAGAAATAGACCATGCTGCACCAGCAGAAGGGAAAAAACCAAAACGCTCACTTTGTGAAAATCTTTCGGAACCATTTAAACCAAAGTTTACTTCTAAATAATAGCGGTTATCATAGGCGTAAGTTCCCCGGCCTGATAAACCAACATTTCTAAATGGCAAAGAAGATTGTAAATCACTTGCATTACCTGTAATGTTATTACGCATCATGTACACGAGTAAACCACCAAAAGTACTTTTATTAAAAGTGCGGTTATAGTTTATTGCAGATTCCAAATAGAAGTTTGATGACACGCTTTTTTGTCCAGGATTATAATTAAGGTATTCTGTACCCCCATCAGGGTTACTATTCACTATATTGTATTCTTGTGTATATTTATCATACATCCCTACATTATACCAATAAGGATTATAAGCTCTGGAAACGTCAAAGAAAGTATTCCTTAATGTCTGCGCCATTGCTCTTATTGAAAGTCCTTTTGTTAATAAGGTTGACAGATCCTGTTTTATCTCAAACTGTGCAAGCATGTTTGATCTAGAATATTCTTTGTATCCCTTTACTAAATCAGCATAAGGATTGATATAGGTTGTTTCAGGATCATTTCCAAACAAGATATGTTGTGTATATTGCAAATCACCGGTTGCAGGATAATAGGCAGGAAACAAAACAGGATTAGTTCTCATTATTGCTCTGTAAACACCGCTCCCTTCACCAACCGGGCCTGAATAGTCATCAAAATTACCACGCAGGCGAACAATCATTTCTGTAGATTTCGAAAGATTTACATTAACATTCGAAAGTAAGGAGTAAGATTTCAGGTCAATGTTGTTATTAAAATTATTCCTATTATCAACTTTTAAAATGCCGTTATCCTGATTAAATGTTCCTGCAACATAATACCTTGCAACCGGGCTTCCACCACTTACATTTAAGTTTGCCCTTCTGTTTACTGTACTTTTCTTTAATAATTCACTTTGCCAATCTGTAGCAGGAAAAGCATACGAATTGGTACCTGCTAAAGTATTATCAATTTTTGATTGGGAATAGATAGGGATTCCAAGTGGATTACGTGTTAATACAGCTTCATTATGAAGGTTCATATAGGTAATTGGATCAGCTAGTTCCACATTTTTAGTTCCCTGAGATATGGAATTCTCTAACCTGAAATTAATCTTGGCCTGCCCCTCTTTTCCAGTTTTGGTCGTTATTAAAACCACACCGTTGGCCCCTCTTGAACCATATAAAGCTGTTGCTGTAGCATCTTTCATAATTGAAAAACTGCCAACATCATCGGCCTGTAAACGTGCTAAATCTGTAGTTGAAACCTCAACTCCATCTATTAAAATTAAAGGATCTTTTTTACCTGTTCCAAATGTTGTTACCCCCCGTATAAAAAATGCAGCATTATCCTGACCCGGTTCTCCACTTCTCTGGTAAGCTATAATACCAGCCATCCGACCAGCAAGTGCCGTCGTTAAATTACTTGATGGCACCTTTAATTCTGAAGGATTAATTGTAGTGATTGAACCTATTATAGACTCCTTTTTCTGGGTACCAAAAGCAACTACTACAGCTTCTTCGAGTTGGTTTACATTTTCTTTTAAAATAACGTTAATGACAGTCCTATCTTTGACCGGGACTTCCTGAGTAGCATAACCTATCATAGAAAACACCAATATTGAATTTTCATTGGGGACTTTCAGCTTAAACTTCCCATTGATGTCTGTTGAAGTCCCAATACCCGGATTGCCTTTTACAGAAACACCTACACCCGACATAGGACCAATGATGTCTGAAATGGTACCACTAATTTCTTTGTTTTGATAAAAATAGTTATCAATTTTTTCTGGCTTGTTATACATTGTCCTTTTTAAAAGTTTGCCAGCCCTGAAAGTTGGCTTTACGATGCCCGAAAAACTTTCATTACATAATAAAACAAAAAAAAGAAACAAAATCAACTTACCTTTTTTTAGTAATTGTTGTTTCATACGGTTTAAGAATTTATTTGGTTTAAAGCTTTGTTTAATACCCTATTTGAAAGTTTAAAGATTTTTTTATTACGTGATGTAACTAAAAATTAAACTTTCTTTTAAGATTAATAAAACAATATTTGGTTTACTTTAGTAAAGATACTTGGCGTATTTTGAAAAAAAATAGCACTTTTTAGCGTTTTAATAAGCTATTTTGGCATTAACCTTTAATTGATAATATTTCAACAACATTCTTCCATTAAAAATAGGATTTAAACACCTTGAGACCTTTTGATTGACCTTAATATTTCGGATTGCTTTTTACAAAGCGTTATTGTCAGCCGCAATTGCTAACAGGCTTCTTTATTCTTCTGAATCATCAAATCAGTTAAATCTCATATTAAACATCGAATCAGGATTCCATATAAAGCAATAAAACAAATCCAGCATAATCTGGTTAAAAACATAGCAAATCAAATTGTGATGAAGGGAAAAAAAATTGCTGTCATTATTGCCCACCCCGATGATGAAACTTTGTGGGCTGGCGGAACATTGTTACTTCATCCGGAATGGGATACCTTCATCTTTTGTTTATGCAGGAAATACGACCCCGACCGGGCACCGAAGTTTAAAAAAGTATTAGACATTTTCAACTCGGAAGGTGCTATGGAAGACCTTGATGATGGCCCTGCACAGACTCCGCAGGAGTTAAATCTCGTGTCTGAACTCATATTAAAAGCCCTTCCATCCTACACCTGGGATATCATCATCACACATAGTCCTTCAGGAGAATACTCAAGACATCTGAGGCACGAAGAAATAGGAAAAGCAGTAATGAATTTATGGTTAGCAGATAAATTGCACAGCAATGAACTGTTGACGTTTGCTTATGAAGATGGAAACAGGATGTATTTTCCACAAGTAATAAAACAAGCAAATCTCTATTTTAACCTTTCTACCAAATATTGGAAACAAAAATATAACATCATGACAGAAATCTATGGTTTTGACCCAGATAGCTGGGAAGCAAAAACGACCCCTAAAAAAGAAGCATTCTGGAGATTTACAGCCAAAGAAACTGCCATAGCATGGCTTAAAAGAAACTCATTATTATGAAAGTGCTTGTATTATATGATTATCCGCCTACTCCAGGTGGATTAGCGACACAAGGAGACTTGCTTTATAAAGGCTTATTGGCCAATGGTGTTGATGCGCATGCGGTACATGTGGATTCATTATTGGAAAAAGAATGGTATTATAAATGGTTTAAACCTGATGTTGTTGTTGGAACAGGCTTTTGGGGGCATACTCCTCAATTGGTACTACATCCACACGGTTTTGGTATAAAAGCTATCCCATGGTTAGTTGCTGATGGATATATTTGTAATTATCAGCCTGTTTTAAATGACCTCCCCCTTATACTGGTTACCTCCAACTGGGTTAAAGAAATGTATATCCGCGATGGCATTAAAGGAGACCACATAGAAGTGCTTCCGGTAGGTTGTGATACAGATACCTTTAAGCCTTTTCCGAAAAATGACCCAAAAATACAATCCGTTAGAAGTGCATTAGGCATTAGGCCAGATGAGCAAATGATTCTGACAATTGGGGGGGATGCTGCTTCTAAAGGTGGTAGGGAAGTTATGGAAGCTTTAGCTGCTGCCGGAAATGATTTACCGCCTTGGAAATACGTTTGCAAGGTATGGCCACAACCCCGAACAACGATCCAATGTAATGCAGACAAAATACTTGCTGAAGAATTAGGTATCAGCGAGCACGTCTCCTTTCATACGAGTATTATTTCCAGACAATTTATCCCATATCTTATTGGAGCCTGTGATGTTTATGCTGCACCATCACGTTTAGAAGGATTTGGGATGCCACAGGTAGAAGCCGGAGCTTGCGGTAAACCTGTAAATTGGCATTAATGCGATGGGGATGCTTGATACCTTAATACATGAACAAACAGCCCTTTTAGCAGGTATAAGTGAAAGGATTGCGGTGAATGAAGTAACCATTGGTCCTGAATCAGGTTATGGGGAAAATCACAAGATATTTTTTGATGTCCCAAGAACTGTAGATTACAGAGCTAATGTAACCGATATTAAGGAAAGCCTGATTCGTTTGATGAACTCATCTGACTTGCGACAACAATTGGGAAATGCAGGACGTGAAAGAGTTATAGCACATTTCGACTACCGGAATGTTGCAGCAAAGTTTATAAAAATTGCAAGCGAGAGACTAAATATAACTTAACACATTTGTGATGAAAACCAGAAATTGGCAAGACATAGAAAATGCTAGACAAGGCGCTATCGAAGTACTCCTTTATAATGCAAAAGGCCCATTTCATGGACTTCCACGCACGGCAGGATGGGGATATCCGGAGCCTTACACAAGAGACCTGATGATTTCAATATTGGGTACCTTGGTATCTGGCAATGATATATTGGTTGCTTCGAGTAGAAATACGCTTGAAACGCTATCCAAAAACCAATCGGCAAGGGGACATATCCCATCTATGGTTCATAGTCCGGAGAACCGTGGTGCGAGTGATACTACTCCCCTATTTTTATTGGCAGTAGGTATTTTTAGAATATTTAGTGGAGAAATCGACTTTTTGGAAGATTCCGTTCAAAAAGCATTAACCTGGATGGAATACCAAAGTCCTTCTGATGATTATCTTGTAGACCAGCAACCAACAAGCGACTGGCGGGATGAACAGTGGGTATTAGGCTTTGGTCTATTTGTTAATGCGGTTGTATACGCTTATCTGAGAGTTTTGAATTATCATGAACGTGCTGATTTATTTAGAATCGCTATGCAACATCATACAAATTCTAATGACGCGATACCTCAACACAATCATGAAGGAATGGTTGTAAAAGCCAAGCCATTTTACGCCCTTTGGTCTTATAAAGGTTATAGTAGTGAAAGATTTGATCTCCTGGGCAATAGTATTGCTATCTTATCTGGACTGGCTTCACATAGCAGGGCTGAGCATATGAGCTCATGGATTGAAGCTGAATGCCAGAATATGAGAAAAAATGGTGATTTAGCTGTTGATCTGGCTCCAAACTTTTTTCCATTTATTATGCCTAATGATGCTGATTGGAAACCTCGGTATGCTATTTTTAATAACCCTGGTGATTACCACAATGGAGGAATCTGGCCATTTATTTCTGGTTTTCATATTGCAGCACTTGTTGCAGCTGGAAAACATATGCTGGCTAAAGAAAAACTTTATACGCTTACCGAACTAATTACAGTTTCTCATAACAAAGAATTGAAGTATGGTTTTAACGAATGGTATAAAGCTCAAGATGGACAGCCTATGGGACAAGACTGGCAATCATGGTCTGCCTCGCTTTATTTATATGCCGTTAAATGTGTAGAACAGAACGCTACACCGTTTTTTACTATAGAAAAATGTATAGTTATTCTAATTTCAATAGCATTGGTAATTTAACTTCGTGAGCTACTAAAATATACCATGAATATCATAATTGAAATCAGAAAAGAATTAAAGAAAAACAGTGATCCTGCCGCTGTGAAATCAAGTCAGCGTTTTTTTAAAGAAGAGCTATTATTACATGGCTGTAAAAATACCGAGGTAAGAGCGATCAGCAAGAAGTATTTTAAAACAGTAAAAGACCTTCCCAAAGAAGAATTATTTAGCTTATGTGAGGAACTTTGGAAATCAGGATACCTCGAAGAATCCATTATTGCATGTGATTGGTCTTACTCCCTTCGCAAGCAATTTACACCTTCCGACTTTATTATATTTGAAAAATGGGTAAAAACTTATGTCAACAATTGGGCATCATGTGATACTTTTTGTAACCATACCATCGGTGAATTTCTTATTCTTTTCCCTGAATATCTTCCACTATTAAAAAAATGGGCAAAATCTGAAAATCGATGGATGCGCCGTGCTGCAGCTGTTTCATTAATAGTGCCCGCTCGAAAAGGAAAATTTTTAGAATTCATTTTTCAATTAGCAGATATATTGTTGAAAGATCAGGATGACCTTGTGCAAAAAGGATATGGCTGGATGCTTAAAGCCGCAAGTGCATTACACCAGGAAGCAGTATTTAATTATGTATTAAAAAATAAAAAAGAAATGCCAAGAACTGCTTTGCGCTATGCTATTGAAAAAATGCCAGCTGATCTAAAAATTAAAGCCATGGAAAAGTAGCTTTATCAGTAAATCTTGACATTCCCAATTATTTTCACTATCCTACCTCCTTTAACATTTCTGAAATCTTTAAACTATTCAATGGAAAATAATAACACTGTAAATACAATTAGTCGATCGACTTATAAATACCTTGTACAATGGGGAGTGCCGGAAAATACCGCAGAATATGTTAACCTTTTTGCACTTCTTTTTATTGTTGCAATTTTAGTGCTACTTGTTCAATATGTGGTGCGCCGCATCCTTCGCATAATTTTGATTAATATAGCAAGGAAAACTAAAATTCCTTTTTTTCAATACCTTTTAGAAAATCGTTTTCCACATTACCTGGCTCTTGTGGCACCACTTACGCTGATTAAAACTTCCATACCCATCGTTTTTGAGGGTTTTCCACACCTCATTCAAAACCTCGATAAGCTGTCTGATGTTTATATGGTTTTTGTGGTTATCTGGATGGTGATGTCTGTCATCAAATCTGGTGGCAACACTTTACGCACAAGTATTGCCTTCAAAGAAAAACCCATCGACAGCTATCTGCAAGTAATCAAAATCATTATATTCATATTTGCGGCAGTAATGATATTTTCTTACCTGACAGGTAAATCACCAATTGCATTTTTCACAGCCATGGGTGCCATTTCTGCGGTGCTACTTTTAATGTTTAAAGACACTATTATGGGCTTCGTAGCCAGCATACAAGTTACAACAAATGATATGTTACGTATTGGTGATTGGATTACCATGTCCAAATATGGGGCGGACGGCGATGTGATAGAAATTAACCTAACGACGGTAAAAGTTCAGAACTTTGATAAAACGATTACTACCATCCCCACTTATTCCCTTATATCTGATGCCTTTCAAAACTGGAGGGGAATGGAGGAATCTGGCGGAAGAAGAATAAAAAGAGCGATTTATATTAAACAATCAACTATCAAATTTTTGTCGCCTGAAGAGTTAGTAAGACTAAAAAAAATACAATCACTTACCAGTTATATTGACCACAGACAAAAAGACATTGATAAAAATAACGAACGTACTGGTGCTGATAAAAGCCTGCTGATTAACGGCCGTAACTTAACCAATGCCGGTTTATACAGAAAATATATAGACAATTATCTTGCCGGTCACTCGGGTACGCATAAAAATATGACGATGATGGTGAGGCAAATGGCACCTACTGCAAATGGATTACCTTTAGAACTGTATGTATTTACCAGCACCACCAAATGGGTAGATTATGAACACATTATGGCAGATATTTTTGATCACCTGCTTGCTGCTGCAAAATATTTTGAGCTTGAAATTTTTGAAATGGAAGGATCAGGAGATGTAAAACCAGTTCGGTTCACCGAGGGTCTCCCTTCACGTGAATTAAATTAATTAACCCTATTAAATTGTTACTTACATTACATGATTTTACCGCTTTAAAAATGAAATTGGTCTAATTATTGCAAACCGAAAAACAAATACTTTAGCTTAACGTATACCGTTACAATTATTAGCTTTTATGATGTATAAAAAAATAGTACTCCTTAGTATCATCGGAATATTTTCTCTTGCTGCAAATGCACAATCCACCTTACAACAGGGAACCTGGAATGCAATGCTCCACAGAGCCGACGGAAATAAGATTATTTTCAATTTAGCTATCGAACAGTTAAATGGGAAAACCGTTTTCTATGTGGTCAACGAACCAGAAAGAATGCTTGTCGATGATGTACGCCAGGTAAAAGACTCCCTTTTTATCAACATGCCTGTCTTTGAGTCTTCTTTCAAACTGAAAATCATTTCTAAAGATAGCCTCTCGGGTTCATGGATCAGAAAAGCAAGCCAAAAAGATATCATAATGCCATTTACTGCTTCTGCACGAATTCCCTATCGCTTTCTAGCTTTAAATGGCGATGCAAAACAACAAGCGCAAGGTAAGTGGGACGTAGATTTAATAAAAAAAGGTGGAACTTCTACAGCAGCAATCGGTAATTTTTCACAACAGGGAAATAAGGTAAGTGGCTCTATTCTTACTCCTTCGGGAGATTACAGGTATCTCTCTGGAATTGTAACTGGCGATGAATTATTTGTTTCTACTTTTGATGGTGTACATGCTATGGTTTTTACCGCCAAAATAAGTGCAGACAGCCTAGTTAATGGTCAAATCTATAGCGGTAACGCCCCTGTACAAAAATGGCACGCAAAAAAAGATGACAGCGTTAAGTTGTTAGCTACTAACCCACTAAGACTTAAAGATGGTAAAGATGGAACCCTTAACTTTAGCTTTAAAGATCTCAACGGAAAACAGGTTTCAATACAAGATAAGAGATTTAAGAACAAGGTAGTAATCATTCAACTGATGGGCTCCTGGTGTCCGAACTGCATGGACGAAACTGCTTTCTTAAGCGAATATTATGATAAGAATAAAGATCGTGGCGTGGAAGTTATTGGTCTTGCCTATGAATACTCCACAGACTTTGTGCGTTCAAAAAAGAGCTTAAGTAAGTTCCAGAAAAGATTTAATGTCAAATACCCCCTACTCATTACGCCTGTTGCCGTTTCTGATCCTCAAAGAACAGAAAAAACATTACCTCAACTAACCAATATTAGTGTTTTTCCGAGCACTATAATTTTAGATAAAAGCGGAAAAGTAAGTACGATTACTTCAGATTTTGCCGGACCAGGTACAGGAGAATATCACCTTAAATATAAAGCTGACTTTGAAAAAAAGATAAATAAACTCCTGGAAAAAAAATAAATGAACTAAAGTAATTATGAATTTTTAGATAATTAACCTACCGTGTTCAATTGATATTGGAGGCTGATAAATTGCATTTGTTTTTGCCAGTTTTAAAACCCCCTTCACCCTAATGGGTTTGGTGGTATATTCAATAGGAGTATTCATTTCAACCAAAATCATTATTGGAACCCCATTTTGACCACAGAAGAAACATTGGTCGATAGGTAACGTTGCGAATAAAAACTTTTGCTGTTTAATACCTGTTTTTATTGGAATGAGGTAGCCCACTAAATCAAAGGGACTGTTATGAAAACGCTTTATAGTCTCGGAGAATATTGGAAATACTTCCTTTTTAGCTGTCAACTCAAATTTAACAGCGCCAATTAGATCCCAGTTCATTGACCTAATCTGATCATTTGGGTCGTGCTTTTTATTTTGAGCAACTGCAGTGAAACCTAATGATAATATTAGCATTAAAAAAAGTCTGTTCATTGCTAGTTGTCTTTATGAAGAGTTTTGGCAATAACCCTTTGTAACTGCCCATGACTAAGTTGATGGGGGTAATTTTTACATTTCGATTGGAGGTTTAAATCTTCCAATAATGATAAATTTCGCTCCCTATTTACTGTAATCCCCGCCGAAGTGTTAGCAACCTCAAGGTTTTCCATCACATTAAGTGAACTGATCAGGTGTGGGCGTTGGAAAACAATTCCAATATTCCGACCACGGAATCGATCCATTTCCCTTACAGATAGCCGATAAAGATCCTGACCATTGACCATGATTTTCCCCTCAGTAGGCTTAAGTAAACCAGCTAAATGATTTAAAAGAGTGCTCTTACCACTTCCAGAAGCACCCAGCAACAACCAATGCGCCATAGCTGTAATTTCCCAATCGGTAAAGTTTAAACGATCGCCAGTTTCATAAGTATTTGAAAGTGATTTCTATTTTAATCATTTTTCACCTTTAAATTCTTTTGAACATTTTTAATTGCCAGATTCTTGAGGGCATACTTTTTGTAAAGCTCCATACCATCTTGAGCACCATGCTTGCAAGCCGGCTGCAATGTTGTAATCATTAGCAACGCTGCCATTAAAAATAATTTATTTGTCTTAGACATGTTTACATGATTTTTATTGTTATTTATCTCCCGAATAGCCTTTTTTAATCGCTTACTCATGAACATGGCTTGCAGTAAAAGATTTAAACAGGCGTAGGTTTATCAAATGAGCGGTGGCTATGGTAAATCCACCGAGTGGTATAAGTATAGGTTCAAGAACTGCTATCCCCAAAAAATGACCTGATGCTATAAATACAAATCCGAAGATCAAAAGTAATGTTGGTAACAAATTGCGATGACTTAGCCAATAAGAACGGCCCAAAGACCATACGCCAATAATTATTGAAATTGAAATCATTGTCAACTCTATGCTTTCATTTGCCAAAAACCCTAGTCCCCATAGTGGTAATATTGTTAACATAAAAGGGAGCACCGCACAATGTATGGCACATAAAGTAGAAGCAGTAATGCCAAATCGATCCAAATTCATTTTGAGTTTTAATTGTTTCATAACACTTGATCATTTAATAAATCCAAATATAGACGCAATTATGTTGCATATATGATTCTGATATATATATTTGCAACATAATTGCATTAACATGATAAACAAATTACCTGTAACCGTTTTAAGCGGCTTTTTAGGCAGCGGCAAAACAACCCTCCTCAACGCGATTTTAAGAAACAAGCAAGACCTTAAAGTTGCGGTGATAGTGAACGACATGAGCGAAGTAAACATTGATGCCAACCTGATTAGAAATCAAAACACTTTATCCAAAACGGAAGAAAAACTGGTGGAAATGAGCAATGGCTGTATTTGCTGCACATTGAGGGAAGATTTAATGATTGAGGTGGAAAAGCTGGCAAAAGAAAACCGTTTTGATTATTTACTTATTGAAAGTACTGGCATTTCTGAGCCTATACCAGTAGCACAAACCTTTTCCTTTATTGATGAGACTATAGGGATTGACCTAAGTAAATTCAGTACCCTTGATACGATGGTGACTGTTGTGGATGCTTATAATTTTTACAAGGACTTTGGCTCAGCAGAAAGACTCCTTGACAGAAACATGGTTGATGATCTTGCAGACAAGAGGACCATCGTGAATCTGCTAACAGATCAGATCGAATTTGCAAATGTGATTTTGTTAAATAAAACAGATCTGGTAACTAAAGAAGAATTAAATGTACTGGAGGCTTTGATTAAAAAGCTGAACCCAAAGGCCATTATCCATCAAACACTTTTCGGAGAGATAGATCCAAGCCTGATTTTGAACACAGGAATGTTTGATTTTGAAGCTGCATCAGAAGGTGCGGGCTGGAAAAAGGAATTGGAAGAAGTACACCAGCCAGAAACAACGGAATATGGTATCAGTTCAACTGTTTTTCGTTCCAATAAACCTTTCCATCCTGAACGTTTATGGAATTACATTAACCACGATTTCCCTCAAACCGTTATTCGCTCAAAGGGAATATTTTATTTAGCAGCTATGCCAGACAGTGCGATAAACTTTTCGCAAGCGGGTGGTTCACTTCGCATTGATCCTGCCGGAGTTTGGTGGGCTAGCATGACAGAAAACGAAAGAAAAACTTATTCAGATTACGGAGATAACCTGGAAGAAATACACAAAAACTGGGATGTAAATTTTGGAGACCGTATCAATGAACTTGTATTTATTGGGCAAGATATGGATAATGAGCAGCTAAATAAGGACCTGGAAGAATGTCTTCTCACAGAAAAAGAGATCAAAGATTATAAGAAAAGTTTCTCCTTTTTAAACCCTTTTAAGGACTTGCTTTCAGCTTAATAAAAGTTTATGGTACCTTTTCGCCTTACCAGTATAAACAGCAAATTTAAGCCAACCTCCTTGCTATTTTGATAAGACTTTGCCAGGTGGTTGGTAGGTCCTTGCTAGGTCATTTAGACCTAGCAAGGACCTACCAACCACCTCGTAAGGACCTGCCAACGACCTAAAAAAGTAAACTTGATGACAAGCAAATTAACATCATTAAATAAACTATACAACTCCTTTTTTTGAGAAACTCAAATCATTAAGCTTTCTGTTTTTTCAAAATAAAGTCACTGCATCAGCATCTGGCAGGTAAAATGATTTTTAGAAATAAAGCAAACAACAGACACATTATATTAACTTATATAAGCTAAAATTATTATATAAGCTAAAATTATAACATCACTTCGTTTTTGCGCCGATCTGACGCTCAATTGTTCCTAAGTAACAGTCAATACACATTGAATAACAATAAAATATTAATCCTTTTAATATTCAAAATTAAAATAAGAACCTATTATTCTGACTTAAAGACGGCCTCCTTTCCTATTTTAAGCCACCTTCTACTTAGAATTGACAGAAAAAGATGTTATGGCTAACACCCTAAAAAAAATATATAAAAAAAAATAAATCTATTAACATACAATCAATAAAATTAATATATTAGCGTATGAATTATTAACTTAAAAACTCCCATCATGAGGAATAACGATAAAATAACTGAGTTAAAGGAACTTTATTCAACCGCCTATAATTTGAACCTTGGCATGATTGAATGTTTAAATGAATTTAAACATGTTAGTGAACTTTATTTTAATGCCTACAGACATTTTAAGAATTTCCATGTGCATATTTTTTCAGATGACGTTCAATATTATATTGAGGAAATTAATGAAATGGATAATGGCGTAGATACATTAATCGTTAAGCTCCAGGCAAATATTATGGAAACTAATGAGATGGAATCTTACCTTTTTAAAGATTCAAAAGCCCTCGTTAATTAAATGCATATATAAGTAGCCAACTAAATATTTAAGCAAAGAAATAACTAGCCTCAAAACTAATACTGGTTCTTAAAAAGTGACTTTGATCATTTTTTGGTCAATAAATTTCCTATAAATTTGTTTTATTATTCTTAATCGGTGGATGTCGATACTCAAAAGAAGGGGTTTTACTGGGAAGTTCAACCCCTTTTTTATGCTCGTTAATTATCCAAAATTCATTGAAAATCTCTTCGAACAAAATTTTCAGCTTGATAATTTTAAACTTTATGCAATTTTATCTACCTTGATCGAAAATTTAAATCATGAATACAATCTGCACATTAATGACCGATACTGAAATTACTTTAAGCTTAGGAGCTGTTTGCCTAGTTATTGCGCTCGTTACCATTTACCGTACCGCTGTATCTAACAGAAAGCCAGAAAAGCATTAATTCAAATTAAATTTATCAGTAGGGATTTTAACTACATTAGAAGCAAATACAATGGACACAATAAGTATTCCGATAATTATTGCCAATGCTATTTGTAAGCTGGAGTAGATTTTAGAGCCGGAAACTGCAAATTCAGAATTCCTGATCAACTCCTGTCCTACTTCAGTTTGAATTTTTGTCAGTTCAGCCAATTTTTTGGTAGTAGTGGAAAAAGAGGCTTTCCCTTGGTTCTCAAATAGTTGCCTGGCCGCAACTATGGAATGCCGATCGCTACTCAGCAAAATTTTGCTTTCTATTTTCTTAGTATCGATTAACAGTAATTTAAGTTCGTTTAATTGCTCCCTTTCCTGTTTAATTAGAAAAGTCTGTTCATATTTATGAACCAACGAGTCAATGACGCTGTTTTGTCTGGCCAATTTATTCTTTAAAAAACTATGGTCAATTGAAATGGAATCAGCATTATATAAAGCTTCTTCTAATAGGTAACGCTTTCCATAGACATTTTGTGCTAAATAAAATAAATCCGTTGCAGGAATAAGTCTATCATTATACATTGAAATAAAAGCATTATTCATGTCTTTAATACTTTTATCTTCCAAAACCCGGATCAGTATAGAACAACCCATAATACAGAAAAGCATCACGGCAATGGTCGTCTTGTTTTTAATAGAATAGGCAAACTTCATATTTCTTCCATTGGACTTGTAAATAAATTTTGTGCAAAATTCACTAAAAATAATTCTTTCTTAGCTCTGGTCACTGCAGTATATAACCATCGTAAAAAATCAAGGTCTATCATTTCTTCTGTTAAATAACCCTGATCAACAAAAACGGCATCCCATTGCCCGCCTTGAGCTTTGTGACAAGTAACGGCGTATGCAAATTTTATTTGAAGTGCATTATAATAAGGATCTTCCTTAATTGCAAGTAAACGCTCCCTTTTATTCTTAATGTGTTCATAATCTAAACTCAAACCTTCATAAAGTTTTTTATTTTGTTCATAAGAAAGGTTGGGTGTTTCAGCCTGCAGGGTATCTAACATCACCTTACAGGTAATATTACCCGCTTCAGGATAATCTAAAAACTCTAATTGTACCTCACTAAACCGAAAACCATAACGTTCTTCTTCATTTCTAACCCTTGTAATTCTGGCCATATCGCCATTGGCAATAAATGAAGTAGCTTCACTATCTGGTAACCAGAAATAATTATTTCGGACTACCATAATCTGGTCACCTCCTGTTAACTCCTCCTCCCTATAAAGCAGCCTAGCCCTTATTTGCTGGTTATATACATTTGCCGATTTATTAGAACGACAAACCACCAGGCAGTTTTCGATATCGAATTTTCTATAGGCATATTCCAACCCTTCTACCAACTTAATACCGGTCATTCTGAAAATATCTTTATATCCGGCGGTTATAAACGCAGGAAGATTTATTTTATGCAGACCACTATTTTCTTTATTTACGGCTGTATTATCGTTAATTAATTGCCGTAACATTGTGGCATTAACTAATATACCAGATTTTTTTTCTTGACGTACTACTTCTTTCAACTCTACTTCTACAACTTTCAAATGGAATTGAGCAGACAGGTATTCTTTATTTAAAGCAGGACTATCTAAACTACCCACGGGTGGAAGTTGTGCCGTATCGCCCACAAACAATACTGCGCAGTTCTTTTGGTTATAAACAAATTCCATCAGATCCTTTAAAAAAGAAGATCCATTCTGTGTATTCCACTCATCAGCAATCATAGATGCCTCATCTATAATAAACAGGGTGTTTTCTGCCAGATTGGGCGCAAGCTGAAAAGCTAATTCTGTAGATACAGCTATACGTTTCCTGTAAATCTTTTTATGTATCGTTAATGCTTTCCTACCAGTATAGCTGCTCATTACTTTCGCTGCACGACCTGTAGGTGCCAATAACAAAGACCTTAATTTAAAACCCGGCAATGCTTTTACCAATGCAGCAACCGAAGTTGTTTTTCCAGTTCCAGCATAACCTCTTAATATAAAACACTTTCCATCAAGTTCACCCTGTAAAAAATGGGCCATCTCCCTGCAAAATTCCAACTGTTCTGCTGTTGGTGCAAAAGGATAAGATTGGGCTATCATCGTTGCTTTATCCATTTTACAAATATGCAATGGTGTGGTTATAGAAAAAAGAATTAATTTTGCTAAGATGAATATGAAGAACAGCATCCTGCTCCTTGATCCGGAATTCGATCCTATTATGGCACCTCATTGTAATTTGCTATTGAAAATTACAAACGATAGTTTTTCGTATGCCATTATTAATCAAGACAGTAAAAACCTTGAAGCCATTTATGACGAGCAGGACTGCAGGAACGTGGCAAATAAGTTAAAATCTAAAATAAAAAATGATCCTTACCTCAATTACCCTTATAAAACGGTTAAAATAGCGGTATCTACTAGCAATTGTATCACTGTTCCTAACGAATTGTATAATGCTAAAGACTTAAATGCTTATACTAACTTCTTCTCAGGCGACATTTCTAAGACGCTGCATATCAAAAATAATGCTGCTTTTGATTTTACTTCTATTTTTAATTTAAAACAAAGCTTAGAGAATGAGCTTGATAACCATTTCAAAATAACCAGCAAACATGAACAGAGTATGCCGGTATTAATACTGGCTGAAGCAATTGAAAATGGACTATTGTTTGAATTTACTTCGCTTTCTTTTACTGTTATACAAATCACCAACAACAAACTTATTTTTAAAAACAACTTTGAAATAGAAAATGGCAATGAATTTAATTATTACCTTTTACTGCTCATAAAACAACTTCAAATAGATTTTAAACAAACACCTGTGTTTTTAAGCGGAATAATTAATGAGAATGATCAAAATTATAATATCCTTCAGAAATATTTTGAACAATTACAATTCAGCCTGCCTCAAAATAAGGAAATTGATTGTTCCATTTTAGAGGATATGCCAGCTTATTATTATGGTAGTTTATTAGCCATCGACCTATGCGTATAATTGGAGGAAAGCTTAAAGGTATTCGTTTAAATGCCCCAGAAAATTTACCAGTAAGACCAACAACAGACATGGCTAAAGAGGCCTTGTTCAACATATTGTTCAATGCTTATGATTTCGACAACTGTGCAGTTCTTGATCTTTTCTGCGGTACAGGAAATATAAGTATTGAATTTGCTTCGAGGGGTGTTTCCGCCATAACAGCAGTCGACAAACATTCTGGCTGCATTTATTGGGTTAAATCTGTAATTCAAAAATACGATTTACAAGGCATCGATTTACAGAAAGCTGATGTTTTTAAGTTTTTGGAACAACATGAAAAATCTTACCAGATCATATTTGCAGATCCACCCTACGATATGCCTACTATTCCTTTGATTCCTCAATTGGTATTGCAGCATAATTTATTAACAGACAATGGCGTCCTGATTGTAGAGCACCCCACAAATTTAAGGTTAGAGTCTCAACCTGGCTATAAACAAACCAGGAAATATGGAAACTCTTCATTTAGTTTTTTTGAAAAACCAAACACCATTTAACATGAGAACAGCGCTATTCCCTGGTTCATTTGATCCCATTACCATTGCTCACGTTGATATATTAAAACGTGCCCTCCCCTTATTCGATAAAATAATAGTTGGGATTGGCTTGAATAGCTCTAAGCAAAGTTATCTCTCGGCCGAAAAGCGTCAGGAGATTGTTAGCGCCTGTTTTTCCAACTTCAACAATGTTGAAGTAAAACTCTATGAAGGACTTACAATTGATTTTTGCAAGAAACTCAACGTTCAATATATGATAAGAGGAATCCGGTCGGTTAGTGATTTTGAATATGAACGTGCCATATCCCAAATCAACCAAACCATGATGCCCGAAGTGGAAACCATCTTTATTTTAAGTAAACCAGAATATTCTGCTATCAGTTCTACTATTGTTCGCGATATTCTACGTAACCACGGCGATATCAGTCAATTTTTACCTTCAGAAGCCCTGGCATTATTATAGGCTACCTGATTTTTCCTGCAACTAGAACGTCTAAAATCAATAGATAGGTGTTTTTAAGTAGTGGTTCCAAGTCGTTTTTTCCGAACCAGCCAGCTTTAGTTATTCCCTCTTCCTTTTGAGGGATCAACTTTGGCTTCCCCTTAACGGTCATTTCATACCAATTGGTCTTCTTTAAAACAATTATATTTCCCAATTGATAAATATGGAATGTTTTACACAGCTTCTCACCGTTGCTTAAAATAGTAACACCGCACTCTTCTTCAACTTCCCGTACTGCTGCCTCCTTCATCTTTTCTCCCTTTTCTACTTTTCCTTTTGGCAAATCCCATTTTTTATTTCTGAAAATAAATAGATAATCATCATTTGCATTTCGTACCAAACCTCCTGCAGCCTTAATCAAAAGACAATTTTGCTTAATCATTTTAAATGCTGCTTTTGGGTTCTCAGTAAGTAAAACATATTGTTTTTTCGCCCCCTTATCTAAATTTTTATAAAATGTTGGAAAATCAAATGATTGTAAATCAAGTTGTTTCATTTCTTTGTTTTGTACAGGTAGGGTATCTGTTAAAAACAAAGTGTTCTCATTAATATATATTCTGTATTTTTGATCCATGTATAATAAAAGTGAAATTGAATTAAAGGTAGCTGAATTTCTGTTACAAATTAAAGCAATAAAGTTACAACCTAATAATCCATTTACTTGGGCTTCGGGTTGGAAATCTCCAATTTATTGCGATAATAGAATTACACTGTCACATCCTTCAGTTAGAACATACATCAGACAGAAGCTTACGCAATTGGTTCAGGAAGAGTTTGGCTCTGTAGATCTAATTGCTGGAGTTGCTACTGCTGGTATACCTCAGGGTGTACTGGTAGCACAAGAGCTGGGTTTACCATTTGCCTACGTGAGGGCCAAAGCGAAAGATCATGGAACTGGCAGTTTAATAGAAGGCGAAATTGTGGAAGGACAACGCGTTGTTGTTATTGAAGACTTAATTTCTACTGGAAAAAGCAGCTTACAGGCTATTGAAGCATTGAAAAACGCAGGTCTATCCGTAGCTGGACTAGTATCTATTTTTACTTATGGATTTGACCAGGCTGATGAGGCTTTTAAACAAGCAAAATGCAGGTATTCCAGCTTATCAAATTACAATACGCTAATACAATATGCAGCAGAACATAGTTTTATTGGCCAAAATGATGTAGAATTATTAGCCAACTGGCGTAAAGACCCTGCTGCATGGGGAAAAGGACTAGAACAACTAACTTAAAATATAAATGACTGTTATTGAAAGCGCTACCGAAATAAATTTGCCGGTAGAAAAGGTGTATACATTTCTTGCTGATCTAAATAATCACCAGCAATTGATGCCAGAAAATATCTATAACTGGTCTTCTACAGAAGATGAAGCTAGTTTTACCATACAAAATATGGCTAAACTTGCAATTAAAATCTCAAACCGCATTCCTAATCAGGAATTAATTGCTTTACCTACCGAAAAACCTCCTTTTGATCTTGAATTAAAATGGACTGTTGCACCTAGTGATAACGGTGGTACTATTGCTACACACATCATTTCTGCGGATTTAAACATGATGATGAAAATGCTGGCCGCAGGTCCTTTGAAAAAACTTGCTGACCATCAAACAGAGAAATTAAAAGAAGTTTTAAAATAATCGCTTTGCTCCCGGACTTGTTCCGGGATCTTTCTTCCTTACCCCTACATTACCTGCATTCTTCCCTTGCCATTTTGTCGCATCTACTCCATGGCATTTATTTTGTGCAAGGTTTAGTATGAACTTCAACAACTTCACTATAAAAGCCCAGGAAGCAGTTCAACAAGCTTCCGATATAGCCTTAGGCAACCAGCAACAGGCTATTGAGACAGCACACTTACTTAAAGGTTTGCTTAATGTTGATGAAAATGTAGTTTCTTATGTACTAAAGAAACTAAATGTAAACATAAATGTGCTTAACCAGCAACTGGATGCCAATATTGCAAAATTCCCTAAGGTGAGTGGCAGTAATGTTTATTTATCTTCAAATTCTAATAGTGCACTGCAAAAAGCCCAGTCTTACCTTAAAGAATTTAAAGATGAGTTTGTTTCTGTAGAACACCTGCTACTGGGAATTCTAGCAGCAAATGATGATACATCAAAGCTATTAAAAGATCAGGGCGTAAATGAAAAAGACTTAAAAAAAGCGGTAGTATCACTGCGCGGAGATAACAGAGTAACTGATCAAAATGCGGAAGCAACCTACAACGCACTAAATAAATATGCAAGGAATTTAAATGAATATGCCGAATCTGGCAAACTCGATCCTGTAATTGGTCGTGATGAGGAAATTAGACGTGTTATCCAGATACTTTCTAGAAGAACTAAAAATAACCCTATCCTTATTGGAGAACCTGGAGTTGGTAAAACTGCTATCGCTGAAGGTATAGCCTTCCGTATTATTAAAGGTGACGTACCTGAAAACTTAAAAACTAAAACGGTATACTCCCTGGATATGGGCTCTTTGATTGCAGGGGCTAAATATAAAGGAGAATTTGAAGAGCGTTTAAAAGCGGTAGTCAAAGAAGTAACCCAAAGTGATGGTGACATTGTTTTATTTATTGATGAAATACATACCCTTGTTGGTGCCGGCGGTGGCGAAGGGGCCATGGATGCTGCAAATATTTTAAAGCCTGCTTTGGCCAGAGGTGAACTCAGAGCTATCGGTGCAACTACTTTAGATGAATACCAAAAGTATTTAGAGAAGGACAAAGCATTAGAACGTCGCTTCCAAAAAGTAATGGTTAATGAACCAGATACCCAAGATGCTATTTCTATTCTGCGTGGCTTAAAAGAACGTTATGAAACTCACCATAAAGTAAGAATTAAAGATGAAGCCATTATTGCTGCTGTAGAGTTATCACAACGGTATATTTCTGATCGTTTTTTACCCGATAAAGCCATTGATTTAATGGATGAGGCTGCTTCAAAATTACGCATGGAAATGGATAGTGTTCCTGAAAATGTAGATGAGCTGAATCGTAAAATCATGCAGCTTGAAATTGAAAGGGAAGCCATAAAAAGGGAAAATGACGACCGTAAAGTTCTAAGTCTGGGAGAAGAAATAGCTAATCTTTCGGCAGAAAGGGATCAGCTAAAAGCAAAATGGCAAAGCGAAAAGGATGTTGTTGATGGCATAAATAATTACCTGGAACAGATCGAAAACTACAAACTGGAGGCTGACCAGGCGGAGCGGGCAGGCGACTATGGCAAGGTTGCTGAGATTCGTTATGGTAAAATAAAAGAAGCACAAGATAAAGTTGAAAAGCTGAATGTTGAACTGGAAAGTCAGCAGCTGGAAGGCCGCATGCTTAAAGAGGAAGTTACCGCTGAAGATATTGCTGGTGTGGTAGCGCGTTGGACAGGCATTCCGGTTACTAAATTAATTTCTAGTGAAAGGGAAAAATTGCTTCACATGGAAAATGAATTACATAAACGAGTTGCGGGGCAAGAGGAAGCTATAGAAGCGATTTCAGATGCCATACGCCGGTCCCGTGCAGGTTTACAGGATAAACGTAAACCTATTGGGTCATTTATCTTCTTAGGTACTACGGGTGTGGGTAAAACAGAATTAGCAAAAGCCTTAGCCGAGTTCTTATTTAATGATGAGAATGCACTTACCCGTATTGACATGAGTGAATATCAGGAACGGCATTCCGTTTCCAGGTTAATTGGTGCGCCTCCTGGCTATGTAGGTTACGAAGAGGGTGGCCAACTTACTGAAGCAGTTCGCCGAAAACCTTATTCTGTAGTGCTACTCGATGAAATTGAAAAAGCACATCCTGATGTGTTTAACATCTTACTACAGGTATTAGATGATGGTCGCTTAACGGATAACAAAGGTAGAGTGGTTAATTTCAAAAACACCATTATCATCATGACTTCCAATATTGGTTCTCACCTGATCATGGAAAACTTCAAAAACCTAGATGAAGAAAATCGTGATGAGGTTATTGCTAAAACTAAAAATGAATTGTTTGACCTTTTGAAACAAACCATAAGACCGGAATTTTTAAACCGCATTGATGAGCTGATCATGTTTACGCCTTTAAACCGTACTGAAATAAGGGATATTGTGGAACTTCAATTCAAACAAGTACAGAAAACCCTTGCAGAGATGGGCATTGAAATAGACGCATCAGTTGAAGCTATGGATTGGCTGGCTGAGTTGGGTTATGATCCTCAATTTGGTGCCAGACCACTGAAACGAGTAATACAAAAACGCATATTAAATGAACTTTCAAAAGAGATTTTGGCTGGAAAAGTAGATAAAGACAGCAAAATAAAATTAGATATGTTTGAACATAATTTTGTTTTCCTCAACAACCAACCAGAAACGGTAAAACAATAACCTCTCTTTTACCTGGGCAGACTATATTTAGTCTGCCTTTTTTTGTCATAAAACTAAATATTTGACATCCAGCAATTTATCAGTCGAACATTTTAATTGTTTAATTGTTTTAAGTGTATACTTATGTTAAATTATGAAATTAGCTTATATATCTTCATATCCACCTCGCGAATGTGGAATAGCCACGTTCAATTTTAATTTATTGAATGCCATTGGTTGTGATAAAAAAATAGTGTCTAATGAAAGTTTTGTGGTTGCAATGAACGACTCAGATCGCCTTGATACCTATCATTACCCTAAGGAAGTGAAATTCATTATCAGACAAGATAACCAAAAAGACTACATTAGAGGTGCCGATTACATCAATACCAGTTTATCGGATGTATGTATACTGGAGCATGAATTCGGAATTTATGGTGGCGACAATGGTGTTTATGTGCTGCCACTGATTGCCAGATTACAGAAACCTTTAATTACTATCTTACATACCATATTAAAAGATCCAAACTTTATGCAGCTCACCATAGTGAGGGAAATTGCAAGATATTCTGCTAAAATTGTGGTAATGAGTAACCGTGCAGTAGGGTTTTTAACTAGCATTTATGATATCCCCCTAAATAAAATTCAATTAATTGAGCATGGGGCTCCTGATTTGGAACCTAAAAAAAATAATCCAGTAAAACTCTCTAAACCGTTTAACAACAAAAAAGTACTATTTACTTTTGGACTAATAAGCAGAAATAAAGGCCTTGAAACTGTAATTCAAGCCCTACCCAAAATTGTGCAAAAACACCCTAATGTAATGTATGTAATATTGGGTACCACCCACCCTGGTGTTATTCGTAATTCAGGAGAGGAATATCGTGACAGCCTGAAAAAGTTAGCGAGGAAATTAAAGGTCGAGAATAACATCGTTTTCATTAATAAGTTCGTTTCTGAAAATGAACTTTATGATTACCTTACCGCTTGCGATTTATACATTACTCCTTATCTCAACGAAGCACAAATTACCAGCGGTACCTTATCTTATGCCATAGGTGCAGGTGCCGCAATTATTTCAACTCCTTATTGGCACGCCCAGGAGTTGCTTGCAGATAACAGAGGTAAATTATTTGACTTTAGAAATCAGGACGCTTTGGCAAATATTGTAAATGATCTTTTTGATGACCAGAAAAATTATGCCCTGCTTAAAAATAATGCTTTTCAATATGGATTACACCTTCGATGGCCAAATATTGGAAAAGTATTTATTCAGACCTTGAAAAAGGCTATAGTTGAGTCTAACTTGGCCAAAGAGGAGACTAAACCTATCATTGATCCTGATCTGATGCCTGCTTTCAGTCTGGCTCATATACAGCGTTTAACTGATGACACAGGTATTGTTCAACATGCAAAATATGGTATTCCAAATTTAAAGGAAGGCTATTGTCTGGATGATAATGCCAGGGCTTTGATTGCCGTTATTCTGGCTTACCAACAAAACAAGAGTAAAGTTGCTTTGCAATTACTGCCAGTATACCTGAGTTACATTCAATATATGCAGTGTGATGACGGTAACTTCAGGAATTTCCTCAGCTTCAGAAGGGAATACCTTGATGAGGTAGGGTCGGAAGATTCATTTGGAAGAACCATCTGGTCCTTAGGCTACTTGATTAATAATGCACCCAATAATTCCTATAGGGAATTTGCCAAAGAGTTATTTAGTAAATCCATTCCTCATTTCAATAAACTACACCACCTTAGAGGTATCGCCAACACCATAATTGGTTTAGGTCATTACTTAAAAGCCCAACCTTATGATGAGGCTATGATAGATGAAATGAATAAGCTGTCTGTTCCATTGATTGCCGCCTATAAAAAAAACAAAGAGGAAAACTGGTATTGGTTTGAAGAGAAACTGACTTACGATAATGCCATTTTGCCATTGGCACTGCTTTCTCATTATGAAATCACACATCATCAGGAATCTTTAGATATTGCCTTAGAAAGCCTGAATTTTTTAACAGTACTTACATTGGACAAAGGTTATTTAAGTCCGATTGGAAATGATGGCTGGTTGTACAGGACCGCAGAAATGGCAATTTACGACCAACAGGCCATTGAAACCATGGCCATGGTGTTGATGTATTTTAAAAGCTATCAAATAACGCATGACTTGAAGTATATTAAACAGATGTACTTAAGTTATCAATGGTTTCTTGGAGAAAACAGCTTAAGATTACCCCTTTACGACCATGAAACCAAAGGTTGTGGAGATGGTTTGCAACCTCATGGAGTAAACCGAAATCAAGGAGCAGAAAGTACCCTGGCTTATTGGATCTCACATTTAGTAGTCCTAAAAGCACTTGAATTTGAATATGAATTTATTCAAAACAACGAGATCTTTGATACCCAAACCATTACTTTACCTAACATTTAATTAATACTTGATGAAGATTGCTATTTTAGCACCAGTGGCATGGAGAACACCTCCGCGCCATTATGGACCGTGGGAACAGATGGCGTCAAACCTTACCGAAGGACTTGTTAAAGCAGGATTTGATGTTACCTTGTTTGCCACTGCTGATTCACTTACAAAGGCGCATTTGGATTATGTTGTTGATAAAGGATATGAAGAAGATCCAACGCAGGACTATAAAGTTATGGAATGCCTACACATTAGTAATTTAATGGAAAAGGCTCATTCATTTGATCTTATTCACAATCATTTTGATTTCCTTCCACTCAGTTATTCAAAATTGATTAACACGCCCATAATTACCACGATTCATGGTTTTTCTTCAGAGAAAATTGTGAAAGTATATGAGCGTTTCAACAATAACAGTCATTACGTTGCTATTAGTAATGCCAACAGGCACCCAAGGCTCAATTATTTGGGTACGGTTTACAATGGTTTAGACATTGCTGATTTTACTTTTAATGAACGACCAGAAGATTATCTCCTGTTTTTTGGCAGGATACATCCAGATAAGGGTACAGCAGAAGCCATTCAGATTGCTAAAAAAAGCAACAGACGACTAAAAATTGCAGGGATTATACAAGATGAAGCTTATTTTAAAAAAGAAGTGGAGCCACATTTAAATGAGGACATTACTTTTTTAGGATCCTTAGGACCAGAGAAAAGAAATGAATTGTTAGGAAAGGCCTATGCATTGCTACACCCTATCAATTTTGAAGAGCCTTTTGGCTTAAGTGTAGCAGAGGCCATGCTTTGTGGAACCCCGGTAATTGCCTTTAACAAAGGCTCCATGCCGGAATTAATTAAAGATAATGAAACGGGTTTTTTAGTTGCAAATGTGGTTCAAGCCGCAACTATGGTTGACCAGGTCAAAACAATTAGCCGTGCAAATTGTCGTAGCTGGGCAATTGAGAATTTCTCTACTGAGAAAATGGTAGCGGATTACATAATGCTTTATCATAAAATAATATAAACATTAGCACCACCATTATAAACACAAATAGCTATCAATATAGTCTTTAATATCAACTTACCGTTTCAGATTCTTTTAGCTTAGCTAACAACAACGCTAAGTTTACCGTTACAAATGAAGAGCAATAATCTGATAAGCCATAAGGGATTACTAGTTCACCATTGTGAATGATAGAACCACAGGAGTATAAAACATTTGGCACATAACCTTCCCGTTCATCCTTATTGGGGATAACCAAAGGTTCACGCAAACGACCAATTTCAACAGAAGGGTCTTCTAATTTAAGTAAACTAACGCTAAGGCTATACCTCCGCATCGGACCAACACCGTGAGTAATTACTAACCAACCTTGATCAGTTTCTATAGGCGAACCACAGTTACCAATTTGAACATATTCCCAAGGAAATTCTGGCTCCTGTAATTTAATAGGATTATCCCAAACAGAAAGCTTATCTGAATACATTAGATAATTATTACAGCCATCAATACGGGATAACATCGCGTATTTACCATTCACTTTTCTTGGAAACAACGCCAGGTTTTTATTCTGTGCGCCAACACCATGTAGCGGACTCACTTTAAAATCATAAAAGTCTGTCGTTTCCAAAAGCTTAGGCATAATCATTGACCCATCAAAAGCGGTATAGGTTGCATAATATATAATACTGCCGTCCTCATTTACAAAGCGCACAAAACGGGCATCCTCTATTCCTTTACGCTCAAACTCAGAAATAGGAAAAATAACCCGGTCAGAAATATCTGTATCCCTTGAAAAACTTATTTCATGATAAGCGTCAGATAACCAAAGCACCTTATCATACTCTAATTTTTTAAGTTCATCTTCCTGCAAACTTTTAGAATCAATGATAATTCTTCTTAATAAAGCATAATCAAATTTATCGTTTAATTTATTTCCAACCTCATCTAAAACTTCAATATCAATTTTTGAATCTACCGCTTTTTTCAGAAAAAGGCTCTTGGTATATACTTCATTTCGAATAACCTCAGCTTCATCTATATAATTTCCTGCAGCAGATATTGTGATGTTATTTTCCCTGTCTAATAATGCCCTTCTAAAAACCACTGAGGAGATATGACCTTCACCAACAGCTCTAAAACTAATAATAACTCGTTTCTCGCCCTCCACCAAATCAGTTTGATCTGGATCTTCGACAATAGAGGGATTAAAAAACGCCGCTGACTCTATAGAATATTCATGCGTAAAATAAGAACCTATTAACAAACGCTGGTATTTATCTAAAACTTCATAATCGATGCCAATGCTATCAATAGCGTACTTAACCTTTTTACAATGACGCGCTAAAATTTTAGTAATGTTACGATGCCGTTTTGAATATTCTTGCAGCAATGGAGAGATAAGCCCAAATACTTCTTCTTTGGATAATTTAAGCACCATTTTTATAACCTGTTGGGCACGCTCTTCTCCATTAAAAAAAAATCTCGCAATTACACGTTTAGGATCAGGGTATACTTTAACAGGTTTACGGGTTATTTGTAATCTCATAAGTTAGTAACGTTTAAAAGGCTATCCTATTTTTATTAAAAAAACTAATATAGTTATTAGAAAGCCAGATTTCATTTTTTTTTACCAAATACTATACAACAAAAGCACTGCCAAAAAACACCATTAAAAAACTGACAATATTACAAATAAAGTCAAAATGACTACAAAAAAAACAATAAGCACAGCTATTGATATGTTTCTAATTGTCACCCTAAAATAATAAACCAATTCTGTTATTTAATTATTCTCCTAACTATTAACACTTTACAAAAAACCGCTATAAGAAGCAATGAAGGCTAAATTCCTTTGGCACAGGTATTGACTATATAACAATAATGGTCAGAAAAATTAAATCAAAAAAATGGCCTGTTTATAAATTTAAAACACAAAAAGATGAAAAAGTTATTATTATCAATGGTTGCTGTTGCTACGTTTGCTTTCACTACACAAGCACAAACTGAAAAAGGAAACACAATGCTTGGTGGAAATGTAGGATTTAACTCTTCGAAAACTGATGGTGCTGCTAAAGCTGATGTTAATTTCAGAATTGTTCCTACGGTAGGTTATTTCGTAAGCGATAATTTTGCGATCGGTACTGGAATTGGTTACAATTACTATAAAAAAGTGAGCACTAATAATTTAAATCAAGCGCTTGAAGTATCACCTTTTGGCCGTTACTATCTTGATTTATCAGATCAATTTAAGTTTTTCGGTCAGTTATCTGTACCAATGGCATTTGGAAACAACAAATTGGTTGACAATGAAGGAAATGTTGCAGACGATAAATATGCATCGACAACCAGGATCGGTGTAAATTTTGCACCAGGTTTTGCTTTCTTCCCAACTAAAAGAATAGGAATAGAGCTATCAGTTAACGGATTAGATTACAACAACTATACTGTTAAAAATGAACTTACCGGCAATAAAGTTGAAACAAATTCATTTGGTTTAGATGCCAACACTTTCGCCCCTAAATTGGGAGTAATGTTCCACTTCTAACTGAAGCAAACAATTTTTAAACAAGAAAAAGTCCTGGAATATACGCCAAGACTTTTTTTTTGTAAAAAATTAATCTTTTACAATTTGGATTCCAATTTGTTATTCAAAATACAGAAAGTAAAACACATCACTTATTGATAATAATTTCTGAAACTCATTTCCACCATTGTGAAAAATAAGATACCTTTATCCTATTGCATCAAATCAATTCAAATGAAATACTTTTTGTTACAAATTACCGCTGCAGCTATGCTATTAGTCGCCGGATGCCAATCTAAATCTCAAACCGCTGATCATGACAGCAGTAATTTAGAAACCACTTCCACAAAAGACACGGTTAAAGCGGAAGTTCAGACAACCTTTGATATCGACAAAATTAAAGTTGCAAGTGCAAAAACAATTTTAGCGCGTAAGCAAGTCCCAGTATTGTGTTATCATCAAATTCGCGACTGGAAAGCTTCAGACTCAAAAGCTTCAAAAGATTACATCATTCCAATAGCGACCTTTAAGGAGCACATGAAAATGCTTGCCGACAGTGGTTACCACACCATATTACCAGATCAATATTATGACTACCTGAACAATGGCACTACACTTCCGAGTAAACCTATTATGATTACTTTTGATGATACAGAACATAATCAGCATAAAATTGCCGCACCAGAGATGAAGAAATATGGTTTTAAAGCCGTATTCTTTATCATGACTGTATCCATCGGCCGTCCTAATTACATGACAAGATCTCAGATAAAGGAATTATCAGATAACGGAAATATCATCGGTTCCCATACTTGGGACCACCATAATGTAAAAAAATACCAAGGTAAAGATTGGGAACTGCAGATCGAGAAACCAACGAAAACCTTAGAAGAAATAACAGGCAAAAAAATTACTGATTTTGCCTATCCTTTCGGGTTGTGGAATCCAGAAGCTATTCCTGAACTTAAAAAGCGCGGCATGAAGTCAGCTTATATTTTAGCAACCAAGCGCGACGAAAACGATCCTCTATACACTATCAGAAGAATAATTGCCAGTGGTTACTGGAGTTCCAGAACTTTAAACAATAGCATAAAAAACAGTTTTTAAACTAGAAAGGGATGTAAGATTTGAAATCTCACATCCCTAAAACACCTCTAGAATACGGTATTCCTTTTGATTAAAACTTACACCTTCATTGACGTGTTTACCCAACAACAATTGGCCTATAGGTGAAAGTGAAGAAATAGCAAAATAAGTTTTGCCCTCAACATTTAATTGTCCGGCACTGATGCCGATATAAAATACACCCTTAGAGGTAACAACCAAACTACCACCCTTTATTCTATCAGAATCAGGTAAATCTTTAATAGCCTCCAGCACCTGCAGGTTTTGCTTAGCATCCATCAACAAGCGTTTATTCCTGGAAATATCTTGTTGCATCATTTCTCTGGTTGTTTCAAATTTATCACCCGCACTACTTTTAGTATCATCGTTACTGGCTTCTCGAGCCTGTTCTAAAGCGGTCTCAGCAGTTTCAATTCTTTGCTCAATAAATTGCCGACAAAGTTGATACAACTGCTTTTTAATATTGTTCATTAATAGCTCTATTTTTTACCGTAAAAAAATTTTAATCCTCTATCCATTTCACTTTGGAGGCAATGGGAGTTCTATTAGCAGGCCTTGGCTCCTCCTTATGGTAGCCCAGATAAAACAGGCCAAAACACTTCTCATTGTTCGACAATTCTAAAAAATCATTTAAACCAGAAATCAGTTCAGGCGAGCTCCAATAAGCACCAACACTCAAAGCTTCAGCTGTTAAAGCCATATTTTGAACGGCACAAGCCAGCGCAGCAATTTCCTCCCATTCAGGAACTTTATCAGGGTTTAATTGTGCATTAAGAACAATAACACAACTCGCCCTATCAATTTTATCGGTGATACTGTCGTGTTTCTTTTGTAAAAATAAAGCCGCTGGTGTGCTTACTTTATATATGCGTGCCAATTCCATGCCTAACCTTTTCTTTCCTGCAGATCTAAAAACCATAAACCTCCAAGGTTCAGTTAATTTATGCGTAGGGGCATAATTTGCATTTTCAAGCAGCTGCCTGATCACTTCATCAGGAACCACCTCATCAGTATAACTTATCGGGAAGATACTTCTCCTTCTTTTAATAATCTCAGTAATGGTATCGAACACTTCTGCCATATTCATTTATTGGTTAGCTCAAAAAAAACAAAGTTAACTTTTAAGGTTACAATCAGCCGAAGAATTTCAATGAAGCTTAGGAAAAAAAGGAGAATTACCTACCAGATGATGTCATGTAATATTAATTAAGAATACTGTTTTTTTATTCTTTCCAATAAGATCTTTGTCTTTTTTATTCCTTCCTCTTCAGACCATTTACTACCTTCATATTCAATACCTACTATACCACTCCATTTTGCAGCTTTTATAATTTTAAACATACGGTCATAATCTATAGTATTTTCATTACCCTGTTCATCAAAGTCAAAAGTTTTAGCACTAATACCTTTGGCATATGGCAGCAAATCTTGTACTCCCTGGTATTTATCATATTCCCGATCTGCACTTATTTTAAAATTACCAAAATCTGGAAGCGTTCCACAATTAGAAAGATTCACTTGTTTCATTACCGATGACAACCATTTTCCATCCGAAGAATAACTACCATGGTTTTCAACTATTATATTTATTTGATGTTGTTTACCAAATTCAGCAAGTTTACCTAAACCATCAACTGCAGCACTTTTAACATCTTCTTCACTGCCATTTCCAGCAGCATTTACCCGAATAGTTTTACAACCTAACGTCTTCGCTGCTGCAACCCATTTATAATGATTTTCGACAGCCTTTAGACGGTTTTTTTCGTCTAAGTCGCCTAGATTACCTTCCCCATCAATCATGATCAGATGATTTTGAATCCCCTCATTTTTAGTCATGTTTAATAACTCTTTTAGGTAGGCCGGATCAGTCTCTTTATTATTAAAAAACCGACTCACGTATTCGACAATATTGATCCCAAAATCATTTTTGGCCTTCAAAGGAAACTCCATATTTGTCATTTTCCCGGCAAAGAGCGCTTTATGAAAAGACCATTCTGCGAGGGAGATGTTAAAAAACTCCTTTTTTTCAAAGGCAGCTACGTCAAAAGGGATTAATGAAGAAAGCCCTGCCGCTGCAGTTAACAGGCCTAAGTCTTTAATAAAATTTCTACGGTTTGTTGATTTCATGGTTTAAGAGTTCAGATAGCTATTTGGTTTATATGTTCTAAAGTAATAAAAAACTACAGAAGTATTCTTTTATATTTTTTATTTGTGTAACTATTTCCATAAAAAAAGCGCAAAAGAAGACAGCTGCCTAAGCAAATCTTTTTTGCGCATTTTTCAAGAGAAACTACCTCACATCACCCATCACTTTTCTTGCTGTACTTTTACCAGGAAGATAAATTTGCAAACCAAATGACAAATTCAGGTTGTTTTGGTAATTAGTACTGCCAAAACCAGCTAAACCATTATACTTAATCAAAGCCTCTAAACCTATAGTATTAGTAACGAAATAAACAAAACCTGGTCCTGCACTAAAATTAATACCGTTTGTTGAACCACCACCATCACTCACATTTTGACCACCAAAACCAGCAGTAGCTTCACCGAAAAGACGACCATGTTTTAAAACCTCAACATCAGACCCAGTGTAATACCTGCCTAAAGCACCGAAACCATAATTGGTAATGGTTGAAGAATTTTTAGCAGTCTGAATGCCGAAATCTAAATATCCCCCCAGGGCAATATTATCCTGAATAAACCAGCCTGCCTTTGGGGTAATATTAGCACTAAAAACATTTGGCCTGTCTAAACCGATATTAACATTTGCCAGGTTAGCACCAATTAATACATTGCCGCGTTGAATCTGTGCACTTGAAGAAAGCCCTAAGGCTACAAATACACTTAACAGGTAAAAAGTTGAATTTTTCATAACATGTAGTTTATTTATCGTATAATAAATCAGAACACTTGACATAAAAAATTGTTTATCAGTTTTTTACCCTAAAATAAATACAATTTAGAAGCTTAAAAATCAATTATTTGATGAGAGCAGGCAACAGTCTTCAAAACATTAATTTCTGGAATAACTGCCAAGCCGCTGGCATCTCTTTTCTGTTGGAATAATATAAATGAAGGAACTTTAAGCAATTGCTGTTGTATATTCTCATTCTCATAATGAGAAAAATGAATAAAGGTTATGCCATCAGGCTGTAAATAAACATTATAACGAAAATTATTTTGCTTCAACCTCTTAAAATCAGCCATAAAAACATCAATATTATTCTGATTTTCTTTAACAAACTCCAGCTTTACAGTGTAAGTTACTTTTACGATGATCATAATGCCTAATTAAATTTTTTAGTTGATAATATACAGACAATACCCTTGTCCTTTGAGATAGCAGCAATATAAGGAATTTGTAAATTATGCCTACCTTTGCCTCTTATTTTTTAAGCATTTATGATTTCAGTATCTAATTTATCACTGCGTTACGGAAAACGGACTTTATTTGAAGATGTTAACCTTAAATTTACCCATGGCAACTGTTACGGTGTAATTGGGGCTAACGGAGCAGGTAAATCAACTTTCCTAAAAATACTTTCGGGCGATGTAAACCAAACCTCTGGCAACGTAGCTTTTACCCCAGGCGAAAGAATGGCGGTTTTAAATCAAAATCACTATGAGTTTGATGAATTTTCTGTTATCGAAACTGTAATGATGGGTCATAGAGATTTATATGACATCATGAAAGAAAAAGATGCTATTTATGCCAAAGAAGACTTTACCGACAAAGACGGAGAACGTGCAGGGGAACTAGAAAACAGATTTGCCGAAATGGATGGTTGGAACATGGAAAGCAATGCAGCTACCATGCTGAGCAACCTGGGTATTAAAGAAGAACAACATTACAAACAACTTAAAGAAATTGATGGTAACCAAAAAGTACGTGTATTATTGGCACAAGCTTTATTTGGTAATCCTGACATACTGCTTTTAGATGAGCCTACTAACGATTTAGATATTGACACCATTGCCTGGCTAGAAAACTTCCTTGCAGATTATCAAAATATAGTATTGGTTGTTTCTCACGATAGGCACTTTTTGGATGCCGTTTGTACGCATATCGTTGATATTGACTACAGTAAAATGAATATTTACTCGGGTAATTATACCTTCTGGTATGAGTCAAGTCAGCTTGCCTTGAAACAACGCAACGATCAAAATAAAAAACTAGAAGAGAAGGTTAAAGAGCTACAGGAATTTATCCAAAGGTTTAGTGCCAATGCCTCAAAATCAAAACAAGCAACCTCGCGTAAAAAAGCTTTAGATAAAATTGATTTAACAGAAATTAAGCCTTCAAGTCGTAAATACCCTGCCATTTTATTTAATAATTTAGGCAGAGAAGCTGGCGATCAAATTCTACAGGTAGAAAATTTATCCAAAACTGCCAATGGAGAAGTATTGTTTAAGAATGTTAACTTCATGCTTAATAAAGGCGATAAAATAGCCGTAATTTCACAAAATAGTCTGGCTACCACCGCTTTTTATAATGTTTTAACGGAACGTGATAAAGATTATACAGGGACTTTCACTTTTGGTGTGACCATTAACATGGCCGATATACCAAATGACAATACGGCCTACTTCACTGGCAAAGACATGAACCTTGTTGATTGGTTGAGAGAATATTCTGACACCGATAAAGATGAGCAATTTGTAAGAAGTTTCCTTGGCCGTATGCTTTTCTCGGGTGAAGAGGTTTTAAAAAATTGCAAGGTATTATCTGGGGGAGAAAAAATGAGGTGTATGTTTTCACAAATGATGCTGAAACATCCAAACCTTTTATTGTTTGATGAGCCAACAAATCACCTGGATCTGGAATCTATTACTGCTTTAAATAACGGTTTGAAAGATTTTAAAGGTACAGCCTTATTTACCTCCCGAGACCATGCCTTAACAGAATCCGTGGCTACAAGAGTAATAGAACTTACACCAAAAGGCAGCATTGATAGAATGATGACTTATGATGATTATATTAACAGCGAAGAAATTGATGCTTTACGTGCCGAAATGTACAAGTAAACAATAAACATCAATTTATATTTTCAGAAAGGGTGCCCTCACATAATTCGAGGCACCTTTTTTTTGCATTAAGACTTCCAGCATAACAAAGATTCAACAGCATCTAACGCAAATGAGGGTATGCGCAATCCCTCCAAAACAGCCTTTCTTTCTTCAAAAGAATCATCAATAAAAATTGAATTGCTATTTTTAATATAATCAACCTTCTTTGCTGATTGATGTATTTGAATTATTTCATCAAACAAGAAATTGCTTATAGCGAATTTGTTTAATGTCTCCTGAATGTTATAAATATGCTTAGTTATTAATACGATTTTTTTATCGTAATTCCTGGCCTGGTACAAAAACATAAGTAATGTAGTATTGATATTATTGTTTACAATAATTGTATCATCAAAATCAACGTAAACATATTCATAATCAATGTCTATTGTATACCTGGCAAATAAGGCACGGTCAATTTCAATCGCAAAATTATTTTGCACCACAGAAACATCAAAGCCCATTCGGTCAAATAAGCTCAGTAGAATAAAGTTTACCCCGCTAGCCCTAAACAAAGCCATCGTTCCAGCTATGCGCGGCGAAATCTCCATCAGCACCAATTCTCCATCAGCACGCTCTTTAACTTGAAAAAACCATACCCCGCGAAAAGCAAGGGTATGGTTAATAATTTGAGCGAGTTTTTGAAATTGTTCGTTTATAATTCGTTTGGAATTAACACTGATTCCATTGGAGATCCGGTTTCTAATCCTTCCTTCGGAAAACAATAATTTACCCTCTTTATTTGTAAAACAATCTATAGTATACTCTTTACCAGGCAAGTATTCTAATGCAAGTAAGGATTCCTCATTAATTAAATAAAAATCAACTTCTTCTTTTGAATGAGCTGTAAAAGTGCCTTTTGACCCCTGACCGCTATCGGGCTTTAAAAAAACTGGAAAGCTCATTACCTCAGTAGTTTGATATACATAAGGCGTAGGAATCAATTTTTCAAACAATTGATAGGTTTTACCTTTTGAACGACATAAGTTGCATGTATCAGCAATAGAGGTTACCACCTCAGCCTTTATTTTATTTTGATGAGCTGCCATTATTAAATTTGCAGAATCATGTGCTGGAACGACAAAATCAATCTGGTGATCCAAAATAATTTCATTCAGATCATCAATAAAATTATCGCCTTCCATACATAAAAATTTCTCGATATAATTTTTATAAACATACTTTCCATGATCGTCAACACTATTTACGCCGTAAATATTAAAGTGGGCAGAGTTAGCAAGTGCCCTATTCACCTCCAATCCTATTTCAGAACCACATGGAAAAACCAAAACATTTCTCTTCATTTAACACAAAATTTTATTAAAATAAAAATAATAAAAATAAATTTAAGAAAAGTATACACAAATGTTAAAATCAACACCTTTAAAGTTAAAAAATAAAAAAATAAAAAATAAAAATAAAAATATTTAAACATCAATCTTTTGACCATTAATATTTAATTAATACAACTAAAAAGCGGCTTTATTAGTTGCTGCTTTGAATTTTTTTTTAGAGAAACACAACTATACTTGCTGAAAAGCATAGAGAAAATCAGCAGCCATTTCCGTATGGCATAGCTTAATATTCATAAAACTTTGCTAGAGCATTGGCAGGTCCTTTGCAGGTCAATTAGACCTACCAATGACCTACCAACGACCTACAAAGGACCTACCAACGACCTAGCAAACCCATCGATTCATAAATTTTCCACAAAAAAAAAGCAGCTGTAAAACGAGGGCACTGAAAAAGTCCTGTTTAAAAAAAGCGCTTAAAAGAAGGAGTAGGAATTGTAACTACTCAGGTACTTTAAAAGATTTGACTGTTTTCAGCCCTTGTAATCGTTGTTAGTTTAGGGGCAGTTTCAAAATTCAAATAAAATGGC
>NZ_JBEONS010000028.1:0-43396 GCF_040544395.1 Pedobacter sp. CG_S7 | reverse complement strand
CAGCCATTTTATTTGAATTTTGAAACTGCCCCTAAACTAACAACGATTACAAGGGCTGAAAACAGTCAAATCTTTTAAAGTACCTGAGTAGTTACAAAAATATGCATATTAGAGAATACATACCAATCTCAAAGAGATAATTTTTATTAAACACTAAAGGGTTGTGAAAAAAACATCAATTTGAAATATCAATTCCTAAAAGGAATTGAACCAGAGGTATTAAAAGAAAATCATCGGAAACATTGATGTTATCAGACTGTTGCTTTAAAATGACTTACCCCACCAGAAACAACAAGTTTCATAGCATCAGCCGCACTCATTTTCAACAAACTTATTTTATCCCTTTTCACCACATATACTTGTCCGGCAAAAGAATACGAAAAAGGAAAATATACGACCGCTTCCCCTGGAAGACCAATAGCTTCCAAATCACTCCGTGTTAGAAATCCAATCCTTTTTAATTCTCCCTCTACCTCCACCAATACCGGCTGATTGAATTTCTTTTCATCACCAACAAAAGCTTCCGTAAGGTCTTTAATGGATGAATAAATAAATTTGAGAATTGGTAAGCGGTTCATTATTTTCTGAAACCACCTTAACATAGGTTCGGTTACAAAATTGGTAACAAAAATACCAGCAACAAGTATAATTCCTAGAACTAAGGCCAGACCTAAGCCAGGAATATTTCTACTCGCACCAGTTGTTGGATCTACTCCCAGAATGTTATTCACATTCAGCCAGCTATCTACATTGGTTACGCCCCAGATAACAATCAGAACACTTAAAGAAATGGGCAATACAATCAGCAATCCTTTGATAAGGTAATTTAGTAAGGCTCTTCCAATTCTGTTCATGCCCCAAAATTACTCATAAAAATAGATACGTTTCACCCTTTGCGAAATATTTGTGAGTATCTCATACGGAATTGTGTGTATTTGCCTTGCTAAATCTGCAATGGTCAGAAAATCATTAAAAACAATGACTTCATCACCGTTCTCCACATCAACTCCTGTTACATCAAGCATACACATATCCATACAAATGGAACCAATAGTAGAAAACATTTTACCATGGATCAGCATTTTGCCAACCCCGTGACCAAAGTCACGGCGGTAACCATCGGCATAGCCTATTTTTACCGTTGCAATGGAACCACCATCTGGCAATGCACCACGACGACCGTAACCTATAGTTTCGGTGCTTTTAAGGTGTTTGATTTGTGTGACTGTTGTTTTTAAAACTGCAACCGTTTGTAAGCCCTTATTGTTGGGTAAGCCAGCATCAAAACCATATAAGCCAATGCCTATCCGCACCATATCTAATTGCGCTGCAGGAAACCTAGTGATGGCAGCAGTATTGGCGATATGCTTGATAAATTTATAGCCCAATTCTTCTTCAATTCTTTCTGTAATTACTAAAAACCGATCTATCTGGTACTCACTAAATGTATCGTGCTGTTGTTCATCGCTACCCACCAGGTGAGAAAAAACAGACATCACTTTGAATTTATCTGCAACTTTGAGCGTTGTTAATAAATCGCCTATTTCTGTTTCTTCAAAACCTAACCTGTGCATACCAGTATCGATTTTTAAATGTACAGGATAAGCATGTTCATGATCTTCCAGAAAACTCAAAAACCCCTTAAAAATATCAAGATTATAAAGTTCAGGTTCCAGTTTATACTTCACAATGGCCTCGAAAGCGGAAGGCTCAGGACTCATTACCATAATAGGCAAGGTAATGCCAGCTTTTCTTAACGCTATACCTTCATCAGCAAAAGCAACCGCAAGGTAATCTACTTTGTGGTATTGCAAAACATTAGCAATTTCAAAACTTCCGCTGCCATAAGAAAAAGCTTTAACCATGGCCATCACCCTTACGCCGGCATTTAACTTTGATTTATAAAAACGAAGATTGCTAGCGAGGGCATTTAAATTTATTTCCATGACTGTATCATGAAGTTTTTGGGCAAGCAATTTACTGATACGTTCAAATTCAAACTTTCGGGCACCTTTTACTAAAATGGTTTCATTAGCAAAATGCTGACCAGGAAAATCATCTATAAATGCCTGTGTAGAATTGTAAAATTTAGTCTCGAGCTCAAAAAGTGATGCAAAGTCAGAAATATTCGGCCCGATCCCAATTAACCGGTTCACCTGTTTTTGTCTGATTAAAGAAGCAATCTCCTCATACAGGGCTTCATTACTTTTACCTGTTTCCTGTAAATCAGAAAGGATAAGCGTCTTTTTTAAGTGTTGATTTTGTATGTTAAGAAAATCCAGGGCTATAGCCAGAGAAGAAATATCAGCACTGTATGAATCGTCGATGATGGAACACTGATTGATGCCATTCTTTAATTCCAGGCGCATGCTAATACGGGATAATTTCTCTAAACGCAAGTCTGCTGTGTCAGGAGCATAACCCAAGGCCAGTAAAGCAGCCCAGCAAATGATACCATTTTCTATAGAAGCCTTATCCCTGAAAGGCAGAAGACATTCAATAGTGGCGCCATTATAAAAAGCACTAATATAAGTTTGCTGCTCGATAGGTTCAATAAACATGATTTTCAAATCCGCATTTTGCGTAGTGCTCCAGGAAAACTTCCTCACACCAGGCAATTCCTTTTCAGGAATACCATGAATATAATCAGGAGAATAAATGAACAGTTCGGTGTCAACAAAGAGTTTTAATTTCTCCAGTAATTTATCTTTACTTGTGGAGAAACCTTCGGCATGAGCCTCACCAATATTAGTGAGGATGCCAATAGTGGGCCTAATTATTTCTGCTAAAGCATGCATCTCCCCATTTTTTGACACGCCAGCCTCAAATATCCCTAGGGTATGTTCTTCATTAATTTGCCACAAAGACAAGGGCACCCCAATTTGAGAATTATAACTTCTGGGACTTCTGGCGATATTATATTCGTGCGCCAATAATTGGTACAACCATTCTTTAACCATGGTTTTCCCATTACTGCCAGTGATGGCAATAATGGGGATGGCGTAAAGTTCGCGTTTGTATTTCGCTAAACTTTGTAACGCGACAGTTACATTTTCTACTAACAAGAAATTGGCATCAGCATACAGCCCAAAATAATTTTCATCGCTGATTAAAAAGTTCCGGATACCATGGTCAAAAGCATCTTTTATATATTCATGTCCATCTCTCTGTGCAGATAAAGCACAAAACAAGGCACATTCGGGATTGATGATACTCCTACTGTCAATAACTAGGTTCTCGATCACCGCACTGGGGTTTCCTATAAATGATTTTGCATTTAACAGTACTGCCAAATGTTTCATGGTATGAATAAGTTCCATATTATCTTATTTGTCCTTCTCCCC
Organism: Pedobacter sp. CG_S7; assembly: GCF_040544395.1. Lineage (NCBI taxonomy): Bacteria > Pseudomonadati > Bacteroidota > Sphingobacteriia > Sphingobacteriales > Sphingobacteriaceae > Pedobacter > Pedobacter sp. CG_S7. Next base: position 40,052 of record NZ_JBEONS010000028.1, on the reverse strand, counting down.
AAACTAACCATTTGTAACTAGTCAATTCCTCCAGGCCCATTGGTCCGCGGGCATGGAGTTTTTGAGTCGAGATACCGATTTCTGCACCCAGTCCAAATTGTCCGCCATCAGTAAAAGCTGTTGAAGCATTAGCATAGACAGCTGCGGCATCTACCTGGTTTAAAAACAACGCTATATGGTTAGGGTTTTCAGAAACGATGGCTTCGCTGTGCTTTGAGCTGTTTTCAGCAATATGATTAAGGGCTTCATTGATATCTTCGACAGTTTTAACGGCCAATTTATAGTCCAAAAACTCTGTACCATAATGTTCAGGTTTGGCAACTTGAAGTAAATGGCCAGGATAACTATTCTTTAATTGGCTGAAAGCCGCATCATCAGCAAAAAGCGTTACATTCTCTGCTATTAAAGGCTGCAGCAGTTCGGGTAAGTCGTTAAGGCGGTCTTGATGAACCAGCAAACAATCCAGTGCATTACAAACACTCACACGCCTGGTTTTAGCATTGAAAATGATCCCTTTACCTTTATTTAAATCACCCTGAGCATCAAAATATACATGTACAATACCTGCACCAGTTTCTATAACAGGAATTTTGCTACTTTCACGAACGTAGTTAATGAGCTGCTGACTACCGCGAGGGATCAACACATCAACAAAACCTCTGGCCTGAAGCAAGGCATGAGTGGCTGCACGTTCTGAAGGCAGAAGCGTAACAAAAGCTGAATTAAGGTTATGTGCATTTAAAACCTGGTGAATAACCGATATAATCGCTTGATTAGAAAATTCAGCATCACTGCCTCCCTTTAAGATGCAAACATTACCCGTTTTAAAACATAAAGTAAAAACATCAAGGGTCACATTTGGGCGTGCCTCATAAATAACACCTACAATGCCCAGTGGCACCCTAACTTTAGAAATATGCAATCCATTGGGCATTACTTGCTCCGATAAAACTACTCCTAAAGGGTTAGGAAGTTTAGCAACTTTTCTAATATCGGATGAAATGGCAGCGATACTCACTGCAGTTAGTTTTAGCCGGTCGTATTTAGGATCCGTGTCAGACATTTGATCCAAGTCCTTCTGATTTTCCTTTATTAATAAAGGTATGCTTTCCTCCACAGCATCAGCCAATTCCAATAATATTTTATTGATTTCGTCATTGGTAAGCAGAGAAATATCTTTCTTTGCTTTGAGGCTATTTTGGAAGTAAATTTGGTATTCCATGATCTTATTAAATTCTAATAATGACTAACTAATCGCATAAAAATAATTATAATGTACTAAAGGTTTCTGCCCTTTCAAGCCAATTCTTTCTCTGGCTTTATCAATACCATATTCTGCAATTCCTAAACCAATTAGCTTATTGTCCTCCCCTATTAATTTAATGATATCACCTTTCATAAATGCTGACTGCAGCTCAACGATTCCAATGGGCAATAGGCTGCTCGCTTTACCTGATATCAACGCTTGTTGGGCACCAAGATTAAGTTTAACTACACCAGTTGCTGAATTCTCTGAATGTGCAATCCACTTCTTTTTCCCTGAAGTATTTTTCTCCGCTAAAAAGTGTGTGTGTATTACGTTTTCTGTTAAAACATCAATAATAATATTGTCTCTTGTACCATTAGCGATGTGGACAGGTATTCCTAATTTGGCGATTTTTTGAGCCATAGAAAGTTTAGTCACCATTCCACCTCTTCCAAATCCAGATTTTGCTGTGGTAATAAAGGAGGAAAGGTTTTGGGCACCGGGCTTAATTTTTTCTATAACGGTTGTACCTGCTGTTTTTGGGTCGCCATTATAAATGCCATCAACATTAGAAAGGATAATTAAAGCATCCGCATTGAGCATAGAGGCAATTAATCCGGCAAGCTCGTCATTATCGGTAAACATTAACTCGGTTACGGATACGACATCATTTTCATTTACAATAGGAATAACATGGTATTGGAGTAATATTTCCAGACAATTCTTTATATTCAAGTAATGCATCCTGTCCCTGAAATCCTCTTTGGTCACCAAAACCTGTGAACAGATAAGTTCTTGTTTTTCAAACAGTTGCATGTAAGTATTGATGAGCTTAATTTGGCCAATGGAAGCAAGAAGCTGGCGTGCTGCTACTGTATTTTGCTTTTCCTGGATTTTTATCAGACTTCTTCCGGAAGCTACAGCACCAGAAGAAACAACGACTACTTCTATACCTTGTTTTTTAATAGCAGACAGTTGTTCTACCAGGTGTTCGATACGGTTTTGATCTGGTAGACCATCTTCACGCGTTAATACATTTGATCCTATTTTTATTACAACCTTACGGTAGCTGGTTTTCATGCAGACTAATGTAGGTAATTTTAGTAAAACCGTTGTGCAGACTGACTAAATTATAGCTTTTTACTGAAAAATACATTCTACATAAAGAACAAATATATTGGTTAAAGGGTCATGGACAGCCCCCAATTATAGGTTAAGCGTAATAATAAAAAAGCATTAAAGATTACTGCAAACTAAATAAACAGGAGTTGAGGAGATATTTGTAATATTGTAGTATTGGAAACTAACAACAAAAAACCGGTCGTTTTAGATAAGAAAGTTGCATTAGCTAAAGCGGAGCACTATTGTGCCTATCAGGAACGCTCACAATATGAGATCAGAAATAAACTATATGAATGGGGTTTATACACTAATGATGTAGAAGAACTGATCACAGAATTAATTTTAACGAACTTTCTAAATGAAGAAAGATTCTCTAAAGCTTATGTTTCTGGAAAATTTAACATCAATAAGTGGGGGAAAATTAAAATTAAACAGGGCTTGAAGTTGAAAAAGGTACCTGAAAAAATGATCACCCGTGCACTTAATGGTATAAATGAAGACGATTATTTAAGTACGCTACAAGATTGCGCGGAAAAAAAACTGAGGATAATAACGGAAAAAGATCCATTTAAAAGAAAACATAAGCTAATAACCCATCTTTTGACCAGAGGTTTCGAACATAATTTAATTTTAGAGGTGCTGAAAAACAATAACTTACTAGAAACCTAAGATTTTTTTTTAAAAATAACTTGCAGGAGATAGAATTGTGCCTATATTTGCATCACCAAAACGAAAGAAACTTATTCAAATATCGAAAAGCTTCTTAGTTTATTAGACCTCGGATGAGGACAACAAAATGCGAAAGTAGCTCAGTTGGTAGAGCACGACCTTGCCAAGGTCGGGGTCGCGAGTTCGAATCTCGTCTTTCGCTCTAAAAGCCTTCTTCATTGAGGGTTTTTAATTTTAAAAGGTTTAACACCTGCTCAGATGGTGGAACTGGTAGACACGCAGGACTTAAAATCCTGTGACCTTAAAAGTCGTGCGGGTTCGATTCCCGCTCTGAGTACTGACACAACGTTTAAAACCCTGTAAGTTAACTACTTACAGGGTTTTTTAATTGTCAATATGCAGATTTATATACAATCCATTTTTTTACAGGCGAATTTTCAGATAGACATCTTTTGTTTTTATGCCAATTCTAAAGATGACAGTTCACTGCCTAATTGCTTTATTCCATTCATAATGCGCTGCACCTGTTTCGGTCCTGCTTTTTTATGGCCATTAATGTATTGTGATAGTAATGTTTTATCCATTCCTATACGAGATCCTAATGCGCTTGCATTAATAATTTTATAGTATTCAAAAAATTGAGGTAAGTCAAGCTGAATATTAATAGTGTCAATTGTTACCTCTGGTAAGCCTTTTAATTCGGCTATTGAGTTATAAGCATCTACAATGTTTGTTCTTAATTCGGCCATTGTATCGCCTGATGTTGATGCGTGGATATTATCATCCTCCGCATAAGCTGAAAAACCATCTGCGGTTTTTTCAACAATAAATACGATCTTTTTCATTAGTGGCTATTTTTCTTTTTTATGTGTTCTCTGATCATTCTATTAACGCACGAAAACACTACAAAATGGCTTGTAGAACCTATTATAATTAAAAAGCAGGTTACTTAAGCCCTGCCCGTTTTAGAATCTTTTTTGCTAGTCCGGTTCCTATTTCCTTTGATCCATGCTTTGCGATTGTTTCCTCGCTTCCCTTGATTTCCGGGTGATGCCAAATCTCATGGCTACCTTTCGCATCTCGCAGATAAACATATCCGGCCTTTTTCATTTTCTTAAGTAGCTCATTCCATTTCATCTCTCTTTCTGTTTTGAGATAATCAAAGGTAAACAATTGTATACATATTAATAAACAAAAAGTAAACTATTTTATACTATTTATTTAGATAATTTACAATTGCAGCCAAATAATCTCATTCTTTAAAGCGTATCGCTGCAATAGTGTTATGATAAGCTACTTGAACGCCTTTAATTATGAGGTCTACATTTTCCTACTTACTATTTACTAAAAAAAACGTGCTTTTTTTCTCCTCCAGAAAATTATTGAAGGCTTCTTTTCCAATCAGGTCAAATACAGCGTATCTATATATTTTAAACCGCTTTGTACATTCTTTATCCTCCTCGTACTTTTTTTTTAAAATCAACTGTAAATGAGCCCAGAAACTTTTCCAACTGATACACCAGATTCTGGTTTTCCACCGAGCGGAATACTCATCAAAACTTTATCAAGCTGTGCATCGATAATGTCGCATCCTGACTCTTTCCATTGAAAACTACTACCTTTTTAGCATAATCCTTAAAAAATTTGCATACGGGTTTTTCTCCACTGTAATTTGAAGAATCACTATGAAATTTCTCAGATCAAATACGGTACAGGTTCCCAGATTTTCCATTAGTCGAATAGCGTTTACCAAATTCTCCTGCGATGGCAATTCCATAATCTCCTGAGGTATTATGGTTTTTTACGGATAGCAAGAATACGTAAACCGGTTTTCTTTTGTGCACTTCCGGAAAGGGCAGCTGTTGAAATCTGCATGATCGCTAATAATTTCCTTTTCGTTTTATATTTTTAAGTTGGAATTATTTTTATTGGTGTTGTTTATTTTTTATATAAATAGACCAAGCTATAAAGCACAATGCTTCCGAGGAAATAACCTCCAAGTACATCTGTTAGCCAATGCGCTCCAAGATATATTCTTGATATGGATATCATCATAATGAATAATGCAGAAATGGTTGCAACGGATAATCTAAGTATCTGAGGAATTTCTTTGATGCTGTACATCAGAAAAATTAGGAAGCCAAAAAAAACGGTATAGAAAGTCACATGCCCACTGGGAAAACTTTGCTGGCGGGTGATTTCAATTATACGGACTAAATCTTTTGCTGGTCTGGGTCGGTTTACAAAGTATTTTACAACTGAACTGAATAAACCCGAGAGCAAGGTTAGCGCAATAAATAATGATTGCCTGGTTTTCTTAAAAAACAGAAATATTGCCGCCATTCCAATAACCAATGGGATGGTAACTTTCATATACCCTGGTGTGCTAATGGCTGTCATCATTACATCGAAAAGCGGGCTTGAATTTTCCTGTATCTCAAGAGAAAACCATTTATCAATTATTCCAGTCGGATAAATCACAATAAGCGCTGTAAGGAGTATGAAACCCATTAAGGCTATCATGGCAAGAAGTTGAAAAATAAGTTCCAATTTCTTGTCTTTCGTAATTTTATTAACCCATTCTCTCATTTGGCAACGGATTATGTTTATAAAACCTTCTGATTAAAGTCGGCAGCACAATCAATAATAGTGGTAGCGCCACTAGGAAACCACCGATAACTGAAATAGCAAGAGGCTGATGCAACTGAGCTCCCGCACCAATACCTAATGCTAAGGGCATTAGTGCGATTATGGCACCTAAAGCAGTCATTAATTTTGGACGTAAACGTGTGGAAATGGCAAAAGTAATGGCGTCATCGACATTTTTATCGTGAAGCGATTCCTTAAATTGAAGGAAAGTAAATATCGCATTCTCTCCAATAATACCTACAATCATAATTAAACCTGTATAGCTCCCAACATTCAAAGGTGTACCGGTAATTAATAAACCAATGTAGCTACCCGAAATGCCCAGTACGGAAACGAGGATGATAATAAAAGCTACACGAAAATCTCTAAAAAGAAATAATATAACGGTAAACACCAATAAGCTTGAAGCAATAAGAATGGTTAAAAGTTCTGAAAAAGATTTTTGCTGCTCTTTGTAGGCACCTCCATATTCCATATGATATCCTGAGGGTAAATTCACATTAGACTTAATAACTGACTGAATATCCTTCATCACGCTTCCAAGGTCCCGATTATCCAGTCGTGCGGTAATTGCACCAATGGTCTGCAGGTTCTCTCGCATTACCTCTGCATTACCCATTTTAAGTTCAACCTTAGCCAGATTCTGTATGGGGATTGCCGTTCCATCGTTCAGGAATATCTTGATTGTTGAAATAGCTGATGTCCCGAATTTCCGGCTTCCGGGGTAGACCATCCTTATCGGAGAAAGCTGCTGTTTGTCGTACATCTCACCGATAACACTGCCCTGCATGGCGGTTTGCAATTGCTGCTGAAAGGATAAGGGCGTAATGCCATATTGGGCAAGTGCTGCATAATTTGGCACTATGTTTACTGTAGGGCCTGAAAGCACAATTCCATCAAAAACATCTGCAGTTCCGCTAACCTTAGATACCAATTCGGCTATCTGTTTGGATAGTCCCTGTAACTTTTGCTGGTCGCCGCCAAATACTTTAATTTCAATTGGCTGGGTAGAGCTCATTAAATCCCCTAGCATATCGCCAATAACCTGCCCGAAATCTACAACAAGTCCTGGCTGGGTACTTTCTATATGAGCTCTTATAGCTGCTATCACCTCCTCAGTACGCTTGGTCCTATTCGCCTTAAGCTGAATTAAATAATCACCGGTATTAGGCTCGGTAATAAAGAAGCCCATCTGCGTACCGGTTCTTCTTGAGTAAGCCTGTACATCAGGAATTTTAACGATTTCCTTTTCAACCTCTTTAAGCATTCTGTCAGTCTCTTCAAGCGATGTTCCTGGTGGGGTAGAATAATCCAGAACAATACTTCCTTCGTCCATTTCGGGTAAAAATCCTGTTTGCAATCTTGGGAAAACTATTGCAATGGACGCAACGAGCATCAATAGGAAAATAAAAGTAATGTAAGGACGCATGATAAAATAACGCACCCAGTTCTGGGGTTTTACTTCATGTACAATTACTTCTTTTCCTGCCGACCTTTCTGATGGGTTTTTTGTTAACAATAAATAAATAACCGGCAAAGCAATCCAAGTTACAAAAAACGAGCAGACTAAGATGATTATCATCGTATTGGTCATCACCTGAAAATATGATCCGACTACCCCCGTCATCAGTATGAAAGGCACAAAGATCACAATCGTACTGATTGATGATCCTAACATTGCAGGAAATAAATAGCTTATGGCCTTTCCAAGCAATTTTATCGTCGGCTCCTCCGGATGCTCTTCATGTGTACGATGAATTTGCTCCACAACCACGATCGCATCGTCTATAATTAAACCAATTGCTGCCGCAATGGCACCTAAGGTCATTATATTAAGGGTGTATCCAATCCCCAATAAGAAGATCACGGTCAGGCACAGCGTTATAGGAATCGTAATAAGAATGGTAGCACTGGCTTTTAAAGAGCGGAGAAAAATAACGGCAACAATCATGGCCAATGTAAGGCCTATAAATAAACTATCCCTTACACTTTTAACGGATTCATTTACAAAATCTGCCTGTAAGTAATATGGTTTAATCGTAATTCCAGGAGGCAGGATGTTTTTTAATTGGGCGACCTTTGCTTTCATCTCACTAGACAGGTCAATCAAATTTGCGTTCGGTTGTTTAATCACCGCAATCAAGACTCCATCGTATCCATTCGCATTTATCCTGGTATATTCTACACTCTGCTGAAAACTAACTTTAGCAATATCATTAACCTTCACAATCCTATTCCCCTTACGAGTAAGCACAAGATTTTCTAAATCTGTTTTTGTCTTAACTGAGGCATCGGTAATGGATAAATACAGGAAATTATTATCTGATAAATAACCGTTAGATTTTATAAAATTAGTTTGTAAAAGGGCCTGGTTTATCAAATCCGGAGTAATACCGAGAACCTGCATACGCTGAGCATCAAGCTCCATCCATAGTTCTTTTGTTTTACCACCAATGACCCTAATCTCAGAGACCCCGGAAACCTGGGAAAGAAATGGTTTTACTGTAAAATTTGCAATTTTTTTAAGTTCTGCGGATGAATAGCTATGGCTTTCTAAACTGTATCCACTAACCGGCAGAATTGAAGGGTTCATTTTTTCAACCGAAATATTAACGCCTGGTGGAAGGGTGGCACTAATTTTTGCAATTTGCGATTCTATACGCTGTTGGCTCAAATCAATATCAGCACCCGGGTTCATATAAGCGGAAAGCTCGCAACTGCCGCGACTAGTCGTGCTTCTTATCAGCTGAAGTTCAGGAACCTGTTTAACTGTATTTTCTAATGGGCGGGTAACAGTTACCACCATTTTATCTACGGGCTGCAGCTCTGTATCAGCAATAATTTTAATTTTCGGAAAGGTGATTTCCGGAAAGAGGCCGGTTTTCAAGTGAAAAAAAGAATAGACGCCACCAACGAGGATGATGACCATTACCGCCAGGATAGAATTCTTATGAATTATAAAAAAGTTTTTCATGGCTTCTTCTGGATCTTTACTTTTGCAGTATCAGCAAGGCCATAATTACCTGTTTTAATTATGCGATCTGTTTTAGAAAATATTGGTTTAAGAATCTCTACACTGCCAGCCCCTTCAATTCCTTTTTCAACAATAACCTTTATAGCTGTGGAGTCATTAATTAATTTCATTACCCAGAATTCATCTTCTATTTCGTTTGATAATATCGCTGATTTTGGTAATATCCGTGCTTTCGGATGGGCTGATTTGGTTAACCGCACCTTAGCGATCAACCCTTCGGGAATATCCTTTTTAGCATTAACCTTTATGATGTAACGTTGTGTTTGCGCAAGAGAGTCAACGGCAGGCATTGTTCCAGAGACCATTCCGGAAAGTTCTACACCATCTGGAAGAATTACATTCAGATTTTGATTGCCAGAAATTATCTGGTTAAGCTCATAAGGCAGGTCAAGTAAAAAAACAAGGCTGTTTCGGTTACTTATCGTTGCCATCGCTTCACCATCCTGAACATAGTCACCTTTCTGATGGTTTACCTGAACTACAATTCCCATTCCATCTGCGCTGATGACAGATACACCGGAGAACTTGAAATTGGGATCCAGTTTATTTACGGTATTACCGATAGATCGGGCTTCCTTTGTGATAAGTGAAAAAAGGAGTTGACCTCGGCCCACTTGCTGTCCCAATTTTATATTTGCCTTTTCCACATAACCATTGATATTGGCCTTTACGAAGCTTTTCTCAAGATATGCTGACACAGCAGAGATATCTATATAATCATTCATAGCACTATCAGTTACGCCAGTGACCTCAACAGGGGTAACAGTTAGTGGAGCATCTGCTGTTACTTCTGGAGCATTGTTTACACAGCTTGAAAAAAGAAACATTATAATGCCAAACATAAATATTGATGAGGTCCTACCGCTAATTTGTTTTTGATATCCATTCATAATTATTTATTCCAATAGTTGTATTGATTGATAAGTTTCAACCGATTAATAGTGGTTTGCCTAAATAAGTTCTGGGCAGCCATATAATTGTTTATCGCAATTACAAAGTCTGCAATTCTCAAATCTCCAGTATGAAGGAGTTTACTGTCGACATCTATAAGGGCTTTACTAAATTTTATCTGCTCGTTTATCTTTACAAAAAGTACATCCGTTTGGGCAATTTGTTGACGAATTAGGATTAACTGCTGGGCTTGCTGACTAACAAAGAAATTTTTGTAGGCTGAAATTGTATTTGAAGATATCGCCAGTTTATCATATTGCATTTTCCTTTGTTGACCATCATAAATGGGCACTGAAAAAGTAAAGCCAACACTGGCTCCAAAATTTTTATAAGGTTGTAAAATAAGGGAAGAGCTGTAACCACCATTTGCATAAATCCCAAGTTTAGGTTTATAACTTAGATTAATCTCCTGCCTTATATTTTCATTTTTCAAACTATCAATGGAAAATTTTTGCAAGAAGAAATTTCTATCAGTATGTATTCCACTATTATCAATTTTAGGCTGCGTTAAAAGCATTGATGTCGTATCAATAACACCGGAAATAAAGGCCAAGGTTGCATAATCATTTTGCAACTGTAATTCAGATTGTTTCGCAGCCAGCTGCTGTTGCTGTAGGGTAACCAGAAAGGTCAGGTATTCTGATTGCTTGTAAATATTGCTTCGGGTTAGTTGTTTAAGCAATACCTCTTCTTTTTCCAGTAAAAAGACAACCTCTCTATTAAAGTCACGTTGTTCCTGGCTCCCATAGGCCAGCAGATATTGATCAACTATCGATCGGTTGAGGTCATAAAGAGAAATCATGCTCGCATAAAGTATGGAATCACGCTGGATTTTAACCCCCTCCAACTGGTTGCTGATGCGCTTTTTATTCAGCAAATCGTAATCCAGTTTAAGGTAACCCTCCAGTGAATGTCCGTTCGTAATCACTTCATCATATCCGTAACCCCGGATAATTGGGGCGTATAATCCAGCGCCATTAGCTGTAAGTTGTGGTTTTGCTGTTGCTTTAATAATGAGGCTATCAATTCCTGATGATCTCTGCTGATTTTGCTGATCTTTCAAAAGCGGGCTTGAAGCGCGTGCCTGATTCAGGTAATAATCCAGATCTCGCGTGGGATTCTGGGCAAAAGCCTTTACAGCAAAGAGGCTGAGACAAATGATAAAAAGATATTTATTAAGATTATTCATTTTTATGCAACAAATAAAAAGCTATTGAAACTTACCAACGTAATTCAATAGTAAGTTAAGAGAAATTATGGAGCAACGCTGTCGTTTTAAAATTTTCCAGACAGCATTAAACCTGTCGCACCCTGCCCCCGAAAAGGCATTAAAGTAAAATTCCCTTCTTTCTTAGTGGTAAACAGACTTTTTATATAAGGATAGACCAGATAGGAAATTTTGGTAGAGGCTATACCAAAACCGGCACCTGCAACTACATCGCTGAACCAATGCTTGTTATTATACATCCGAAGGGTTCCTGTAGCTGTAGCTACAAAATAACCTGCATAACCAATCAATGGGTTCACGTCTTTATACTCCTGATACAAGAATTCTGCAGCCATGAAGGATGATGCTGTATGCCCGGAAGGGAAAGAGTTATTCCCTCGCTCATTTGGCCTCATGCGCCCCACACCCTGCTTAACAAAGTGTGTAGAAGCCCCCATAATTGCAACAGAAGTGACATACAACATGGAAGCATCAAATAAATTATGTTTACCTTTTATTCCTGATAGATTAAGGGCATAAACGGCAGCTGCAGGAACAAATTGAAGATAATCATCTACGTGTGCGGCAAATAAAGGGTGATCTTCCTGAAGCTCCGCTTTCGTGCTCACATCAAGTTGTCTTAATGCGCCATGATCATAAACCGATGCAAACCCGTAACCAATCAAAACTACAGGTGCTATGAAAGCAGTGGCTTTGAATTTACGTTTCGGAATCTCTTTTCCTGTGTACCAGCTTCCAAGGGAATCAGGTTTTGTTATCAGGATAGATTCAGTAGTCTGCGAAAAAGCGAAAAGGTTGAATATAAAAATAGCGGAAACCGTCAGGAAGAATCTAACCATGTCTTAAAGTTTTACCAAGTTACCTTTTGCATCAAAAATAAGGTCTTTTCCCTTTACTTCTGCTTCATAGTTCACCGTACCATCCGATTTGGTAATTTTTGCGGCTTCAGCTATCTTCATGCCTTTTAATTTGGCAAGAACAGCTGAAGGAAGTTCAGCACTTTTAATTTCCACTTCAGTTTCTAAAAGCTTTCCAATTGCAGAATAAACTTCCGAGGTTTCTTTTCCGGCGGCTATAAAGCCTGCTTCGTAATCCTTTTTCTCCATTTCCCAAGTAACTTTGGTTCCATGGTGCAGTTTTGCAAAGGAAGTTTTAACTGGTGCAGGCACTTTATCGCCACTAACCTTCTGTGCATTTGCAGCAGTTGCAGCGCAAACTATTGCTAATAGAATTCCAAAAAATCTTTTCATAGTTTTATTTTTTTATTTAAAGCTACGAGTCAATTATGAAGCAATTCTGTAGTTAGGATTCTGAATTAAAATAAACAGAGAAAAAATGTTTGCCGTTGAGATTGGCATGTTCCAAACTAAATCCATACAGGTTGCAAATTTGCTTAGTAATAGCCAAACCCAAACCCATTCCATCAGATTCAGCAGATTTTGAAAAGCGATCGAATAAATCAGTTTGCATATTCAAATCTTTTCCAGAGTTCGAAATAGTTAATTTTTCATCTACAAGTAATAAGTTAATCTCTCCCCCATGTATATTGTGCTTCACCGCATTGCTGAAAAGATTATTTAATAAAATGTCTGCCAAATATTTGCTCATTTTAACAGTTTGGGGATTCGATATCCATTCGATCTTCAGCTCATCTCGTTCAAAGAGCTCATGAAATTGCCGTATTTTACCGCTGATTAATTCAGCCATATCAACTTCCTGCACATCAGAAATCAGGTTGTTTTCTATTTTCGCAAGCAAAAGCAACGATTGGTGCAAGCGCGATAATTTACCAATAGCATGATAAATATCTTCTATCAATACGCCCTGTTGTTCGGTAAAAGACTCGGTTTGGAGCAGTGAATCCAATTTGGAATTGATAACTGCCAAGGGCGTCATCATTTCGTGTGAAGCATTATCGGTAAAACTTTTGAGTTCACGGTAATCTTTACGAACCTTTTCGGCCATTGCATTTACAGAAGCATTCAGCTGTATAAATTCATCAATTTTGGTAGGTTCTTCTTTTATATTTTCCGTCGAAGTCACCTCAAATGCCTTTATTCGATTCAAGATGCTATAGAATGGTTGCCAGAGCCTATTCAGCAAAAACCTGTTAATCAGCAAAAGTGCAACAAGCAAAATCACAGTTACTGCAAGGGTAATTAATAAAATCACCCGTACTAAGTCTTCAGCTTCTAGTCTTGATTTGGTAATCCTAACCTCATAAACCTGCTCACGTAATTTTACCCAGGTAAAAAGACTTCGACCAGGTTCTTCTTCTTTTTCTTTCAAATTGAAATAAGTCGTGTAAGAGAAATCCCTTTTTTCTGAACCGAGCTTTATTTTTTTATAAGAAACTTGCTGATCGATAAAACTTGCAGGCAAAGGTAACTGGCCGTAGGTAGCTGTATATTGGCGAATCTCATCTTCCTCAACAGCTAAATCCTTATCAAGTTTATCTGTTAAAATGGAATGAATAAAAAGATAATAAATTCCACCTGTTATAATTAGAGTTATAATAGAAGTAAGAATGTTTACCCTGTTGTAATTAGTCGAAAGTCTCATCGTTCGCTAAATTTATAACCGATACCATAAAGTGAGCGCAAATAATCTTTAGCGCCTGCCTCCATCAGTTTTTTTCTTAAATTTTTTACATGAGTATATATAAAATCAAAATCATCAGACATGTCCATTTCATCGCCCCAGAGGTGTTCTGCCATTGCATTTTTTGAAACCACTTTATTTTTATTGGAAAGAAAATAAACCAGTAAGTCAAACTCTTTTTTGGTGAGTATCACGTTTGCTTTATTTACATTTACTAACATTCCAGAAACATCAACAGAAATCTCGTTAAATATGATAATATTATCTCCATTAAAGTTTTTTCTTCTCACAATAGCACTCACCCTGGCTTTAAGTTCTGAAAGGTGGAACGGTTTAACCAGGTAATCATCAGCTCCAAGATCAAGTCCGGCAAGTTTATCATCCAGTGAGTGTCTTGCAGAAATAATCAATACGCCATCCTTTTTCTTAAGTTCTTTTATTTTATTAAGAATACTTAACCCTTCTCCCCCTGGCAAACCAAGATCAAGCAGGATACAATCATAATTGTAAATACTTATTTTTTCCATCGCTGAATGGAAATCAGCTGCATATTGACAAATATTTCCTTCACCAGTAAAATAGTCCAGAATACTTTCAAGCAATGCCAGCTCGTCTTCTACCACAAGTATTTTCATAATGTAAAATAATATATTTTGATCTTAACTTATTAAAATTGGTAAATTAAAAATTAACCTCATGCAAAAGCCCCCAAAAAGCAAGAAACTTAATGGGGGCTTTTTAAATCTTTTTGACACTCTTAGTAAGCATCAAACCACAATTTGGTGGTTAATAAATCGACACCCTGGTTAGCTACCGCATTTTTATAACTCTGGCCATTTAAAGATTGTTCCGTTCCAGGATAAATAAAACGAACTGGAATTTTTCCATCTAACACCGTATTTACCGAGGCTGTTAATTGCGGGTAATCAAGCCTGCGTCTTTCTGTCCAAGCTTCCAAACCTTGTCCGAAAAGTGCGATCCATTTTTGCTCACCTATTGACTTCTTGTAATTTGCGGCATCATACTGAACCGAAGCCTGACCTAAATAAGTTGTTGCTACAGCATCAGAAACATTATACTGCTTTAAAGATGCTCTAATTGCCTGTTGATATAAGTCGGCTGCGTTTTCGGTAGTAAAGCCTCTTGCGGCAGCTTCTGCCCTACCAAACAACACCTCAGCATAACTAAAAATAACTGCAGGTGCCTGTGGCAAAAGAAAATAGGCTCCCGGTTTAGATGTTTTTGCAAACCCAATAATACTAGCCTCAGAATTGGTTAAACCGTTTGGCAAGCCCACATATTCTGCTGGCGTAGCGATTTGTGTTTTACTCGCATAAATTGCCAGTCTTGGATCGTTCAAACTAAATAATTTAGTTACAATGGTTTTACTTATCCTGTAATCATCTCTGTTCTCAAATTGAGCTCCTATTGGATTTTGCTGTGGGGAGAGCTGATAAACCAATTGTGCAATAGCCGTATTGTCGTTAAGGTATAGATCGCCATCAGCTTTGATTTCATCTAAAACCTGTTTTGCTTTTGCAGGTTCTTTATCCGCAATGCGAAGTGCTATTTTCAGTCTTAGTGAATTGGCTAGTTTTTTCCATCTGTCAATATTTCCATTGTAAATAAGGTCGCCCGCTATTGCTTTTCCTGCCGGATCCAAAGTCGTTTTAGCTGTTTTAAGATCCTCCAATAAACCAAAATAAACATCTTTTTGCTTATCATAAGTGGGTGTGATAAACTCGTTTAACTTTCCCGCCTGCGAATACGGAATATCTCCATATGCATCGGTAAGTAAAAGAAACACCCAAGATCTTAGTGTTAAGGCCACTCCTTTATAATTTGGATTGCTCGTAGTATTTCCTATTTCTATAATTTTATCAAAGGCGTTAATACTCTGCGAATAACCGACAGACCAAAGCGAAACAAAACTACTATTTGAAAATATAAACCTGTCTTCTTCTGTATATTGAACCTTTGCCCAATGTTGCGCAAAAAGTAAGCTAGAATTCATATTATTGGTTACTCCCCAATAAGCATCTACTGTATTTTTAATAGCCCCCGTTAAAAGGTAATCGGGCTGCGCATTTTCTGTGGCATTTGGATTGATGTTCACTTTATCAAGTTCCTTACTACATGAAGCAAGTGAAAGCGCTAACATAGCAATGATATATATTCTATTCTTTTTCATGTCTGGAAATGTTAAAATTTAATGTTAAGATTTAGTCCGTAAGAACGCGTAGTTGGATTGGAGAGACTTTCTATGCCCTGTCCGTTTCCAGTATTGAAGGCAACCTCAGGATCTATATCTTCCACGTTACGATGGATGATCATCAGGTTACGGCCTACCAGCGAAACAGAAACCCCTTGAAGATTTAAAGAACTGATCCACTTTAATGGAAGGTTATAGCTTAATTTAACTTCACGTAACTTTACATAAGAAGCATCAAAAATGTTGGCTTCATTAATGGTACGGAAAGATTTGTAATACTGTTGTGCTGGGAGAATTTTCTCGTTACGTTTTCCATCAGCCGTTACACCATCGAATATAATTCCATCATCATAAACTGTTACTCCGGCTGGTGCAGCTGCACCGCTTGCTAATCTAACCGTTCCATTCCCCTTTAAATCGCCAGGATAATAATAAGAGATACCACCATATTCAGCAGCTCTTCCTGGTAGTGTTGAGGCTAAAATACCTGTATAAGTTCCGGTTGAATAAGTTCCGTTATAAATTGAGCCGCCAAAACTAGCGTCAACCAAAATACCTAGGCTAACTCCCTTATAACTAAATGTATTTGAAATCCCTCCTATCCAGTCTGGAGTATATTTGCCCAATACTTTTTTGTTTGGATCAGCTTGTGGCGTTCCGGTTGCATTAACAACTATATTTCCATTGCCGTCTCTTAAAAAAGCATTCCCGAACAGCGCTCCATAAGGCTCACCTACAGCTGCAATTACCTGTACAGTACTTGTACTAACCACATAATTCTGTAGTAAGCCAGCTTTGTCAAGTTCAATTACTTTACTTCTATTGGCTGCATAATTCAAATCTATATCCCAGGTAAATGCTTTTCTTATTGGTGTTATGCCGAATTGAACTTCAATACCCTTATTATTAATTTTACCTGCATTGAACAATTTTGAACGAAACCCTGTACTCTGACTTACATCTACACTCAGAATTTGGTCATAACTATTTGTATTGTATAAACTCAAGTCAAAACGAAGTCTTTTATCAAATAACACTGCTTCTGCACCTATCTCTGAGGACGTTGTAGTTTCTGGTTTCAAGTCTGGATTGTAATCCGTTGAAGATGGGGAAAGCTGTGGATTGGAACCGAATGGCGCACCAAAAACATAGGTATTCAACAATTGGTAAGGATCTGCATCTTTACCCACCTTCGACCAGCCTCCACGGATTTTCGCAAAATTCAATACGCTACTTTTAATATCAAAAGCTTCAGTTAGTACCATACTTCCGTTAAAAGAAGGATAAAAGTAAGACCTGTTTTCTGCCGGTAAAGTCGACGACCAGTCGTTACGGGCAGTAACGTTTGCATATAGATAATTTCTAAATCCAATTTGCGCTGAGGCATATCCGCTATAAGATTTCAGGTCGGTAAATCTATTAGATGAAGTTAAAGGATCTCTGGAATTACTCAAATTATACAGACCAGCAACGGCTAATCGTGGTGCACTTTGATCATTCTGTTCGATGTAGCGGGAACGGATGTTAGTCCCTAATAAAGCCTCCAAACTGAAATCTGTATTCAACTGTTTAGTAAAGTTTAAGGTGGCATCTGTATTGTTTTCATTGACAGTAAACGCACTTTCTGTATACGAACCAAACAGCGTACCACTTGTACCATAAGCTACCTTAATTTTGCGGCGATCGTTATAATAATCTGTTCCCGAACGGAGGTTAAACGCTAAACCGTCGATAATTTTATAATTCAAACCAATACTTCCAATTAATCTGTTTCTGTTCTGTGAAACCGTATTTTCATAAGCTACCCAATAGGGGTTACTGTAATAACTGTTGTTCCAATTGAAGGTATTTCCGTTCTCATCCAAATAATTTTTCAATCTATTGACATCTACCTGTCTTCCAAACCAAGTAAACTGGAGCATTGTACTTGTAGCTCTGGAACCACCCGTTCCAGGTAAATTATCAGTACCTAGTTTGCTATAGTTCGCATTTGCGCTAATGGTCACTTTTGGTGTTAACCTTAAAGTTGTGTTCAACGCAAAAGAGTTTTTACCCTGACCCGAATTTGGAACCACGCCTACTTGCTTCAAGTTATTATAGGATAAGCGATAATCGATCTTTTCAGTTGCATCTGCTACAGAAATGCCATTGCTTAAGGAATAACCGGTTTCAAAAAAATCCCTGACATTATTAGGATGCGCTACAAATGGAACGGGTATGCCTTTAGAATAAAACTGTGGAATCAATCTTCCATCAAGTTTGGGGCCCCAACTTTCATCAACACCATCGTTTATACCAGCACCTTTTCCATCAACATAGCTAAACTTACCTTCTGAGCCCTGTCCAAATGCATTTTGATACACTGGAAGGGTAAGCAAACTTTCTAAAACTGCATTAGAGTTGAAGGTAATCCCCAGTCCTTTATTCGACTTACCCGTTTTTGTTTTGATAATAATTACACCAGCCGCCGCTCTTGATCCATATAGTGCTGCTGCATTTGGTCCTTTTAAGACACTCATTGATTCAATATCATTAGGGTTGATATCAGAAATGGTATTGGCAAAATCTCTTGCACCTGCAGAATTGAGTTGCGAATTATCTACCGGAATCCCATCTACCACAAAAAGAGGCTGATTATTTCCAGAGATAGAAGTTTCTCCCCTAATTACTATTCGCGAAGATCCCATATTTCCCTGACTATTGGTAACCCTCACACCTGCAACTTTACCTGCAAGGGCATTCACTAAATTTGTTTCTTTAGCCTCAGCAAGATTATCACCCTTAAGCTCCTGAACTGCGTATCCTAAAGATTTTTTTTGTCTGGAAATACCTAATGCAGTTACCACAACTTCATCTAATGCATTATCGCTGTCTTTAAGTATAACTTCTAAAGAATTAGTGCTGTTATCTACCTCAACTTCTTTTGTAGAAGACCCGATATAGGAAAATACCAAGGTACTTTTACCTGTTAGCGTGATGGAAAAAATGCCTTTCCCATTGGTCATAACTGCTTGTTTTGCGCCTTTAACAAATACCGAAACACCTGGTAAGGTTACGCCATCTGCAGATTTTACAGTACCTGATACCTTAATATTCTGGGCCTGTACTATTTGTGAAAGCAACAGCAAAAAGAGAATTGCCGACAGCTTAATTTTCTTGAACATAATTGGATATATTAATAATTTTAATTAATGCGTTTCCTAAAATCGAGGCATAGCAGTTGCATTTCCCTGCCAGGGACAATTTTAAAAGACTTGAAAAATGATTGTTAATTTGGGCTGAAATGCCCTGATATTTATTACTCCCTAAGTACAGCAACAAATATCGATGCGCATTCGAAGGATTAGACAGGTAAGTAAGTTTTTTTTCATCGTAATTAATTTTAACTTTTAAATAATTTACCTATCAATCAAGTTTCAAGAAGCTGCTGAATAAAGAAGCACCTCCGTAAACCAGAAGTGCTACATATATTTATAAAAATATTTTTGCATTCAACTGACTTAACTTCCCCAAATATTTTTGGGTTGGATTTAGCACCATTTACAATTGTTAATGGTTGCTAAGGTATCAACGGGCCATTCCCTCCACCTTTCTTGATAAGTATTTCAAAATAACTAGCGCAAAGATAGTATAAAAAATATATAGTCTATATAATTTATAGATTTTGTTTCTCTTTGCTTATCACTTCAACTCCTCTTCTTATCTAACATTTATATAAAAAACCATTTTAGTATTGCTGTGTTTAAAGAAGACCACCGCTTTCCTTTATTTTAAAAATCTCAATGACAACATTCTACAAACATAAATCACGCTAAAATAGAATAACACTAATCATTTATTCGATAGCATTTAAAAGGAATAAAGAATATTTCAATTAAAGAAATCTGGTACTATTTCAGACAATTAGCGCTCGAACCACTACATTTTATAATAATTAAACCAATAAATATGAAAAAAATGATGAAAGGCCTTGTCTATGGCGGACCAGGAAAAATTGAATTAAAAGATTTACCACTACCAGCAATTGAAAAACCGACAGATGCGCTGGTGAAAATTCTAAAAACCACTATATGTGGCACTGATTTAGGTATTTTACATGGCAAAACGCCGAGCTGCAAACCCGGAACAACCCTAGGACATGAAGGGGTTGGTGTTATTGAGGAATTAGGGGCAGGTGTTAGAAACTTTAAAAAAGGTGATCATGTTATCATTTCCTGTATCACCTCTGATGGAACATGTGAATACTGCAAAAAACAAATGTTTAGCCACTGTGAGGATGGCGGCTGGATTTTAGGGCATTTGATTAACGGTACCCAGGCAGAATATGTCAGGATTCCTCATGCCGACAATAGTCTGCATTCTATTCCTGCAGGTGCTGATGAGGAAGCATTGGTGATGTTAAGTGACATATTACCTACTGGTCATGAAATTGGCGTTTTAAGCGGACAAGTAAAACCTGGTGACACTATTGCTATTATTGGCGCAGGGCCAATTGGCCTTTCGGTATTACTCACTGCTCAATTCTACTCTCCTGCAAAAATATATATGGTAGACCTCGATGAAAATCGATTAAGTGTAGCGAAAAAATTTGGAGCAACCGATATCATTAATTCTGAGAAGGAAGATGCGGTAAAAAAGATCATGGCAGAAACCAAGGATGGTGTAGATGTAGCCATTGAAGCTGTTGGCTTACCAACAACTTTTGATGTTTGTCAAAAAATAATTCGCCCCGGAGGCCATATTGCCAATGTTGGCGTGCATGGAAAAAGTGTTGACCTTCAGCTACAGGAGCTATGGATTAAAAACATAACCTTGACTACCGGTCTGGTCAATACCAATACAACACCTATGTTATTAAAAACAGTTACTTCAGGAAAGTTGAATCCTAAACAATTAATTACCCACCATTTCAAATTGAATGATATACTTCATGCCTATGAGGTATTTGGAAATGCTTCAAAAGAAAAAGCAATGAAGGTGATCATTGAACCCTGAAAAAAAGTTTGTCCTAAAGTTATTTTTGCCAGGTCGTTGGCAGGTCCTTACTAGGTGGTTGGTAGGTCCTTGGTAGGTCTAAATGACCTGCAAACGACCTATCAATGATCTGCTAAAATTCCGCCATAAATCAATTGTCCTATACCGCATGCTATTTCCAAAAACAACCATAAACAACAAAGCCTGTTTTAGAAGCTGATTACTCAGCTCTAGCTTTAAACATTAATCAAAATATTATTTAAAAAATTAAATAAGCAAAATTTAAATAAAAAATAATTTTGTTTTTTTCTACTGCTAATAGCTAAATTACACTTAAACAAGTTACCAATGAATACCTATTTAGTTACTGGAGGAGCAGGTTTTATCGGATCTCATTTATGTAACGCTTTAATATTACAGAACCATAAAGTCATTAATGTCGACAATTTTGATTCTTTCTATGATCCTGAAATTAAAAGGAAAAATGTAAAACATTTAATTAACCATAAAAACCATGAGCTGCAGCAGGTAGATATTAGGGATAAAAGCGCATTAAAAAAGATTTTCGAACAAAACAGGATCGATGGAGTTATACACCTTGCAGCATTGGCGGGTGTACGCCCAAGTATTGAAAACCCTGTTTTATATGAAGAGGTAAATGTAAAGGGAACAATAAATTTGTTAGAATGCCTGAAGGAATACGAAGTTCATCAATTAATATTTGGCTCTTCTTCATCAGTATATGGAAATAGTGACTTTAAGTTACCATTTAAAGAAAATCAAATCCTTGGGCCTATGATCAGTCCTTATGGCATAACAAAGAAATCAGCTGAGGATTATTGCTATTTATACCATTATTTATACCAGATAAATACCATTGCACTGCGCTTTTTTACGGTTTATGGCCCTTGTCAGCGGCCAGATCTTGCCATTTATAAATTCACAAAAATGATCCTCCAAAACCAAACTATTCCTTTATTTGGTGATGGAAACAGCATGCGTAATTATACTTACGTTAGCGACATTGTTAAAGGTATCCAACTGGCTATTAATTACCTGGATAAAAAGAAGAATGTATTTGAAGTCATTAATTTGAGTGGCGATAAGTCTGTTAGTTTAATACAACTACAGGTACTTCTAGAAAAAGGTTTAGCAAAAAAAGCAGTCATCAACCAATTACCGATGCAGCCCGGAGATGTTTTAGGCACTAATGCCGACATCAATAAGGCTCGAGAATTACTTAATTATTATCCGGAAACAACCATAGAAGAGGGCATCATAAACTTTATTAATTGGTTTAAAACAGTACACAAATTATGATAAGCCTTCTTAATTCAACAAAACTTGGAATTCTGTTTGCTGTACTTTTATGTGCGCTGTTTTGGCAATTGGGAAGTTGGGGGGTAATAGAGAGCAGTGAGGCACGATATTCCGAAATTTCCAGGGAAATGCTGGAAACAGGAAATTGGTTAAAGCCACAATATATGCAAATAATGCATTTTGACAAACCACTAATGACCTATTGGATTACAGCAATTGGTTTAAAAATATTTGGAGTTAATGCCTTTGGTGCGCGCTTCTTTTTACAAGTAGCCTATTTGTTGCAAATATTTCTGGTTTACAAAATAACTATTGGATTGTTTGATCAAAAAAGATTAGCAATATTTGCCGCCTTTTTATACTGCGGAATACCCTTGGTGCTTATCTCTGTCCGTAATTTAACCACCGATGCGTACTTAAACACTTTTGCATTGTTAGCCGTTTTATGCTATTTAAACTATTATAAAAAGTCAGCTATAAAATGGCTCTATTTCTACTTTTGCTGTTTAGGTTTAACCATTTTGACCAAAGGCCCATTTGGGCTGTTATTACCTTTATTAGCCATCTATCCTATTCAAAAGCTGTTAAATTCAAAACCTAATATCGTTACCAAAATTAAAAGTATTCACATTTACCTAGGTATTCTGCTTGCTATAATCGTAGGCGGCTGGTGGTTTTTCTATTTAATGTATAGCTCGCCTAAATTTTATAATTTCTTTGTAAATGAACAGTTAATAAATAGAGTTGCTAATGCTGACACCATGAAAAGAAGTAAACCTTTTTGGTATTATTTTGCATTGCTGCCTTTGTTTGTGCTACCGCAGCTGAGTCTATTTATTGGAAGTCTGAGAGGGTACTTAAAACAAAAAAAGTCTGACTTAAAATGGCTAATCCTCATGTCCATCGTCCTTCCGCTGCTGTTATTTTCTTTATCCAGCTCCAAGCTTATCTTATATATTTTACCAATCATGCCCTTCATAGCCATAATATCTGCGTATTATTTATATCACCTGGAAGATCAAAAAGTTAAAGGGCACTTTATTTACATCTTTACCGTCTATTCCATAATTGCATTAGCACTTATCGTTTTATGTTTTGGTTTTGTACCTCAGTTTAATTATCAGGCCAGTAATTTCCAGTTCGTTTTAATATTATTATTGGTTCTTTATTTTTACTTCATCCTATATAAACTTAAAAACTACAAACATAAAATCTTGTTGTCGTTTCTAATACTCCCGATATTCCTAATCCCTATTTCAACAGACTTATTGAAGAAATTAGAAGTGGAAATCAATCCTATATCAGCAGTAACTAGTTTCATAAAAAGCAAGCACATGGAACATCAAAATATTATTGTTTGGAATAGGGCCATAAATGCTATTTGCTTTGATTTGCAACGACAAACTTATAGTGTAAAATACGACCATTATTCTCTCCTCCGGAATACAAATTTCCAACTCAACTTCAATTGGGAAAAACACTTGATTGATGCTAAACGAGCCGATGAACTTTCTTATTTAAACAGAATAGCACAATCGCCCTCAGTTTTGATCACTAGAGATGGTATTCCTGAAAAATATAGTTGGCTGTTAAGTTCGTATAACCAGCAAAAAGCTATCGGCAAATGGACAATTTATTACAAGAAACAATAAAGAAATGAGTTACCTAATGACCATCATTGTTCCCGTTTACAATGAAGAAGCTAATTTAGACCGCGTAATTAGCACTTTTAACGATTACCTTTCTATAAGTACCACTAAAAGTAAGGTGCTATTTATTGATGATGGTTCTATAGATCAGAGTTTTAAAAAAATTGAATCGGTATGTGCTTTTAATCCTAGTTTCGAATTTATAAAGTTCAGCAGGAATTTTGGCTTAAGTACAGCAATAAAGGCTGGTATTGATCATATTACTACACCACTTATAGGTTATATTGATGCTGATTTACAGACCACTCCTTTTGATTTCGACTTACTTTTAAGCGAAATGAAGGATAATACTTTAATAACAGGTTATCGTGGCAATAGAAAAGATACAATCAACAAACGGATCCAATCAAAAATCGCTAATTTCATTCGCCGCAGCTTAATAAATGATGGCATTATTGATACGGGCTGTCCTCTTAAGATCATGCGTACGGCAGCAGTAAAAAAGATTCCTTTTTTTGACGGCATGGCACCGTAAAACAGGTTAATGTGCGCCACTTCCCACGAATCGCCGGGAAATCTAAATTCAGTATTTTCAATCGTTCCATAAAACCTTTGCAGGATGCGTTTGCCTATCGTTGGATGCGAAAACGTTATATCAATTATGAAATTGAAATCATCAAAATGAGGAATGGCGACGCAAATTCATAACTATTTAATTTATGCCATCGGTTTTACCGCGCAGCTTCTTTTTTCATGGAGAATGATTCAGCAATGGATTTCTTCTGAAAAAACACAAAAAACGCAAGTGCCTAAACAATTTTGGATACATAGTTTATTAGCTTCATTTTTACTGTTTATTTATGGCTGGTTTAGAAATGATTTTGCCATTGTTTTAGGTCAGTCAATTACCTATTTTATCTACATCCGCAATATGCAACTTCAGGGTGCCTGGCAGAAACCCCATCAGCTACTAAAACTTTTCTTACTGCTGTTTCCTGTATTTATCCTGATCTATTCTTTCAACAACAATCAAATAGACCTGCACAGGTTTTTTAAAAATGAAAACATACCGCACTGGTTAATTATTTTAGGCAGCGTCGGTCAGCTGATTTTTACTTTTCGCTTTATTTACCAAATGGCCTATTCTGAAAAAAGAAAAACATCTCTCCTTCCCCTGGGCTTTTGGCTAATCAGTCTTTCGGGCTGCATATTAATACTAATTTATGCAATAATCAGAAAAGACCCTGTTTTATTGATCGGACAGATTGCTGGATTTGTCGTCTATATAAGAAATATAGCAATAATCAGAAAATTAAATCGCCCTCAAATAGATTGAACGTTACTTAATTAAAAATAATGACGAACTTGTGCTAACAAGCTTAAAAAACCACCATCCTGGAAAAACCTGGGCTTATTAATCATTTAGCGCTTTAATAGCAAGACCAAAAAATGAAAGAATTTTACCAACTGAGTTACCGTGAAGTAGTTAAAGAGTTAAACACATCATTATCTGGACTTAAAAAAAATGACATTGCTTCCCTGCAAAATAAGTTTGGAAAGAATGTATTAAAGGAAGCTAAACAAAAAAGTAAAATCGCTATTTTTCTTTCGCAGTTTAAAGATGTAATGATCATCATCTTAATTATTGCTGCTGCTATTTCCTTCACTATGGGGGAACATATTGATGCCTATGTAATTTTAGCTATCATTATCGCTAATGCACTGATCGGTTACATACAAGAATATAAGGCCGAGGAGTCAGTAAGGATGCTGCAAAAAATGTCTGCTCAATATGCCATTGTGCTCCGGGACAATAACCCAGAGAAAATTACCTCAGACGAATTGGTGCCTGGTGATGTGATTTTATTGGAGGCTGGAGATATTGCTCCTGCCGATGCCCGACTATTTCAATGCAGCGCACTTAAAATAGAAGAAGCTGCTCTTACTGGTGAAAGCCATTCTGTAGAAAAAACAGTTGATGCCATCAATAACGAGGACCTTGGCCCTGGAGATCAGCTAAATATGGTATTTAAAGGGACCATCATTAGTAATGGTAGTGCAAAAGCACTCGTTACCGCAACCGGAATGAATACCGAAATCGGTAAAATAGCAGACCTTTTGAATACTAGCACGCAGCAAACGCCACTGCAGAAAAGACTTGCCTCGTTCAGTATACAAATGGCAATAGTAGTCATCGTTATTTGTGTGCTTGTTTTTGGCATTGGTTTATGGAATGGAGCGGCACCTTTATTGATGTTTCTTACCGCATTGTCTTTAGCAGTTGCTGCATTACCTGAAGCACTTCCTGCAGTAATTACTATTGCACTTTCTAAAGGTGCAAGCAGAATGGTTAATCAAAAAGCCTTAATGAGAAAACTGCCTGCTGTAGAAACCTTGGGTTCTGTTACCTATATATGTAGCGATAAAACCGGTACGCTTACTCAGAACATCATGAAGGTTGAAAAGATCAAGGCAATTGATGGAACAGAAGAATTATTGAAATATGCAATGATGCTCAATAACGAAGTGCGCTTTTCTGATGATGGAACGATTTTAGGTGACTCCACAGAAACGGCAATGGTTAATTATGCACTACTCCATGGCCTATCAAAAGCTGACGCAGACCTCAAATATCCTCTTGTCGATAAACTTCCTTTTGATTCTGTAAGAATGCGGATGAGCACTTTACATGAACACCAAAACAAGTGGATCTTATTCGTAAAAGGTGCCCCCGGTAAGATTGTAGAAGTTTTAACGGAAGAACATAAAAAACAATCACCGAAATGGTTAGATCTAAACAAAGCATCTGCAGCAGATGGTTTAAGGGTGTTGTTTTTTGGATATAAAGTTTTTGATGAAAAACCTCTTGAAATTAATGAAGCTATCGAAAAGGAATTGACTTTCCTGGGCATGGCCGCCATGATCGATCCACCGCGGGAAGAAGTGATTGATGCCATTAAAGAATGTAGACTGGCTGGCATTAAAATAGTAATGATAACCGGCGACCAGCCATTAACGGCTTTTGCTATTGCAGAACGATTGCAGATAATAGATAAAGATTCTAACAAGACCATGACTGGGGCTGAATTGGCAAAGCTTTCTGCTGAAGATTTTATTCAGCAAATAGAAAACATTGCTGTATATGCCAGAGTTTCTCCTGAACAAAAATTAAATATTGTAAAAACTTTACAGAAAAATGGAGAATTCGTTGCCATGACTGGTGATGGAGTAAATGATGCACCATCATTGAAACAGGCAGATATTGGTATTGCAATGGGCATTACCGGCACAGATGTTTCTAAAGAATCGGCTGATATGATTTTGCTCGATGATAATTTTGCCACTATTGTAAAAGCAGTGAAAGAAGGAAGGCGTATATATGAAAACATAAGAAAATTTATTCTTTATATACTTTCATGTAACCTTGCAGAAATATTAACTATCGTTTTTGCTCCAATTTTGGGGCTGACTATACCCCTGCTCCCCATTCATATTCTTTGGATAAACCTGGTTACAGATGGCTTACCGGGTCTGGCATTAACCGCTGAACCTGCAGAAAAAGGGATCATGAGTAGGCCTCCCAGACCTCCTAAAGAGAATTTATTTGCCGGAGGCATGATTGCAAAAATATTATGTACTGGAACTTTCATGGCTATGATAGTCCTTTTTGTGCAAACCTGGGCAGCAAACAAAGGCTATGATGTAAAAACCCAACAAACAGCAGTATTTACTTTACTTTGCTTTATACAATTGGGTAACGCTCTTTCAGTACGCCTTGCCTATAATTCTATGTTTAAAGTTGGAATTTTCACAAACAAAGGCCTGTTGTTAGTCATTATTTTAACCATTATACTACAGCTTTTACTTGTATATATGCCGCCATTACAAACAATTTTTAAAACAGTAAGTTTAGATTGGCCCATCATGCTGGTTATCCTATTAGCTACTATTTTTGGCGTTCTCGGCATTGAATTGTTAAAGTATTTGATCAACAAAAGGTTCAATAAATTAAAAACACGTTCTACATTAAATTAATAAATGGAATTAAGACAAACCACATTTTCATTTGCTTCTATTCTTGATAATGATTTCTATAAATTCACAATGCAACAAGGTGTTGTAAGGCTATTTCCAGGTGCAAAAGCTCGTTATAAGTTTATCAACCGTGGTAAACATTCTTTTCCAGTTGGCTTTTCTGAAGCCTTGAGGCATGCTGTAAATGAAATGGCTTCCTTAAAGCTTAGCCCAGAAGAGAAAAAATTTCTGCAAATAACCTGTCCTTACCTTGACCCGGTGTATCTTGATTTACTCGAAGGCTTCCGTTATAATCCTGAGGAAGTTCAAATTTACCAACGCGGAGACCAATTGGAAGTGAAAATTGAAGGTTTTTGGTACCGCACAATTTTATGGGAAGTACCACTGATGTCGTTGATCTGTGAATTATATTATAAACTGAGCCGAACCATTAGGGTTAATGATGAAGAAGTTATAAACATTACCAGGAGTAAAATTGAAGCGTACCACAATTTAGGGGTTACTGTAGCAGAGTTTGGCACCAGGCGCAGGTATGGCTATAATGTACATCGTTTAGTATTACAAGCTTTAAAGCAATATGGAGCGGGCACTTTCATTGGCACCAGCAATGTTCACTTGGCAATGCTTTACCAAACTAAACCCATTGGAACGCATGCACATGAATGGTTTATGTTTCATGCTGCTCGTTATGGGTTTAAGATGGCCAATGCCATAGGTCTGGAACACTGGGTGGAGGTTTACCGGGGCGATTTAGGGATTGCATTATCAGACACCTATACCTCGGAAGTCTTCTTTAAACAGTTTGATAAAATGTATTCTAAATTGTTCGATGGCGTAAGGCACGATAGTGGCGATGCCCTGCTCTTTGGTGATAAAGTTATTTCACATTATAAAAGGCTAGGTATTGACCCAAGAACGAAAACAATCATCTTCTCAGATGGATTAAACTATGATAAAGTTGCCAGAATTGAGAGCCATTTCCGTGATAAAATTGGAATATCTTTTGGTATAGGCACAAACCTCACCAATGATGTTGGCCCGGAGCCTATGAATATTGTTATAAAAATGACTGATGCTCATCCTCAAGACGGTGAATGGACTGAAGTGGTAAAACTATCAGATGAACAAAGTAAGTATACAGGAAGTGAAAACATGATTAACCTCGCTAAAACGATTTTATCTATTGAATAAAGCCGGTAAGTTTATTAATTATGCCTTGATTTCCAGCAAGTAAACTGAGTTTTCCTTGTAATTCATATTGCTGGGCAATAGAAATAAAAGGTAGGAAGAAGAACAAGCACACTAAATATTTTATTTATTTAACACGTTTCCAGGTTTCAGACCTGCCAATAATGGAGATCCCCATGTAACCACGGATGCTGATCTGGTTATTATCCTTTCTTGTAATGTTACAGCTATAGGTCTTACCTGATT
Organism: Pedobacter sp. CG_S7; assembly: GCF_040544395.1. Classification (NCBI taxonomy): domain Bacteria; kingdom Pseudomonadati; phylum Bacteroidota; class Sphingobacteriia; order Sphingobacteriales; family Sphingobacteriaceae; genus Pedobacter; species Pedobacter sp. CG_S7. The sequence goes on along the minus strand of NZ_JBEONS010000028.1, from coordinate 10,928 downwards.
TTGGATCATAGATTTTACCATCAGTCCACTTTCCATCTTCATAAATAAAACCTTTTAACATTTCTAATCCTATAATAGGTCTGGACTGTAAACCTTGGTCTGGATTTTTATAATCCGTTTTTACATTCCTTTTTTCATCCTTTGGCTCTTTTAACCAAACGATTTTACCGTAAAATTTGTCACCTTTTTTAAAAATGTCAATATGTGCCTCGCCTGTTGGATTAACCCATTGGCCCAGTATTGCATCTTTATTTTGTGAAAAGCCAGAAAAAGATATTGCAGAAAGCAACAATAAAAAAGTGAAATATTTCATACAGTAATTTTATATAAGTTATCTAAAGTTATAAATTCAGCTGATATTAAAGAATTATTATTTGAGAAGTACAAAATAAGTTTAAAAAAAATCCCCGTCTAAATAAATAGAGGGGGATTGAATGGTATTGTTATTACTATTTACAGCGGTTAAAAAGAAACCTAATCTGCATGTAAGGTATCCTTATGTTCATCAGGTTTGTAACTAGCTTCTAATTCAGCAAGGTGTTTTTTTCCGTAAGCTACTTTAGTAATCAATACAAAGAGTACTGGCACAATAAACAAGGCCAGAATGGTTGCTGAAAGCATACCTGCGGCAACTGTCCAGCCAATAGTTTGACGGGAAACCGATCCTGCACCCGAAGAAAGAATTAATGGAATAATACCTAAAACAAAGGCAAAGGAAGTCATGATAATAGGTCTTAACCTTAATTTTACCGCTTCAATTGTTGCAGGTATTAATGGCATTCCCCAATCCACACGCTCTTTGGCAAACTCCACAATCAGGATGGCATTCTTAGCCGATAAACCGATTAAGGTAATTAGACCTACCTGTGCATAAATATTGTTATCCAAATGGGGAAGAAACATCAGGGCCAGGATAGCACCAAACAACCCTAAAGGCACACTTAATAAAATAGAGAAAGGCACAGACCAACTTTCATATAAAGCGGCAAGCAGTAGAAATACAAATACAATAATTAAAGAAAAGATGACTGTTGTACTGTTACCAGCCTCTTGTTCCTGCTGACTTAAGCCAGAGAAGTTATAAGAATAACCTGCAGGTAAAGTTTGAGCAGCAACTTCTTCTAATGCTTTTAAGGCCTCACCACTACTGTAACCAGGTTTAGCCCCGCCATTTACTTCAATTGCTCTAAATAAATTATAGTGATTGATAATGGAAGCATTTTCTATTTTCTTGTAAGTTACCAATGCACTTAACGGCACCGTACCGCCAGTATTATTTTTAACATATAAGTTACTCAGGTTTTCAATATTTTTCCTGAATGTTGTGTCTGCTTGTGCCACTACCCTATAACTTCGGCCATATTTAGTGAAGTCGTTGATATAGCTAGATCCAAAATAAGTTGATATGGTACTGTAAACAGCGCCAATAGATATACCCATTTTTTTTACTTGTTCCCGATCTACAGTGATTTTATAATTCGGTGTATTTGCACTGAACAAAGTATAGGCCATTGCAATTTCCGGACGTTGGTTAGCTGCAGCAAGAAACTTGCCAGCAACAGCTTCAAATTTTTTAATATCACCAGATTGCTGTTCCTGTATTTGCATACTAAAACCACCACTAACACCCAATCCTGGAATTGGAGGTGGTTGAACTGCTAATATATGGCCTTCTTTATCACCTGCAAAAGTTTTAGTTACCTTAGCCAATACGGCGGAAAGATCTTGATCACGATCATCCCAATGTTTTAACTGCACAAAGAAAGTTGCCGCATTAGCTTTAAACGACCTATTTAAAATATTGATCCCAGAAATGGAAGTTACACTGGCAACCTCAGGATTTTCCTTCCTTATTGTTTCTGTAACCCTGTCTATAAAAACATTTGTACGAGAAGAAGAAGAACCTTCGGGTAAGGTAGCCCCAATTAAAAACACACCAGCATCCTCATTAGGGATAAATCCAGTAGGTTTTGACTGAAACATAGCTAGGGTACCTATATAAATACAAACCATTATGACCATTACGATTGGCGCTTTTTTCAAACACCAGCGAACACCTTCAGAATAGCTGGCAGTTACCCTTGCAAACCAAGTATTAAACTTAAAGAACAAGCTATTTAAACCTTTAGAATCCTTATTTAAGCTCATTGGTTTTAACAATAATGAGCATAGAGCAGGAGTAAGTGACAAGGCGACAAAGGCAGATATTAATACGGAAACGGCAATGGTGATTGCAAATTGCTGATACAGCTGACCCACCATACCTGGTATAAAACCAACGGGAATAAATACAGCGGCTAATATTAAGGCAATAGCAATAACCGGAGCAGTAATATCTTTCATGGCCTTCCTAGTTGCTTCTTTAGCAGAAATACCTTCATGGTCAATATAATGCTGAACGGCCTCAACAACCACAATAGCATCATCCACAACAATACCAATAGCCAATACAAAAGCTAACATCGTAAGGATGTTTACCGAAAAGCCAAAAAGCGTAAAGAAGATGAAAGTACCAATAATAGAGACTGGAATAGCCAAAACAGGAATAAGCGTTGCCCTCCAACTCTGAAGGAATATAAAGACAACAATAGTAACTAATATTAAAGCTTCAACAAGGGTATGAACAACACTGTTGATGGAAACTTTAACGATAGATACCGTTTCGTAACCTATGGTATAATCTAAGTCAGTAGGGAAAGATTTCTTTAAATTTTCTAGCGTTAACTTAATACCATCAGCTGTTTGAACTGCATTACCTCCAGGGGTTTGATTAACCCCCATCATGGAAGCTACTTTTCCATTAAGTTTAGCGGTTATGGAATAAGAGAATTCACCCAGCTGAATCCTTGCAATATCTTTCAGATAAACTGCCGAACCATCTTGTGCCGTTTTCACAATGATATTTCTAAACTGCTCTTCATTGGTCAGGTCACCATCTAAAATAATGGAATACTCAAAAGTCTGGTTATCTTGCTGAGGCGCGCCACCTACACTTCCACCCGGAACACGTGAATTTTGTTCCTGAATAGCTGCTGTAACTTCTGCAGGGGTAATGCCTAAGCTGGCCATTTTTGTAGCGTCCATCCAGATCCTCATACTAAAAGGCTGGCCAAAAGCCATAACATCACCAACACCAGGCACCCTTAATAAGGCATCTTTTAAGTAAAGGTTGGCATAATTAGAAAGGAATTTCTGATCGTAAGTACCGTTAGGAGAATATAAACCGAGCACCATCAAAAGATCAGAATTAGCTTTTTTAGTGGTTACACCCAAACGCCTTACCGATTCAGGTAAGGAAGGTTCTGCAATACCGACCCTATTTTGAACATCCAGGGCTGCAATGTCAATGTCTGTACCCACTTCAAAAGTAACAGTAATGGAAGAACGACCATCAGATGTACTGTTAGAAGTAAGGTACTTCATACCCGGGGTACCATTAATCTGGCTTTCAATAGGGGTAGTAACGGTTTGTTCTACTGTTTCTGCATCGGCACCGGTATACGTTGCATTAACGGTTACTGTAGGTGGGGCAACATTTGGATATTGACTGATAGGTAATCCTGTAAGTACAATAACACCTATCAATACAAGTAAAATGGATATAACGATGGCCGTAACCGGTCTTCGTATAAATACTTCTGAAATCATATGATTTTAATTGGAGTAAAAATTAATTTTTTGGTGTAGACTTAACTACAGCACCTGGTCTTACATTTTGTCCACCTTCAGAAACAATAATATCTCCTATTTTGACACCATCAGTAATCACCACTTTATCACCTACCACACTACCTAATTTAACAATACGCTGTTCAGCCTTACTGCTGTCGCCAACAACGTAAACTGAATAAGCGCCTAATTGCTCAGCTACTGCTTTATAAGGAATAGTCAATTGTTTACCCTCAATTCTGTTTAACACTTTAACATTACAAGTCATACCTGCACGCAAACTATTTTTAGCATTGGGGTAACTAATTCTCACCTTTATTGTTCCGGCATCAGGATCTACTGCACGGTCTATGGTTACAATTTGACCAGGCATCTGGTAGGTTGTATTATCTTGCATTTCTATGCTAAACACAGAATCTTTAAGTGTAGCAGGGTTTTGCTGTAATTTAACAAAACGGGCAATATCTTTCTGATTAATAGCAATATCTACAGCAATAGGATTGGTTGTGGATACTGTATTTAATAAGGTAGTACCAGGGCTCACAAAAGCACCTAACTTAACCTGAGAGATTCCAATAGTTCCATTTAACGGAGATAAGATCATGGAACGCCTAAGGTCAGAAGCCACAGTAGCTAAAGCCGCTTCTGCCGCTGCAACTTGTGAGGCAGCATTTGCCAAATCTGTTAACGCGTAATCCACACGCTGTTTAGCAATGGCTTCCTGCTGATTCAACTTTATATAACGGTCTGCATCTTTTTTAGCTTTAGCAAGGTTAGCTTTTGCAACCTGTACATTTGCAAGCGCAGCGCGATGAGCAGCGATGTATTTTGTGCGGTCAATCTCGTATAACTTCTGTCCTTTGGTAACTTTCTGACCATCTTTAATATAAATAGCCGTAATATATCCACCAACTTCGGCACGCAATTCTACTTCGTTTAATGGAACAACTACTCCTGGATAAGTATCAACAACTATTACTTCTTCTTCGCCAACGGTATAAGTTGACACCGATGTTGGTGGTGGAGCAGTTTGTTGTTGTGTTGGATTTGAATTTCCACAAGAGGCTAAAACGAGCGTACCAAGTATAAAAAAACCTGATTTTATAAAATTATAGTTCATTGCTATTTATTATTGAGTTAAAGTGATAGTGCCTAAAGCCTGTTTTACATCTAGTTTGGAAGAGAGCAAACTATATAAAGAATTAAGATAGTTCAATTGTGCGGTGCGCAGATCAGTCTCTGAAGTCATCAGGTCCAAATAAGTTTTGATACCTTCATCATATTGAAGTTTTATCGTTTGATAAACTTGTTTAGAGATTCCCACATTAGCATTTGCCGTTTTCCAATCGTTAAGATTAGATTTATAGGTAGCCAAAGCACGTTCATATTGCGTATTAATCAGGTTTTTTGTATTTTCCAGATCAAGGTCAATCCTTTTCTCCAACAATTGAGATTTCCTGATTTCCTGAGTACGTTTAGTCCCTTGAAAGATTGGAATATTTAATTTTAAACCCACAATTGAACCTGGATAGGATTGATTGTACAAATTGTTGAAATCATTATTTAAATAATTCCAGCTGTAATTTACAAAGCCAGAAAGTTTTGGTAGGTAAGCTGCTTTATTAAAACTAGTATTTATGCCTTGTAATTGTCTTTGAGTTTCCAACAAACGGTACTCAATGCGATTTTGATAGTTCAGCATTTGAGTTGTATCCATTAAAACCTCTTGTTCCATAGTCTGCGCATTGAAAGATAAACTGAAATCTTTTTCAGAATTATAACCAATTAATCCTTTTATATAAGCATACTTATATTTCAACAGTTCATCAGTTCTTTTTTTATCAGCTTTTGAATTACTCAAACTAATTTGAGCACGTTGATAATCGGTTTTATCAACCAAGCCAGCTTCATATTGAGCCTTAGCATCTTTCTGTTGTTTTTCTAAACGGGCAATATTCTCAGAAATGATCAATAACTGCTCCTGACTAGTAAGGATATCAAAGAAGGCTTTACTTACGTCCACAATAGTAGTAATTTTCTTACTTTCTGTAGTCTGCTTGTATTGCGCCCTGTAATACTTAGCTGTTTTAGAAGCCTGAATTAAACCGGCATTTAAAAATTGCTGATCGGCCTGTAAAATCATTGAAGAGGTGTTTTTTGTACCAAACACAATGTAATTTGTTTCACCATTGGTGGTCAAAGCATTTACCTGTTGTTTAAGGTTATGGTTAAAGTTGGCATCTGCGTTAATTTGCGGAAACCATCCTGAAAGCGCTGATTTAATATCACGCTCGCCTATTTCTTCATCCAGTAAGGCTTGCTTAACTTCTGGTTTATACCTTAAGGCATAGTCAATTACTTGTGCAAGTGTAGCATTTTTTAGCACCTCTGTTTCCGGATTTGTTTGAGCAAAGACAAATCCCGGCAGAAATACGGGAAGGAAGCCCAGGAGCACAAAGAATAATTTGTGGGTTTTCATTAGTATGTATCTATTTTAAAAGGTGATGAAGCTAGCATAGCCATGTGGTTTCATTAAATTGATTTTTTTTAATAAAAGATTGTAAAACCAATCATTCCCGATTAAGAAATAGACTGATACTTTCTTTTTAATTAACATTACATGGGTTATTTTAGAAGATGCAAAAGTAAGGAAGGGATTAAACAGTTGACGTTATAATTTCACTGAACAAAGTAAAATTATTGCTGAAGCGGAACTATTGAACCCCCAAATGTAGTCTGCCAACTTAGAATAGGCTTTAGCAACCAAACTTGTTACAAAACAAATGCATTTGGGTTGCAGTAATAACCGCTTTAGCTTTAAAAACGCATCATTCAGTAAGTTATCCGCTTTATTTAGCTTGGTTAAGGGTATTTTTACAGCACATTAATAGATTTTGATAAACCTCATCTGTGATGATTTATTTTAACATGAAATTAAAACAGCAAAATAAAGACTTTTACAAATACTTCAGGTTCATTATCACCCCTGTAGTTTTTTCAGGCTTTTATTTACTCGCTTTCCTGGTAGACCCATACCGGCCCTGGGGAGATTTTTTTAACCGCAGCATATATAGAATTATAGGTGAATGGATTTTTGTGTTGTTATTTTGTTGGATCCTCACAGAAATTAGCCTCTCTGTAGCCAGGAAACTTGACAAAAAAATACCTTGGGTAACCTATCCCCTTGGCAGGTTTATTATTCAATTAAGCATACAGATTGTTTCTACAATCGTTTTGCTTTATTTTTATTTGCGTGTTTCTTTTTTAATATTTGAAGGCGATTCCAAAATTAGTGATATAGATGAACTTGCTATCAGACAAGTATTTGTGGTCAGTATGTTATTATCCATTCTGATCAGTTTTATTTATACCGGTAACTTCTTTTTACAGAAATGGAAGGGTGCCATGCTTGAAGCAGCAGAACTTAATTTAAAAGCGGCAGAATTTCAGCATATCGCTTTAGAAGCGCAACTACAATCACTCAAGGCACAGCTTGATCCTCATTTTATGTTTAACAACTTCAGTACGCTATCAGCGCTCATTACTGAAGATCAATTGTTGGCACAGCATTTCCTCGAAAATTTATCAAGGGTTTACAGGTATATGATTATTAACTTGAATAAAAACATTATAGCCGTAGAGGAGGAAATAGAATTTGCAAAGGCTTATTTTTACCTGATTAAAATCAGGCTTGGTGATAATGTTAAAATGGAAATCAATGTCAGCGATGAAGTTCTTAAGAAAGGAATTCCGCCTATTACCTTACAATTGTTGCTAGAAAATGCCATCAAACATAACATGGCTTGCCGTACTAAACCTTTGTTCATTAGCATTTGCATGGACGGAGAAGAGCACCTAGTTATTTCCAATTCCTTACAGCGGCTAAACTATAATATTCCCTCCACGCACATGGGCTTAAAGAATATAGAAAGCAGGTATAAGTTGCTATCTGATCAAACACTTGAGATTATAGAAACTGATAACCAGTTTATTGTTAAATTACCCTTACTGCAGATTTAGTTAATAAAAAGGAAATCAACACTTTATAACTAATCAAAATAACCTGTATCCTATGAAAATCCTAATTATAGAAGATGAGCAAAGGAATGCCAAAAGGCTTCAAAACCTGCTCCTTGAAATCAATCCAGAAATTAATGTGGTGGGCATATTAGAGAGTGTTGCAGATAGTGTAGAATGGTTTGCTTCAAATGACGAGCCTGATTTAATTTTGATGGATGTTCGCCTGGCGGATGGTTTATGTTTTGAAATATTTTCTGCCTGCACCATAACCGCACCGGTAATTTTTACTACTGCTTATGATGAATATGCTATCCGTGCTTTCAAGGTAAACAGTATTGATTATTTACTTAAACCTATAGATAAGCTCGAATTAGCCAATGCCTTAACAAAATACAAACAAATTTCTACTCAACACCAAACCGGTGAGATGATAAATAACCTAGTAGAAATTATAAAAAAACCAGGTACTGTTTTCCGCTCCCGGTTTTTAATTCCGATACATGATGGTTATAAAACCATTAATGTGAGCGACATTGTTTATATTTTTTCTGAATTTAAAGTTTCTAATCTAGTGCTTGAAAACGGTGATGTACAGGCTATAACTTTTACCATGGATGAGTTAGAAGACCAGCTAGATCCATCAGTATTTTTTAGGGCTAACCGACAGCATTTAATTAGCATTAACAGTATTAAATCCATTCATAATTTTTTTAATGGGAAACTGAAAGTAATAATAAATGGGCAAGAAGAAGTAGAAATATTTATCAGCAGAGAAAAATCGGCAATGTTTAAACAATGGTTAGACCGCTAATAAGTGGTATATTGTTTTATTAGTCGGCATAGCTGACAAGCTATTGGTTTTTCACCGCTATAAAGACATCATGGAAGGATTTTTTGTAACTTTGAAAGAAAAAGTCGAATAAGATCATCATGGCAGTATTACATAGAAAAGAAGAAAAAATTGAAGTTGTGTTGAGTAAGCTTCCAGAAGAGTACACTGATAAGGAGTTTGTTGATGTCTTTATACAACTTTATTCTAAAGATTGGGGAAAGATTAAAGCCAATTACATTAAACAGTCGCAGGATAAAGAACCAGGAACAATTATTAATATGCCTAAGCCGGAACTTTATTTAAAAAGTATTTTAGAAGTTTACCTGAATAATTTAAAAAAATAACGACTAAAGTTTTATATTGAAAGGAAAGGATTGCCGAAAAGCAATCCTTTCCTTTTACCGGATATTTGTACAATAAAGCAATCAAAAACCGTACTCCATTAAAGAAACCTTAGCATTCGAATAAAGGACTAATACCGCTATTTAATGAAATAAAATTCTTAATTAAGAACTATATAGCTTAATAAGTAAATAAATTATTTACATTTATGTAACATAACATCATTTAAATATGGGGGATTTATTACAAGAAATATCATCAAATTTTAGACAGTCGACAAAGAAAGTACTTCAGAAATTATCTCATACTGCCTTAACTAAGGTATCTGGGGGTAAGGACAAAGCCTTGCTTTGGTCTTATGGTCAGTTTCAATTGTCACCTTATATCATTTTACAAGGATTTCTACAAGGAATTTTCCCATTACCTAATATGAAAAACGGTAAAATTATTGAATGGTATGACCCGGAAATAAGAGGAATAATACCTATACAGGATTTTAAAATTCGAAAAGATTTATTGCGTCAATTAAAAAAGGAAAAGTTAAAAGAGCCAAGCCAGCGATTTGAAATAAGAATTAATACCAATTTTAAGGAGACCTTAATTGCCTGCTCAATGCCAAGGGGCACTAAAACAAAAACATGGATAACTCTTGAATATATTGAAGCGGCAACAGAACTTCATAAAATGGGCCTTACCCATAGTGTGGAGACTTATATCAATGGCGTACTTGTTGGTGGTGTAGTGGGTATGGCAGTAAACGGATCTTTTGCAAGTTTAAGTATGTTCCATACCATTAATAATGCGAGCAAAGTAGCCTTTTATTATCTATTGGTCAAACTGAGAGATGATGGATTTAAATTACATGTAAGTGGAGCGGCAAACTCCTGGTTTAGCCAATATGGATTGATCAATATGGAAAAAGATGAATTTAGGAAGAATTTGTTAACGGCTATTACTGCCCCCGTTACTTTTAGCAGCAACGTACCGCAACTCGAATTTTAAATGCTTTGATAGATCCTGGGTTTAAATTATAGCAAAACAGGTTTTATTTAATTATTTATTATACTTGACAGTCGATACATTTGTTTTCAACTTTAACAAGAATCAAATAAAACTAAAATCATGAGTAATACAACTAATTCTTCCACAACAAATGAAGTGGTATCGCACAATTTATATTTTGAAGGCAAAGTGCAAAGCCTGGGATTGGAAACAGTAAAAGGCAAGGCTACACTTGGAGTAATGAAAAAAGGGACATATACATTTTCAACATCATCACCAGAGAAAATGGTAGTCATATCAGGCACGATGAATGTAAATTTAGAAGAGGCTGGCTTTAATATCTATAAAGAACAGGATGAATTTGAGGTAGCAGCAGGCACTTCATTCGATGTGGAATGTGAAACTGATGTTGCTTATTTATGTTATTACGGCTAAATAATTTTAAAAATTTAAAACAGCTTCAGGTAATTAGACCCGTAGCTGTTTTTTATTGAAATTATTTCCCTGCGGTCTTAATTGTTCTTAACATAACTGATTGTTTTAGCATTTATCTTATCATACTGTTTATGGATTCCTAACCAAACTACAAAAACAACTTTTAAAATTCGAGATAATCCAGAATGCCTTCAGTCAGTAATAAACTTATGAGATATTGTTCTGCTTGTTCCCTACATCGACCCTTCATTCAGAGAAAAAAACTGGAAATGAACGAAAAAGGATTGCTTTATTATGAGCAATCCTTTCAAAATTTGGGAAAAAAAGTTTATGTACCCAGAAGCAGATTCGACTCCTGACAATCTCAAATAATTGAAAACGCTTCTGAATATATATAAAATGCGTTTGTTACCTTTGATGATATTCGTAAATATCTCGAAATATTCACGAACATCCGATTTGTTTACACCAATTAAGACCGTTGCAAGGCAATATGTTATTTAACTAATTGATTAACAATAAATTACACTTGTTTTTTTTTGTTATTTAGGATATTTTTATGTATTTTAGGTTATGAAAAACGAACAGAAATTGGGTTTTGCAGATTATATGGTTCAGCGGAGAAAAA
>NZ_JBEONS010000027.1:0-43696 GCF_040544395.1 Pedobacter sp. CG_S7 | reverse complement strand
AGCTATAGAGCGCTCTAAAAGTGCAGGGAGCAAATTTCAGCCAGAAGTACTTGCCAATGGTGACTCCGTAAAGCAATTACTGGCCAGGGGCAGGTATGTGTTGTATAAAAAAGCTTCTAACTGGACACAGAGCCAGAAAGATCGTGCTAAACTGCTATTTGAAAGATATCCGGATCTCAAAACCGCACACGGGTTGAGTATGGGCCTTAGCCAGATCTTTGAAAACACGAAGGATAAGGTGTTTGCCCTTGCTAATCTGGCCAGGTGGCATGAAAAAGTAAGACAAACGGGATTCAAAGCCTTCAATACAATTGCTAGATCTATACAAAATCATTACACAACAATCCTGAACTACTTTGATAACAGATCTACCAATGCTTCCGCTGAATCTTTTAATGCTAAAATAAAGGCTTTTAGAACCCAATTCACAGGCGTGAAGAACATAGAATTCTTTCTTTACAGGCTCACTCAGTTATATGCTTAAATTCAGAAAAAACTCCATCAGCCCACAACATTTGGCATTGATCCATTTAATTTGCGATCTGGTGCATGTTTTGACATTTCCCGTAAAAGAAAAAACCCTGCAATCATTTGATTTGCAGGGTTTTAGTTCTCTTTGAAATTGCTTCTGGTGATCCCGCTGGGATTCGAACCCAGGACCACTACATTAAAAGTGTAATGCTCTACCAGCTGAGCTACGGAATCATCTTTCTTTTTGATGAGGTTGCAAAGATAGAATTAATCATCAAATTTTTTAATAAAAAACATCAAAAATAGGGAAAAGATAATATAAACCACTTAACCAACTGACTACTAAGCTTAAAAATTAGCAATATAATTAGTTAAACAACCATTAATTCCAATACACATTAACCATAAGCAATTAAATTGTTCTCGCTAATACAATTTTCCTACCATTCAGGAGGATTAGCAAGGCCAGAAACACAGCAACCGACATAATCAGCGGCATCGGCAATACCGAATCTTCAGGAAAAAAGCTGACTGCAACTGAAGCTAAAGCACCTAAACCCATTTGAAGCGCTCCCATTAATGCAGATGCACTACCCGCATTTTTAGTGAAAGGTGCCAGGGAAAGCGCCGCAGCATTTGGATTGATAAGTCCTAAACAGGCTAAGAATAAAGCGATAAAGGCAATGGTGCTGTACAAATTAAGGAGGTTGTTGAGTGCCGCAATCAAGAATAAAAAACTAAAAAAACCTTGAGCCATTAAAGCCCAGTTAATGACCTTTTTACTGCTGTGCCAGCGCAAAATGAGGCTGTTTACCTGGCTCGCACCAATAAATGAAACCGATAAAAGTGCAAATATCCATCCATAGCCAGTTTTACTGACACCATACAAGGTCATAAAAATCATGGGGGAGGCAGAAACATAAGTAAATAAACCAGCAAAGGACAAAGAGGTAATCAGTGCATAAGTATAAAACTGAGGCTCAACAAGTACACTTAAAAACTTCTTAGCCATAGGGGCAGGTTTTAAGGAATAATGAGGATCAGGCTTAAAACTTTCCGGCAAGAAAAAGTAAGCAGCAGCCAGTAAAAGCACTCCCATTAGTGCTAAAAACACAAATACATACTGCCAGCCAAAGCCAGCAATTAAATATCCTCCAGCTGTAGGGGCCAGCATAGGGGATACGGCAATCACAAGCAATAGGGATGCGAAAACCTTCGGACTTTCCTTTACGGCAAATAAATCGCGCACCATGGCCACCGAAGCCACCGCAGTGGCACAACTGCCAATGGCTTGCACAAACCTTAATACAATTAACTGGTTGATGTCTTTAACAGCCAAACAGCCCAAGGAGGCCAGAATATAAATGATTAACCCTATATACAATGGCTTTTTTCGTCCGAATTTATCCAGTAATGGCCCATAAAGTAATTGCCCTAAAGAGATCCCGATAAAGAACCCCGATAGAGACAGCGATACTTTAGGCACAGTTGTATGGAGGTCTTTGGCAATAGCATCAAAGCCAGGCAAGTACATGTCTATAGAGAAAGGACCTAAGGCAGCTAAAGAACCTAAAATTAAGATCAGATAAAAGTTTTTCGATTTTGCCATGGAAACTGTTTTTTAGAAGGCGCAAAGATTGATGATTTATTCTCTAAATCCTAACCTAAAAAATAGTTATTGTACAGGTATTAACATATTCTTACTTAAAAAAACGCTATTAATTCAAAACAGTGTATTAAAAAAACATAGGCCCCGTAAAAGACCTTTTATGCGCTAGTTGTCATTAATTCAAAACAGTATGCTTAACCAAAAGTAAACAAGCATCGGTTTCCATCTGTATAAATTCATTGGCAACACTACCCATAAACAGGGTAGTTAATGAAGTTACCCCTTGCACACCTAAAATTACAAAATCAACCTTTTGCTGCCTTACATATTGTTTCAATGTAGAGGCTATATTTTTATCCTCTGCGGCTTTAACATTCAACGGAGCAGCATCAGGATAAAGTTTAAGCCACTTTAATGCACTTTTTTTTGTGTCTAGCATCGTGTTCTCCCGAATTTCAGCAAGTGATAGTCCGGGGAAAAATGTCCAGCTCACTTTAGAAACATAAAGCGGTTGAAACACCAATGTAGAAGAGCTGCTCAACTTTTCAATATGATTGCCCCATTTGACTACTATAGGCGTATATTTAGAAAAATCGACTGCCTCAACAAATAACTTAGGATTTGGATTAAAAGTTTCAGGAACCAGCAATGTTGCCATAGGAAGTACCCTTATCAATTTATGACTTAATCCTCCGTTTCCTTCCAGGTGCTGCTTATTGCCAAGTACAATAAGGTCTGTATCAAACTGCTTTGATGCTTTAATGAACGCTAATTCGGTATAATCAGCCAGCGTTACCTCAGTACTATAACTACAGGGGAAATCAATGTTTTTGGGAATTGATGTTGTTAATTTATGCTTGATGGTATTGGCTATAACCTTTAATTTTTCTGGGCTCCTAAGTGATTCCGGTAATTCGCTTTGCTTTATATTGTGTATAAAAGTAATTTGGCCCAGCGGAAGTAATTGATGCAATACCTTTATATAGCTAATAAGGGAATCGTCCATTTCTGAAAGGTCCAAACCAATAAGTACGTTTAATTTGTTTTTTAAAATCATAGCAATTGCTGTATAATTTGGGTTATATTAATTCTGCTCCTCCAAAAGGTCAGCGATGGTATCCCTGTAACTTTTCTCTTGCTTATTGCGCAATTTCTTTTTATTCTTATTTAACTCTTCCTGCAGCCCTTTTGTTAGGCTGTAGCACATTATTAAAATGATAAATGCAAAAGGAATACCGGCAATAATCACAGCCGTTTGTAAAGCTTCCAATCCTCCTCCCCACAATAAAACAATGGCAACTATTGCTTGCAAAAAAGCCCAAAAAACCCTTTGTAATGGTGGTGTGTAAGGGGCATTTCCAGAGGTGATGTTATCAATCACCAAAGATCCTGAGTCAGAAGAGGTAATAAAGAAAAAGGCAACGAGCAGAATGGCAATTACAGACAGTATAGATGTAAAGGGTATTTTCTGTAGAAAAACAAATAAAGCAGTAGAAATATCTGAATTTACCGCCGTAACCAAGCTGTTATCTCCCTGTAAAATAAAGTGTAGCGCTGTACCACCAAAAATAGTCATCCACAGTAAAGTAATAACGGCTGGTATAATGAGCACCCCCAAAATAAATTCCTTTATAGTTCTGCCTTTTGAAATCCGGGCAATGAAACTACCTACAAAGGGCGACCATGCGATCCACCATGCCCAATAGAAAATTGTCCAGGAATTTTGCCATCCCGATTCCCTATAACTATCGTTCCATGTGCTAATCTCGATAAAATTAGCCAGATAAGAACCCGTGTTCTGAATAAAACTTTTTAACAGAAAAATGGATGGACCGAAAGCAAACACTAGCAGCATCAATACCAGGGCCATAATCATATTACCCTGACTCAATAACTTTACACCTTTATCTAATCCTGATACAACGGAAATAGTTGCAATTGAAGTAACCACTATGATAATCAATGATTGAATGGTAGTAGAAATATCCCAGCCGAATAGGAAGTGAAGTCCGGCATTCATTTGCTGTACTCCTAAACCTAAAGAAGTGGATAAACCAAATAGGGTTGCTATTACGGATAAAATATCAATTGAATGGCCCCACCAGCCATGAATTCTTTCGCCTAAAAAAGGATAAAAAAGTGACCTGAAAGTGAGTGGAAGCTTTTTATTATAGGAAAAAAAAGCGAGTGCCAAACCTACAACAGCATAAATTGCCCAGGCATGCAAACCCCAGTGCAGGGCTGTAAAATTCATCGCCTGAATGGCTGACTGCGCATCTGATGCTGTGGCACGGGGAGGGCTAGAAAAGTGAGAAACAGGCTCTGCAATGCTAAAAAACATAATCCCTATGCCCATACCGGCACTAAAAAGCATCGCAAACCAAGAGATATTACTAAACTCTGGTTCTGCATCATCGCCTCCCAACCTGATCTTTCCGTACTTTCCAAAAGCCAGGTAAAAACAAAAGAATAATATGAAATTTACTGTCAAGATTAAAAACCAACCTAAATTTTCGGTGATTAATAATTTAGTTTGATCAAACCACTCATCGACGGATTTTTGATATACCAGGCATAGCGTTAAACTAATAAATATAAATAGGATGGAAGTGAAAAAGACAGGTTTATTGATGGTAAACTTTAATTTACTAGTCAAAATTCAGTGAGATTTAATTAAATGATTAAACTTATTTAGAAGAATAGGTTAACAACTATTTAGTTTCTTCTTCTTAAAATATAGGTCTTCAATTATTATGCCACTAGCATGAATCCAGAGTGAGTCAAGGGTGAGTCAACCTTTTCTCGAAGAAACCCTTGACTCACTGTTGACTCACTGTGGACTCACTGTTGACTCACTACCTGTTTTGAACGATTGATTGAAGGTATTCAGGATGCTGAAAAAATTAGCAATTGATTCATGCCATAATTATGATTGCAGGTTTGCCAATAGAAAGGAACATATAATTTCCCTACTATTGATTGTACATTCTTTTCACAGATAAAGTGAATGGGTTTCGCTATTTATAACTTTTCAACAAAACAACTATCCAAATTTATTCGCTATTTATAGTCTGAATAACAATAGGCAACTGCATATCAATAAATTAATATATTTGCATATATAGAAAACGAAATACATTTATAGTTAGCTTGGCGAAGCATTGTTTCGTTAATCCAGATGTTGTAAGACATTTTAATAAAAACAAACTTCATAGAAAAATGAAACATTCAAAAAAAGAAATAGCGGAACTTTTCTCTAACGGAAAATTCGAAAATATAATGGACTATTTAAGTGACGGAATAGTTTGGAATGTTATTGGTGAAAACATTTTCGAAGGAAAGAATGCTGTTAAAAAAAATTGCGAACAGACTGCAGAGTATTTTAAAACGGTAGAAACATATTTTAAAATAAATGACATTCTAATTTCGGAAAATAAAGTGATAGTGATCGGAACAGCGGAATTTAAACGAGGGGGAAAAAGAATAGATTTTATTTCTGCATGTGATGTTTATGAATTTAATGAGAAAAATGAAATTCAAAAAATATCTTCATATTGTATTCCAGAAAAAAACACATAATAAAATAATGGAACTGGAATTGAAAAAGGAATTTGATAACCAATAAACAACCACTTGAAAAGTGTGGATGAAGAAAATCAGGAAGTTAAAAAGAGAATGATTCACCTACATTTGCAGTGTACACTAGTGCACCGGAGCACGAGTAAAAACATGTTGAAAACATCATCAAAGCTTGCGTGATAGTCCAGTTGTTTACCAGGCGCATTACATTTAACAATAAAACGAAATACACTTCATGATTAGGATGCCCGTATATCCGTAAAGCCCGGCAAACTGAATTATCAGTGCAGCATGGCGGTAGATACAGCTGATTGCAGCCGTCTAAAAAACATTGTTGTCCGGGAAAAAAGAAGCCATTAAAATTGGCTTCTTTTTTCCCGGACAACAATGATCAAGTATAAATAATTTCTCAATCAATAGCCTGGGTTTTGTTTAAATTCAGAGGAGGTCCGGTCTATCTGCTCTTGAGGGATCGGGCGGAGTACGTGGAAAGGCTTTATGCCAGCAGCACCAGCAGGGTTGTACTTTTTTACCCGCTCCACTAACTTGCCCGTACGAACCAAATCTAACCAGCGCATATTTTCTCCTAAAAGCTCTCGTGAGCGTTCATCCAATATAAAATCAATATCTAATTGAGCTGGAGTTACCTGCATGGCCAGTCTGTTTGCAGTGGTCTCTACATTTGAAGCGCCTATTTTTGCAGCTCTGCTTCTTACAATATTGACAAAAATAGCGGCTTCTTCACTATTTCCACTCATCATTAAGGCTTCAGCAGCTACAAGGTAAGTTTCCGCAAGCCTGTAAACAAGTACATCTCTGGAACCTGCACCATCACCCAGGTTAGGGCGCTGAGGATCAAGAAACTTGGTCAGTGTTGGATACCGTCGTTCATCTTGCTTACTTGGGGGGTAAACATTATAATTTATTTTTGCAAGTTCCCCAGCGGTTAATTCTCTATCGGGTACATAAACCGCAGTGTCTCCTAGTTTAAGGTTAACCTGCCGTCCATTAATGGCATAGGTACCCGGATTGTTACAAAAGAAAACCCGCTTAAAGGTTTTTTCATAACGGCCATCAAACTGGCGGTTAAATAGTGTTTGCAGGGTAAAATCAGTGGGTTTAAAACGTTTGAAAGGTTTACCGTTCGTAACGTCACGTTTCATCCCGGGCAGCACATCATATTCCATTAAAAAGTATAAATGCAAGGTATTGCCTGTTCCGATGGTTAGTAAATCTTTATTGTTTTGAACGGACCAGATGACTTCGGAATTCTTTTCGCCAGCTCCCTGTTCAAAAACTTTTTCAAAATCATCTGTCAATTTAAAGCCATAGTTATTGATCACATTTTTTGAAAGTTCTGCTGCTTTGGCATAATCTCCAGATTGCTTTGCCTCAGAACTTGCCCGTGTTAGATAAACTTTTGCAAGTAGATTTTCTGCGGCGGGCTTTGTAGCTCTGCCATAATCACTTGCCTTTATAGGAAGGGCTAGAATCGCCACATTCAGATCTGAAATAATGGCATCGTAAATGTCTTTTAGAGGTGCACGTGTTGCAGTTGTTACCACAGATTCGGTTTCGGTGAGTGATAAATGTACTGGACCAAAGAGTTGTACCAGTAGAAAATAATATTGTGCCCTTAAAAACTTCACTTCTGCAACACGTGTGCTTTTTTCAGCATCTGCCAGGCTCGTTAAATTTGGTGCCCTTGTAATAACCGTATTACAGGCATTTATGGCCAGGTATAAATTATTCCAAATGGTCCTAAAAGTATTTTGACGCGGGTTTAAATCACTTGTATATTGGTTTAGACTTTTGTTGCCGCCGTCTGACCCATTGGTAAATTCATCTGTACCGAAAACGGTTATTGCAGAGCCAAATTCATCACCGCCATAAAATGTTTTAAGAAAACTATAGGTCGCTTTTACGCCATCTTGAAATCCTGCTGGTGTATTGATATAATTATCGGTAATCTGTGACTTTACATCTTCATTCAACAATTTCTTGCAGGAGCTAACAAGGATTGCAAAAACCATAATGCTATGTACTATTCCTTTTTTCATGATTAGGTTAATTAAAATTTAACATTTAAGCCCACAAGAAATGTTCTGAAAGCAGGTGTATTAATCACTGGATTGTTATTTCCATCTAATTCAATTTCCGGATCAACCCCATTGTATTTATTGGTATATGCTGAAAATACAAAAGGGTTTTGTGCACTAATGTAAATTCTTAAGGATTGAGTTTTAATTTTTTCCGCCAATTTTGGTGAGAAATTATAACCCAAATTAATGTTCCTGATTTTAACAAATGATCCATCAAAGTATTGTAAGGTAGAACCAAATAACGGACTTTCCTGATTTACATTCGGCTGAGGATAAGCATTGGTAGGGTTTGTTTTGGTCCAGTAATCTAAATTAAAAGAATTGTATCTACCAAACAGGGAGGTAAGAGATCCTTGATGTACCGGACTTCGCAACAAGCTTCCCCAACGGGCAAATGCAAGTATAGAAAGATCAAAACCTTTGTATCCAAACCGATGGGTCATTCCTCCAACTAATTTAGGGACATCAGAACCTAGAATTTTTCTGTCGCCAGGGTCAATCACTCCATTGCCGTTCACATCTTCCACTTTAATTTGACCAACGCGTGAGCCAAATTGCTTGGCCAGTTCTTCTTGACCAGTTTGCCAGATACCAGTTTTTACAAAGTCATAGTAGACTAGGGCTGGTTGACCAATGAAGCGAGCATTTCCGATATCATCTACTTTTCCTTGGGAGAGTTCTAAAATTTCTTCTTTATTTGTGAAGAAGTTTAAATCTGTACTCCATTCGAAGCCGCCAGGGGTTTTAGGGACAATGTTAAGGGTGGATAATGAAAACTCAATTCCTCTATTGCGTTTTGAGCCCACATTAGAAAGGATAGAAGCAAAACCACTGGTGATTGGCAGTAAACGTGGCAATAACAGGTCTGTAGTTTTAGATTGATAAACCTCCAGCGTACCTGAAATGCGGTTGTTTAAAAGCCCAAAATCAACCCCTGCGTTAAAGGAAGCGGTAGTTTCCCATTTTAGATTTTGGTTTCTAATGGTATTGGGACGGTATCCATAAGCGGGTGCACCATCAAAATCATAGACCGTTCTGCCAAGTAAGCCATTGGTTTGATAGGGACTAATGCCTTCATTTCCTGTTTGGCCATAGCTTAGTCTGAGTTTAAGCTTGGATATGGTTTTGCTGTCTTTCAGGAAATTTTCATTGTTAACATTCCATCCTAATGCGACAGAAGGAAAATATCCCCATTGTTGACCTGGCGCAAATTTGGAAGATCCATCCGCACGTCCGGTTAGGGTAACCAGAAGGCGATCATCAAAGGTGTAATTTAACCTTGCCATGTAAGATAGGATGGACCATTTCTCAAATCCTGAACCAACGCCACTAATAGTGGTCGCTGCACCCAGATTGTAATTTTCCAGCGATTCTACCGGTAACCCAATAACATTGATATTTGACCTTTCCAACTGTCGGGTTTGAACGCCATAGAGACCTGTGAAATTAAAGCTATGCTTATTTGCTATTAATTTCTGGTAAGTCAATATGTTTTCCCAGGTATAGGCAAGCACAAAATCTTCGCTATCACTTGCCGAAGGATCTCCATTCCGGCGAGAATTAGTCAGTCGGCCATTAAAGTTTCCTTTTCTGTTTTGAATCAGGTCAGGGCCAAAGTTCATTTTTAATTTAAGACCATCTAAAATTTCTGCCTCTCCGTAGATGTTACTCAATAGGCGGAAACGTTTCCCTTGATTAATCACTGCGCCAGGAACAAGTTCAGATAGTGGATTGCTGCGAAGCCCATCACTGGTCGGAAGAAAGATAAGATTTCCCTGGTCATCATAGGGGACGCCTAATGGATTTTCGATTACAGTACCACCATAGGGGTTGGTGTCCTCTCCATTTCGGAGACTATAAGAACCCAGGGAGGACATGCCGACTTTAAAACGTCCAATCGTTTGGTCAATGTTAAAACGGCTTGTGTATCTTTTGAAATCCTGGCCGGGAATAATTCCCTTATCATTGAAATAGCCTAAGGAGATGTTAAATCTTGTTTGCTCAGAGCCACCCATCACACTCAACTCATGGTTTTGGTTGTAGCCATTTTTCACCATTAATCTTTGGTAATCTGTGGATCGGCCTTCGGCTATTGACTTAAGTTCAACTGTTTCAAAAAGCTTTGAGTCTGCCAAAGGATCGGTGTCATCGTACTGTGGTTTGCCCGTTGCGGTAACGATAGCCGCTCTTCTGGATTCCCGCTTGTATTCTGCAAACTGTGCACCATTCATAATATCTGCGTATTTCATGATGGTTGACACACCAAAATAATTATCATAACTTACGCTTGTTCTACCCGACTTGCCTCTTTTTGTAGTGACAATAATTACTCCATTAGCACCTCTTGAACCATATATTGCTGTTGCAGAAGCATCTTTCAAAACATCTATAGACTCGATGTCATTGGGGTTGATGTCATTTAACCCACCGGAAATCGGAATTCCGTCGATCACATACAAAGGGTCATTTCCAGCATTAAAAGACCTTCTGCCTCGTATTTGAACTTTAGATCCTGATCCAGGTTTATTTCCTGAACTTAATACATATACTCCTGCTGATCTTCCCTGAAGCATTTGAGGAGCACTGGTGACAGGGACTTCTCTTAAGGCTTTTGAGGAGATGGAGGAGATGGAGCCTGTAACGTCTTCTTTTTTCTGACTTCCATAACCCACTACGACTATTTCATCCAGTTCATTGTTTGCACTTTTTAGCTGGATATTCAGCTGGACTTCTGTATTTACGGTAATCTCTTTTTTCTGAAAGCTAATGTAGCTGAAAACCAGTACATCACCAGTAGTGGCATTTAGCGTGAATTTTCCATTGGCGTCTGTTAACGTCCCATTTGCTGCACCTTTTATGCGTACAGATACCCCTGGTAAAACCAGGTTATCTTCTGCAGAGGTAACAGTTCCGGTAATTTTTTTGGATGTTTGTGCGCTGGATGTGAGCCAGAAAAATGCAGCAAATAGTAATATAAGAAAGGGGATGATTCTTAACATGGTTTAGATTTGGTTAGGTAGATCGGTATTGCTAGCATTGGCAATGTGAGTAAATTAATCCCACATGTGGTTGATTGTCTTCTATTTATTTACGGAAACGTTTACGTAAATAAATAGATATTGAGACATGAAGTGGATATTTTAAGTTTAGTTCCATCAGCGCTCGGCTTGATAGTACAGTCTAACCTTAATATGTCATCCCAATGATTTTCCAAATGTTCTAAATCAATCTTGAAATCTGGAACAATCTTTAGACCTCGGTTCTTGTAGGTGCACACGTCATCAATGAAATATAATTGCTGAAGGTTAAATCGGGCAAACTTGGACGAAATTCAATTCCTAAAAGACCAGTTACCGCAAAACAAGTTCACTAAATCCATGTGTATCGGTGGAATGTGCATTAGGCCCAATTACTTCGTTGTTGGTCAATTCATCTAACACATAATGTGATTCTGTTCAGTAGCACTAAATACAGTTAAATAAAATAACTAGCCTGATTCATATAAGAAAGAATATAAAGTTACACCTCTTCCATTTCCAAAATATTTGAAAGAAGGGGAGGCAACTAAAGAACCCAGAGAAGTGCTATAGTCTCCAGCGAACTTGTTCGAATACCTTTAGACATAAACGAAAGCTTCCGGATACCAATATTGCATCCATAACCAATTATGGCTGCAAAAAACAACTTGATAGGTTGGTATCTCAATATGGTGTTCTTGAAGGAAGCTGACCATTCCTCCAAAAATTAAGTGTGCCTGGTTTGTAAATGGGTTAAACGTTTTCGGTATAATCCTTTCTACCTTGCATGCCTTTAATTTAAACATTTCTGCATATTTATAAAAGCAAAATGAATGTTTATGCCAGTTGTGCAACAGCCACGAGGGAATAATGATAATGTAAGCTATTAGCAGAATATAACGGCAAAATACCGTTAAAGAAAATAGGCAATTTATCAATAAAGTTCACACCTGTTACTATAATAATTCTTTAGACTCAATCTCGTGGTGGGTTTCAAGTTTTGATAATAGGGTTACTAGTGTCAATTTTTCCGGGTGAGTTAGATTTCCGGTAACTTTCAAACTAGCCATTCTAATATTTTCCATACTTTGGTTTAAAGCTTGAGTTCCCGCAGCAGTAATACTAATAATCCTGTTCCGTTTATCTTTTTCAAAAGGTTGTTGTTCCACAAAACCCAACTTAATTAACCTGTTAATAATTTGCATACCTGCAGACTTTTCGTGCACATTGTGGCGAATTAAGGCTGTTTTGGTCATACTGCCCAGAGAAATTAAATTGATTAAATAAATAAACTCATCTGGAGTAGCAAAAGGAGCTCCTACAATAGCCGTTTTTGCATGTAACTTAGCATATCTATATAAATGAACCAGAGAAGTGTTAATGACACTATCCGTAGATCGCCCTTTTGATTTACCGTCCCATTCTGGTTCAGTTAAAGTCAATTGTTCTGAATGCTGGTTTCGCTCCTGAAGCCACTGACCAAATAAAACTACGCTTTGATCTTCATGCTCATAGTTTTCTTCATATTCCTTAACCAAAGTAATTAGTTCACGTAATAAATTATAAAACATTTCTTTAAAATTTTAAGCTAAGATAAAGCTTATATAGTATTATAATGCACCAATTATCAACTTTATTTTAAATAATAAATAGTTAAAGAACACTTCAAACACGTCAAAATCTACTGATATTAAACACTAAAGCGACAAATATCATCTAATTGGCATATATTTTGATCAGATTAGTATAAAATAATACTAATGATATGAAAAATTTAAATTTATTTAAAACAGCCCTTTTGGTAATCGCAATTACTACAGTCGGAACATTGGTTTCCTGGAAAAAACACAAAAACCCGCCAATACAAAGCAAAAACATTGTAGAAATTATTAGTAGTACTCCTAATTTCTCCTTATTAAAAACAGCAGTTGTACATGCGAACCTTACAAAGGTACTATCTGGAAAAGGCAAATTCACTGTTTTTGCACCAGATAATGACGCATTTATTCAAGCAGGCTTCGACACAGATGCAAAAATAAAAGCAGTACCCGCAGAAACCATGGTTAAAATCTTAATGTACCATGTTGTGGGACAAGAAATTAAATCAACAGCTATTGCGACAGCGGCTAATACACCTGTAAAATCTGCAGCAGACCTAAATGTTTTTGTCACAAAAAACGCATCTGGTGTATATGTAAATGGTGCGAAAGTAACTCAGGCTGATATGATGGCCAGCAACGGTATTATACATACCATCAATAATGTTTTAATGCCGCCTGCAGGAAATATTGTCGAAGCAGCACAAGGAAACACTAATTTCACCTACTTAGTAGAAGCCATTTTAAGAGCTAGTGAGGGTACTACCAATGTTGCACAGGTATTATCAGGGGCGGGTCCATTTACAGTATTTGCACCAACAAACCAAGCTTTTATTACTGCAGGGTTCCCAACTATTGCAGCTATTAATGCTGCTGATCCTGCAACACTTACTAATATCCTTACTTACCACGTAGTTGCGGGCCGCATCTTCTCAAGTGATCTGGTTGAAGGAAGTAAACCTGCTACTGTAAACAGTGCTACCTTAACAATTACTTTAACTGACGGAGCAAAAGTGAAAGGCAATACGAATACAACACCTTCCAATATCACTTCTGCGAACATGGTTACAACTAATGGTGTTATTCATGTGATAGACCAGGTATTATTACCTTAATCTTCAGGACTTAAATTTATAGCAAAATGGCACTTGAACCCCCTGTGAAAATCATTTTTTCAGGGGTTTAATGTTAAAAAAAGATTTATTTTACAAATGAAAGTCAATAATATTGTCACTGTAAATGCTGGTATTCAACTTATTTATGATAATAGAACCAAAATCCCTATTTGGTGCTGGTGTACCCTATAAATTTTAAAACCAACAAGTGAATTATATTTTATCTAATTTAAAATACCCTAAATGAATCTGATCTTCTGGCATGTCGCCAGCTGACTTAAATATTTGAATATGGTATTTTTCTTTTTGCCCCGGACTTAGGATATCTTCAATTTTGTAAATATCATCGACATCAATCCCATACTTGTCATCAATATGCGAATGAGTGTCCTTTATATTTATTGAATTAAAAAATACGGTTTCCTTAGCTTTTTTAACTGCCTGGGCTTGGTCTTCCTGAACAGTTAAAATTGTATAATGCTGCTCTTCCAGCTTATTATATTGATACCCGCCCAAGTTAATGAAAAATATTTTTTTTAGAGATGGGATATCATTGGCCTCTTTCAGCACCACGTTAATTCGATAACCATCTATTACATTTACTTCGCGCCAGCCATCAATATGTATACTTGATCCCGCTTCAGGCCAGAATTCTTTTATAAGGGGAACGAGTTCTTTTAAAGTATTAGCGATCCCGAAGAAAAAATCATGCTGTTCAACATTTCTATTAGGCGCTTTAGACCCCAATAATAACATGAAAAGTTTAGGTTGTTTATTCATTAATTAAATGGTTTAACTTTATTTAGTAGCGAACAGAATTCGGGGCGCCACACCAGTTGGCCAAAAACAGTAAGCTATTCAAGCGTTCAGCTAAATTAATATTCAAAACCAATAAAAGGTAACAATTTTTTAAATGTATATAGAAAATGCTCTCAGGTAATCATTTATGTAAAAAGAATATCTCCTGTCTCTACTGCTCATGATAACTTATTTTAGCACCGCTATCGCACAATCCAAAAAAGAAGAAGAAAAAGTTAACACCGCAGTAGAGCTATTGCGAAAAGGTATAATTGAGGCTGATCAAGCTTCTTTGGAAAAAATTACGACTAATAAATTATCATATGGTCACTCTGGGGGGAAAATTGAAGATCAAAATCAATTTATAAGCAGCTTAATAAGTGGAATTTCCGTAGGGAGTTCCGTATTTCGGCAACCTTAGGCTATGTCAATTTGTTTTTCCAAATACACATCCTGTATGGCATTTAGGAGTGCGACTCCTTCTTTTAAGGGCCGTTGAAAAGCTTTTCTGCCTGCAATAACACCCATACCACCCGCACGTTTATTGATTATTGCGGTTCGAACCGCAGCCTTAAGGTCTTCAGTACCTTTGGAAGCACCACCCGAATTAATTAAACCAGCTCTGCCCATGTAGCAGTTAAGCAATTGGTACCGACATAAGTCAATTGGATGCTGTGTACACAATTTGGTATACATTTCCTCATTGTATTTCCCAAAGATTTTTCCATTTCTGTTTAATGCTTTATATCCTCCATTATTATTAGGAAGTTTTTGTTTGATAATATCGGCCTGAATGGTCACCCCAAGATAGTTAGCCTGACCCGTTAGATCTGCCGAAGTATGGTAATCTACTTTATCTTGGATAAATTTTTCGTTTCTAAGGTAACACCATAAAATAGTAACCATACCCAAATCATGAGCTTGTTCGAAAGCCCTTGAAACATTGATAAGTTGTTGATTTGATTCTTCCGATCCAAAGTAAATAGTAGCACCAATACCAACGGCCCCTGTATTCCAAGCATTTTTTACTGAAGTAAATAATATCTGGTTGTATTTATCGGGGTAGGTTAATAACTCATTATGATTTATTTTAGCAATAAAAGGGATTTTATGCGCGTATTTTCTGCCTATAGCAGAAAGCCCTCCAATGGTAGTTGCAACAGCATTACAACCACCTTCTATTGCCAGTCGAATGATGTTTTCAGGATCAAAATAAATTGTGTTCGCACTAAAAGATGCACCTGCACTATGTTCTACACCTTGATCAACTGGTAAAATGGAAAGGTAACCAGTGCCGCCAAGCCTACCCGATTGATAGAGTAATTCAAGATTTCGTAATGTTTGAATATTTCTGGAGGAGTCGAGACAAACACGGTCAATGTAGTCTGGTCCTGGCAGGTGAAGCGTATCCTTTAAAATGGCCTGGCAATGATAATTAAAAAGGTTTTCATCTTCTCCGATCAATTCAACAATTTTAGCGTAAGTCATATGATTTCAATTGATAACTATTTGTTAGTGGATAAGGGATAGTACTTATCAAATTTGAAACAAATAACTCAGCTTTAAAATGATGGCTGTCATTGAAGGTGGTGATAGAAAACATAAAATAATTTTCGGATCATAGAAATACTTTCACAAAGAAATATAAAAAATAAACGGAATTATATAAACTATAATGCTAAGTAATAATTAATTTTGTCAACAAATGAAAAGAACACTATTGACTATCCTTGCCATTTTTCACCTTGGAATATCCCAGGGGGCAACGGTGTATTTTCATTATTGTATGGGGGAGTTGGTTCAATTGGATCTGAATACCCCAAAGCAAAATTCTTGTGATTATTGCGGTATGAGCAAAAAGGAGAGAAAAAAAGACTCCTGCTGTAAAGACGAAGTGAAGCAAGCTAAGGTAGACAATTCTAAAAAAACAGGTCTAGCTCAGTTTCAATTTCAACAAACTTCATTTGCCGTTTTAAAAAATGACGTTTTGGAGCCAAGAGATATCGCTGTTTCAGAAGAATCAGGGAATGTAATCTGGAGCAATGCACCACCAAAAGGAATGCAAATTCCCGTCTTTATCCTTCACTGTACTTACAGAATTTAATTTACCTTCTTTAATTACCTACACGTTCGTGTAAAGGCTATGGCATTGCTATGGCCTAAATTCTCTATAAATTTTCTTCATATAATTCCCGACGGCTACTATAGCATAGGTTCGAAAAAAAACATGGTACACAAAATTATAGAATGGTCGCTTAAAAACAGATGGATCGTCCTCATGCTGGCTACAAGCCTGTTTGTATGGGGTATCATCTCTGTTAAAAATAATCCAATTGATGCGATTCCTGACCTCTCAGAAAATCAGGTCATCGTTTTTACAGAATGGATGGGCAGGTCTCCCCAATTAATAGAAGACCAGATTACCTATCCTCTGGTTACAAATTTACAGGGTATCCCGAAAATTAAATACGTTAGGGGCTCTTCTATGTTCGGTATGAGTTTTATCTATGTGATCTTTGAAGATGATGTAGATGTTTACTGGGCAAGAGAAAGAGTACTGGAACGCTTGAGTACGGTTGCCCGCTCGCTACCTGCCGACGTTTCTCCACAACTTGGACCTGATGGAACAGGAGTAGGCCATGTTTTATGGTATACACTGGACGCACCAAGCATTGATCTGGGCGAGCAGCGTGCCATTCAGGACTGGTATGTGAAATTTGCTTTGCAGAACGTACCCGGAGTGAGTGAAATTGCCTCCTTTGGGGGATTTCAGAAGGAATACCAGATTGCGGTAGATCCCAATAAATTACTTTATTACAAATTGTCTGTTCCTGAAATCATTACGGCGGTGCGTGCCAACAACAATGAATCTGGAGGGCGAAAATTCGAAATGAGTGATATTGGTTATATCATTAAGACATCTGGTTACCTGAAATCCCTGGAGGAAATTGGAAATATTCCTATTAAAAATCAAAAAGGAACGCCTATCAAAGTCTCTGATGTTGCTTCGGTACAAATGACTGGCGAAACCAGGCTTGGAATTTTTGATCAGGACGGGGAGGGCGAGCGCGTTGGTGGAATTGTGGTGATGCGTTATGGCGAAAATGCCGCTGAAGTGATCGAAAGGGTAAAAACTAAAATGAAAGAAGTATCAAAAGGTCTACCTGAAGGTGTAAAGTTTGATATTGTATACGACAGAGGTGAACTCATACAGGAATCTGTTGATTCTATCACCACCACCTTAATAGAAGAGATGATTGTTGTTTCCCTGGTGGTAATCGTCTTTTTATTTCACTGGCGCAGCGCACTGAGTATCATCATCCAGATCCCGATCACCATTGCAGCCAGCTTTATTTTATTAAATGCATTCGACATCTCCTCAAACATCATGTCACTTACCGGAATAGCACTGGCTATAGGGGTAATAGTGGATAATGGAATTGTAATGAGTGAGAATGCTTACAAGCACTTGTCCGAAAAATATGAATTGTGGCAAAATGAACAACAAAAAACAAATGAGTTATGAGAACCTGGTTTAAAAAATTATTCAAAAAAAGTCCGGACTGGATCTCTGAAGAGGAGCGACTGAAGGTGATAGAAAAATCCAGCAAGCAGGTTTCTCGAGGCGTGTTTTTTGCAACGGTGATAATTATTACTTCTTTTCTTCCTGTATTTATGCTGACTGGACAAGAAGGAAAAATGTTCCATCCGCTTGCCTATACCAAAACCTTCATCATGATTGTGGATGCTTTGCTTGTGCTCACGCTGGCCCCGGTATTAATTTCCTTCTTTATGAAAGGAAAGTTTAAGCCTGATCATGAAAACCCGGTTAATAGATTCTTGGAGAAATATTATGAACCTGTGATCAGAACGATACTGAATTGGCGAAAAACAACAATAGCGATTAATATTATTGCGTTGCTGATCACCGTTCCCTTGTTAAAAAATATGGGTACTGAATTTATGCCCGCACTGGATGAACAAAGTATCCTTTTTATGCCGGTAACCTTGCCTGATGTGTCCAATAATGAAGCAAAACGCATTTTACAAATACAGGATAAGATCATTAAATCTATGCCTGAGGTTGATAAGGTTTTAGGTAAAGCAGGCCGCGCAAGTACAGCGACGGATAACTCGCAGATTAGCATGATTGAAACAATTATTATGCTCAAACCTAAGTCGCAATGGCGTGAAGGCATGACTAAAAAAGGTATTATTGACGAACTGGATAAAAAACTACAGATCCCTGGTGTGGTGAATGGTTGGACACAGCCAATCATTAATAGGATTAACATGTTAGCGACCGGAATCCGGACCGATGTAGGCGTAAAAATATACGGCCAGAACCTGGATACTATCGCATCGGTTTCTGAAAGGGTAAAAAAAGCCCTCGAAGGCACTATTGGCGTAAGTGATCTTTATGTGGATCCCATCACTGGCGGCAAATATTTGTCTGTAGATGTAAAACGAGAGGAACTGGCACGTTATGGTTTAACCGTTGATAATATTAACCAAACTGTAGAATCGGCTCTTGGTGGTGCCTCTGTTGGTAATACTATTGAAGGTAGACAACGTTTTTCAATCAGTGTGCGGCTTGGACAGGAATTTAGAAACAGCGTAGAAAGCATTAAACGTATTCCTTTACAATCGGCTAGTATGGGCGAAATCCCCTTATCGGCCGTGGCTGATATAAAATTTGAGGACGGCCCACCGATGATCAATTCTGAAAATGCATTGTTGAGAGGTGCGGTGATGTTTAATGTGCGCGACAGGGATTTGGGGAGTACGGTAAAAGAAGCTATAGAAAAAATCAATCAGACAGAAGGCATTTTGCCGGAAGGTTATTTTCTGGAGTGGAGCGGGCAATATGAGAATATGATCCGCGGTCAGCAAACCTTAATATGGATTGCCCCAATTGTGCTGGTCATCATTTTCTTCTCCCTTTATTTTGCTTTTAACTCCATCAGAGAGGCTTTTTTAAGCCTGATTACGATACCTTTTGCACTGATAGGAGGTGCCTATATTATTTACTTCTGGGGTGTCAGTTTATCTGTTGGCGTTGCCGTGGGTTTTATTGCCCTGTTTGGTATTGCTGTAGAAACGGGAATCGTAATGGTCATTTACTTAAATGATGCCATGAGCCAACTGATTAAACTCAAAGGAAATTCAATAGATACGATAACTAAAGAAGATCTTCGGGAATATGTAGTTAGAGGTGCTGCAAAGCGTCTTCGACCTAAACTAATGACTGTATGTGTATCGCTGTTTGGGTTAATCCCAGTTTTATGGGCAACTGGCGTGGGTACAGATGTAATGCTGCCGATTGTGCTGCCAATGATTGGAGGCGTTTTGACCTCATCGACTCACATTTTGCTGGTTACGCCATTAATATTTTTAATGAGCAAGGAATATGAATTAAAAAAATATGGAAAATTGGAGGTAAGTGATGCACAGCATTAAAAAAATGGTGCTATTGTTAGCGGCTTTACCGTTACAGCTCTTAGCACAAGAAAATACCGTGTCTTTGGATACTGTTTTAAATCGAATAGAGAACAATAACCTGTTGCTGCAGACCTATGCTTTAAAAGCAGAAAGCTTTAAACACAAGGCCAAAGCAGCTACTGCCTGGATGGCACCTATGGTAGGTGTGGGAACTTTTATGACCCCATATCCAGGACAGCAAGTGATGGAAAATGGTGAAAAAGGTTCGCTGATGCTGCAACTAGAGCAGGAAATTCCAAACCCCGGAAAGCTCAACGCACAGAAACGTTATGTAGAATCCAAGGCGGACGTTGAACTAGCAGGACGTGCTATTGCTTTGAATGAATTCAAATCACAAGCAAAAACCCTGTATTACACTTGGATTGTTGCTAACCAGCGAATTAAAGTGCTAAAAGAAAACGACAAGATTATGCAAATGATGAAAAAGATAGCGCAAATCAGGTATCCTTATAACCAGTCACAACTATCAGGGATTTTCAGGGCAAATGCAAAAATCGAAGAAAACCAGAATATGATCAGGATGCAGCAGGGAGATATTGCAAAGGCTAGAGCCTGGTTAAATAGCCTGATGAATTTGCAAGGCAATCAGGATTTGGAGATTGATTTAGCTTATATACCGCAATATTTAGCGGAAGCTAAAATTGACACCCTGCTGATTGCCACACAGCGCAAAGACATCTTTCAGATGGAGCAAAATATCCGTTCCATGAAATTAGGTATAGTTGCCATGAAAGCACAGGCAAAACCCGATTTTAAAATCAGGATCGATCATATGTCGCCTTTAAACAAGATGATGCCTAAAGCCTATAGTGTGATGGGAATGATCAGTATCCCCATAGCACCATGGTCTTCGAAAATGTATAAATCAGAAGCTATAGCTATGAATTATGAAATTCAGGCAATGGAAAAAGAACGTGCTGGGATGTTGCAGGAGAGTCAGGGAATGTTAACTGGGATGCATTATGAAATACTATCAATGCAAAAAAGGATAACCGCCATGGAGGAGACGATCATTCCTGCACTGAAGAGAACAATGGATGCAGACTTTGTGAATTATCAGGAAAATAAATTACAACTGCCGGCAGTCATTGATTCCTGGGAAGCATTTAATATGATGCAAATCAATGTGCTGGATGAAAAAAACAAATTGTATAAAATGATTGTCGATTATGAAAAAGAATTATATCGTTAAACTGTTGTTGTTTTTAACGATTGGGGTAGCTGTGACTGCCTGTGAAAATAAAAAAAAGGAAACCCGTTCAAGTAAAATAATGGACACTAAAAGGGATACCAGCTTGAATTATTTGTTGAAACCTGTTAATGAGCAGGTTATTGCAAGTATCCCTTTAATTCGTGCCCAAAAAAGTTCAATAATTTTCATTAGTGAGGTACAAGGTCGTGTGGCTTATGATACACGTAACCAGGTAAACCTAGCTAGCCGTGTTTCCGGGCGCATCGAAAAGCTGTACATAAAATACAATTATCAGCCGGTAAAAAAGGGACAGCTGATTATGGAAATTTACTCGCCTGATCTTGCAGCAGCCCAGCGGGAACTATTATTGATTCAAGGTTCTGGAAATCAGGATGGAATGCTTGAATCTGCAAAGCAAAGGTTAATGCTTCTGGGTATGAGTTCAGCGCAAATCAATAAAGTGTTGCGCACAGGCCAGATTTCCTATAGAATTCCAGTCTATAGTAATGCTAATGGCTTTATTTTGGAGAAACAGGCTGCTGCAAGTGCTGTTCAAGCTCCCGTCCCAATGCCTTCCGCAACTGCTAGCACAGGAATGAATGATATGGCTGCAGGTGATGCCGGCAGTCTGCCGATTAACCAAACAGCAGCAAGCACAGTAAATTCGGCGGTTTTACTTCGCGAAGGACAGTACCTCAGTGCTGGGCAAAGTATTTTCACCATTTACCGTGCTGGTGACTTGGTGGCTGAATTTTCTATAACTCCTGAAATTGCTTCGAAATTGACTAAGCAAACAAAAGTACTCCTTCAAAGAACCGCAAATAAGCAGGAAACATTAACTGGTAAAATCGGATTGATTCAACCAGTTTTTAATGCCGGTGAAAATTTTGTGTTGGCAAGGGTTTACCTCCATAAAAGTGGATTTCAACCAGGGGAATTGGTCACTGGTCAGATTCCTTTTTTATCAGAAAAGGGCTTTTGGTTACCAAAAGAGTCGGTTGTGTCTATAGGTAACCAGTCTGTAGTCTTTAAAAAAGAAGGAAAAGTTTTTATCCCTAAAATTGTAAAAACAGGGATTATCGAAAATAACCAGATCCAGGTTTTGGACGAGATTACGGAATGGGATGTTGCTAAAACTGCCTATTACTTAATTGACAGTGAAAGTTTTATAAAAACAGCTAAATAGGGGATGTAATATCATGAAAAGAAAAGAATTTATAAAAAATTTAGCGATTGGGATATTAACACCTACTTTGTTTTTAGCAGCGTGTAGTGATGATAAAAAGAATAGCAATGTAAAACCGCAAACCTTTACTTGTCCAATGCACCCACAGGTGGTGAAGAATAGGATGGGTACCTGCCCAATTTGTGGGATGGATCTGGTGTCATTTGAAAAAAACTCCGCTGATGCCGCTCTTCATTTGAATGAAAGTCAAATGGCATTGGCCAATGTTACAACAATAACCGTAGGATTAAAAGGCTTCAATAGCTATAAGCAGTTGAATGGAAGACTGGTCGTGAATCCTGAAGAAACGGCTTATATTTCAAGCAGGGTCTCTGGCAGGTTAGATCGCTTATATGTAAGGCAGACAGGGGAAAAGATCATAAAAGGACAACCCTTGTATCAAATTTATTCAGAGCAACTGGCCTCCTTACAACAGGAATACCTACTTTCATTGACACAGGTCTCACAATATCCCAATGATAAAACTTTTAAGCGGCTATTAAAATCATCGAGGCAAAAACTAAGCTTATACGGGCAAGCAGAAGCTCAGATCAAAGCGCTTGAAAACAGTAAAAAGGCAAGTCCAAACATTACCTTTATGGCATCTGAAAATGGCACTATTGCCGAATTATCGGTTACAGAGGGGCAATATGTAACTGAAGGAAGCCCGATAATGCGCCTGGAAAGCTATCAATCATTATGGGTTGAAGCAGATATTTACCCTGCTGAAGCAGGGAGTATTAAGGAAGGTCAGCAGGTAAAAGTTGTTATACCAGGATGGGAAGACCAGCCGCAGTTGGTAGCTGTAAGTTTTATGAATCCAGCCCTACAGGCCAATACCCAGCTGAGACAGTTAAGGGGTACTATGCCTAATCCGAACAACCAATGGCAACCTGGTTTACAGGCTAATGTTTTTGTGACAACTGAAAGTAAAGGAGATGTGATTAGCCTTCCTGTCGATGCGGTGATCCGTGATGGCAAGGGAGCACATGTGTGGATTGAAAGTAAAAAGGGAGAATTTAAGCCACAAATTGTAAAAACAGGAATAGAAAGTTTCGATAGCGTAGAAATCAAAGAAGGATTGAAAGCAGGAGATCAGGTAGTGGTATCTGGCGCTTACCTGCTTTATAGTGAGTATATCCTTAAAAAAGGGAAGCACCCCATGACCAGTGCTAAACTATAAAATATTAATTAACTATATAAATAATCAAATCATGAAAACAACACTAAAAACAATTTTAACATTAAGCTTTGTAACCTTATTAGCAGCATGTAGCGATAATCAACCCAAGGAAGAAAGTCATGAAGGCCATAATCATGGCACAGAAGCGCAAGCAGTTGCATCGGTTTCATCTACGGCAACAACGGTAAGTATAAAAGATGATAACCTGAATGCGGTATTTCAGCATTACCAAAAGTTAACCAATGCGCTAACTGAAGGAAATGTTGCAGAAGCAAAAGTTGCTGCTGTCGCTATTGAAACTGGAGCCAAAGAAATTCAAAGTGGTTCTACTTTAGCTTTTACAGCCGCAAAAATTACCAACGCGGTAGATCTTGAAACCCAAAGAACTACCTATGCCGATTTAAGCAAGGAGTTTATTGATCTTTTAAAAATTACAGGTTTAGGTAGCGGAGAATTATACGTAGCTCATTGTCCGATGGCCTTAAATGATAAAGGTGCGACTTGGGTAAGCAATTCCAAGGAGATCCGCAATCCTTATTTCGGGGAAAGTATGCTAACCTGCGGCACTGTAAATGAAACCATAAAATAACAGGTATTCAATGGCAAAACGATCTTTTTACTACAATATGTTGCTATAAATTAGCTAATGGGCTAAATGGAATCTAAAATGACATCTTTAATAGCTGATAAATTGCGATATATTCAAGTTAATTTATAATTTAACAGAAATATTAATCATTGAATAAATTAAAATGAAAGAGATATCTGACATAGGCGTCATTGGTATTGCAGTAATGGGTGAGAACCTCATTCTCAATATGGAAAGTAAAGGTTTCAATGTTTCGGCATATAACCGGACTGTTGATAAGGTAGAAAAGTTTGTAAATGGCCGTGCAAAGGGCAAAAACATCTTTGGAGCGATGACCATTGAAGAATTTATTGGTTCATTAAAAAGTCCACGTAAAGTGATGTTGATGGTTAAAGCCGGGCGTCCTGTTGACGATTTTATTGAAACACTTATTCCTTTATTGGCGCCGGGTGACATTATTATTGACGGTGGTAATTCACATTTTCCCGATACGGAAAGAAGGGTAAAATATGTAGAGAGTAAAGGTTTGCTGTATATTGGAACGGGTGTTTCGGGTGGAGAAGAAGGCGCTTTACTCGGTCCCTCTATTATGCCAGGTGGCAGTAAGGCAGCCTGGGAATCGGTAAAACCAATTTTTCAATCTATAGCGGCAAAAGTTGAAGATGGTTCACCTTGTTGTGACTGGATTGGCGATGGGGGTTCAGGCCATTTTGTAAAGATGGTACACAATGGCATTGAATACGGAGACATGCAACTGATCAATGAAACCTATCATGTGATGAAGGAGATGCTAGGGATGTCTGCTGATGAAATGCAGAAAGTATTTCACGAATGGAATAACGGAGAGCTGAATAGTTACCTCATCGAAATTACCAGTGATATCCTGGCTTTTAAAGACGAGAACGGAAATCCTTTAATTGATCAGATATTAGATACTGCCGGACAAAAAGGTACTGGCAAATGGACGGGTAAAGTAGCATTAGATTTGGGTGTTCCATTAACGTTAATTGCAGAATCGGTGTTCTCCAGGTGTCTTTCGGCATTAAAAGAGGAACGTGTAGCAGCCTCGAAAGTATTAAAGGGTCCAAATCCTTTATTTGATGGTGATAAAGCAGCATTTATAAATGATTTGCGTGATGCACTTTATGCGGCTAAAGTTATTTCATACGCTCAGGGTTACCAAATGATTCAGGCTGCTGAAGTAGAGTATGGATGGAAACTTGATTATGGAAGTATTGCAATGATGTGGCGCGAAGGGTGTATTATCAGATCTTCTTTCTTAGGAAAAATCAAAGAAGCCTTTGATAAAAATCCGAAGTTACAAAATCTGATTCTGGATGATTTCTTTAAGGAAAAAATTCATAATGCGCAAGCTGGATGGAGACGTGTAGTTGCTGCATCTGTACTAAGTGGGATACCTCTTCCTTGTATAAGTGCAGGTATCAACTATTATGATGGGTATAGGTGTGAACGTTTACCCGCTAATCTTTTACAGGCACAACGTGATTATTTCGGCGCACATACGTACGAAAGGTTAGATGAGCCTCGTGGTAAATTTTTTCATACCAACTGGACTGGTCGTGGAGGAGAGACTTCTTCTACTACCTACGGCGTATAAATTTTACAATTGTAACAACATAAAAAGGCGCACCTGTTGAAGTGCGCCTTTTGTAAAACTTATATTTTAACAATAGAATATTTTACCGGCAAATTCAACGCCTATTTCCATGTGCTTATAGGCCTAGCGTAGCATAAATAAAGCTATGACGATATTCCAGGCATAGGTTCGCAAGTGAGTAATCCAGTCACAATCACGAACACAATCGACCCGAATAGCATATCTAACATCCTGCCTTCCATCTTAATGTTCCTATTTCCTATTACGCCGCCGTGGAATTGAATAACTTGCATCACGAGCAACTTAAACAAGAAATCCAGATACTGTTATACCGATTCCCCAACAAGCATTGGAAAACATTTTCAAAGATCACAAAGTGACATTAAAACAAAACCCCGGTTATTGAGCGACAACTATTTTTATATAATTGAATATACAATCGCTCAAAAGTTCAATAATCAATTAAAATGCCGTAGATTTTGCCCAGATTAATAATCTGCGTTAAAAAAAATGCAATCTATATGAAAAAATACCCTAGCCGGCATGAAGCTCGCTTAGTGAAGTCTATATTATATCCTACTAAAAGTTATCTATATGTGTTTTTGCTGCTGTTCTGTGTTACTTTAACTCAGTGCCAGCGGACTGAGAAAGGCTCAGCAGTGATGACTCCGGAAGAGTCTGTCGAAAATATGCGGTTAGAGGAGGATTTTGAGGTGAAAATAGTAGCCACAGAACCCTTAATCAGCGCACCAATTGCCATGACATTTGATGGCAAGGGCAGGATGTGGGTAGTGGAGATGAATGGCTTTATGCCTGATACACTGGGTACCGGGGAAGATATTCCAAGCGGAAAAGTGGTGATCCTTGAAGATAAAAATAAAGATGGCTTGGCGGATAGCCGAAAAGTCTTTGTGGATTCCCTGCGCTTGCCAAGAGCTTTGTGCCTCATTGAAAATGGGATACTGGTTGCCGAGCCTCCCTATTTGTGGTATTATGAAATTAAAAACGATAAGCCAGGAAAAAAAGTACTGGTTGACAGCCTTTACGCCAATGAAGGTAATGTGGAACATCAGCCAAATGGCTTGTTGAGGGCTTTGGATAATTGGATCTACAATGCGAAATCCACTAAGCGTTACCGCAAAGATGGCGACCGCTGGATCATTGAGAAAACGCATTTAAGAGGCCAGTGGGGTATTAGTCAGGACAATTATGGAAGGTTGTTCTATAATGATAATTCTACTAATCTGCTGGGCGATTATTTTACACCTGGTTTAGGGTCGACAAATAAAAATCAGCGGGAAGTGACGGGATACCAAAAGAAAGTAGTTCTGGATAACCGTATTTATCCTGCGCACCCTACACCAGGGGTGAACCGCGGGTATCTTCCAGGCATATTGGATGACAGCCTGCGTTTGGTGAATTTCACTGCGGCCTGTGGGCCTTTAATCTATCGTGGTGGTCTTTTGGGGAGTGCTTATGAGCAAAATGCTTTTGTGGCCGAGCCTGCGGCAAATCTTATTAAACGCAATATATTGAACAACAAGGGAAATCTTGTAAAAGGAGTGCAGGCCTATAAAGGGCGGGAATTTTTGTCAAGCGTGGATGAGCGTTTTCGGCCAGTAAATTTACTTAACGGTCCTGACGGGGCTCTATACATTGTAGATATGTACAGGGGAATTATACAGCATAAAACTTACCTTACCTCTTATCTTAAAAAGGAGATAAATAAACGTAAGCTAACACAGCCGCTGGCCTGCGGCCGTATTTATAAGATTGTTCCTAAAGGGAAAAAGTTAAAAAGCACTACTATGCCTCAGGATCCACAGATGCTGGTCAATCTTTTGGGCGATCCGAATGGTTGGGTAAGGGATAAAGCACAGCAAATGCTGATCGACCGCAAGGGGAATGATGTGATTCCGGCATTAAGGAATGCGCTTAAAACAAACAATACCTTTAAAGTAATGCATGCCTTGTGGACACTTGAGGGGCTGCATGCACTCCATACAGAAGAGATTTTAGCTGCGTTAAAGCATACTTTATGGCCGGTAAGAATGCAGGCTTTAAGTGTAATCCCCTCTGTAATCAGCCAGAATAATTATAAACAATATCTTTCTATCCTAAATCAGCCAAATTTGATTAATGATAATCAGGCTGCTCCCTATATTGCCTATTTATGCAATTATATTCGACCTTATGACGAGGCTTCTGCAGCTAATTTGCTCAAAAATCTGGTAAATATTTATGCATTGGATACGTATGTAGCTGATGCCGTAATTAGCAATCTTCAGGGTAGGGAAGAGGCCTTTCAAAAGAAAATCTTGAAGCAAATTCCTGATACTGCACTCGCTATCAACAAGCGCATGAATTTGATTGTAAAGGAAATACAGGATAAACGTAAAAATAACGATCCATTGCTTGCAGAAAGAACCTATCCAAGAGGTGCTGCGATCTTTAGATCAACCTGTCAGACTTGTCACGGTGCAGATGGTAATGGTATAAAATCATTGGCTCCGCCTCAAAATAAATCTGAATGGGTTACTGGAAATAAAGAAAAGTTGATTTCCATTGTATTGTTGGGATTAACAGGTCCAATAGAGGTTAATGGGCACTTATATAAGGCGCCGGAAATAACCGCTGATATGCCGGGAATAGGGAACAGCAAGGAGTTTTCTGATCCGGATATTGCGCAACTTTTAAGTTATATCCGGAAATCATGGCAGAATAAAGCCAGTGCCATAACGGCAAAGGAAGTTATGGATGTGCGGACAAAACTTAAAGGCCGTGAAAAGGTATTTACAGTGGAAGAGCTGAATAGCAAGAATATAACTAATTAATCGCTTTAAATTTTGATACCAACTGTTTGCAGGTAAGCCCGGGTGATTTCAGCGCATTGGCGCGGTGATTTTTCTTTTTCCGGTACTGCATCCAGTTCCACAATTCCCCAACCTTTAAACTTTATTTCTTCGAGTGTTTTAAATACACCTGGCAAATCTACTTTACCCTGTCCCAGTTCTACAAAGGTGTAGGCTTTGGATTCTGGTGCGCCCTTAGGCCTTACATCTTTAAGGTGCAATGCTATGATACGCTTCTGATAATGCTTGATCGCCTTTACCGGATCACCTCCACCCTGGTGATAATGCGCAATATCAAGTAGTAATTTCACATGATCCCTGTCGCAATTCTCCAGAATAACCTCTACTTCCTGTGGGGTTTCACCCAGTTGGTGCATGTGGTTATGATAAGTAGTCTGAATGCCTATGTCACCGGTCCTTTTGCCGATTTCATTTAAAAGCCGACCATATTTTTGCAAATCAGCCTGACTGGGAATACCTTTTTTTGGGCGAGATGAATTTGTTACTTGAATAAATTCGCCCCCAACTGCTTTTACAAACTTTGCATTATCCAGATGCATTTGAATTACCGCCTCATCATTCCCCGTATTGATGTTGGCGCTGCCACTGGAGAACATGGGGAACGCTAGGTTATACTGTTTCAAAAGCTCCTTAATAGCTTCCGGTTTGGCACCATACTCTTTAAGAATATTAGATCGTAGCTGAATGCCTTTAAAGCCTAAGGCTGCTATATCTTTAATAGCCTGAACGTCATTTCCGCCCCAGGTTATAGCAGAGTAACCAACTTTCAGCCCAGGAACTCCTCCCAAGGTTAGTTCACTGGCAGTACTGTAAGAAAAAAATGGTAAAGAAATAGTTGCTAAACCAAGGTGTGATAAAAATGTTCTTCGAGATAATTCTGATTTCATATAGTTCTTTGAAAAAGGGTTTAAAATCATGCCGTAAAATGAAGCCTTAAACAACACTATAGGACAAGTACATATTTCGATACTTTCTTTTTTCCATTAAGAATTTAAATCTAATTAATTTTGACCTTAATACCTTAATATTAATTCACTAAAATAAACTAATTGTATCACGATTAGCGTAAAAATAGACAATATATTTGCTTTATGGATGTGGGGATTTAATAAATAACTATTTTACTAATATTCCTTGATTATTATAGATCTTATACATAACTTCAAGGAATACAATTTTATTTAATTCTCCTCGGCAAAGTATATTTTTTTACTATAAACAGTTATAAGTAATTACTTAATCTCTCTTTAACTGTTGGTTCTGATCAGAATAAGATTCTATAATCATCTTAAGTTTCCGTGTTTAGTCAGCAGGTTCCTCTATTCTTAAATATCAATAAGCTTTTATCATATTCTAATCATAAAAACCCTATGAATAAAATTTCTAAAATCGAATTCGCGATACTGACTATGACCATAATTATCATATTCATCTCGGAGTATTACTATCTTGTTTTAAAAGATCATGACCGTGCGATATTTATTGGTCTTTGGCCGCCTACAATGGTTGGTTTGCTGATCTACTTTAATCTAAAAAAGAAAAGCTGACATGGAAAATTTAGATCTAATTATACTTACGATAATCATAATTATATTGTATATTGGTTTTGCTTGGGGGCTATTTTTTGCGCAAAGAAAACAACAGGATCCTAAGCATAAAACCCCGATGTAAATTGTCATTCACATTTTAAACAATTACTTATGAACACGTTTTCAAAATGCGCCCAGATCATTATCGCGTTATCTGTCTCGTATGTATGGATCTTCCGTTATGATAATATTGTAAAAGAGTTTAAAGAATACGAAATTCCAGACCTTTTGCGAAATTTTGTTGGTGCGCTCAAAATAGCTTTATCAACGCTTTTGATTGCCGGTATATGGTACCCCGCTTTGATATTGGTTCCCGCTCTAATGATGACTGGACTCATGGGGTGTGCACAGGCTGCACATTTTAAAGTGAAACATCCATGGCCAAAGTTTGTTCCGTCAGCCCTATTACTTTTTCTGTCTTTATTTGTAGCTGGAGTTCATTCCGGATTGATTTAACATTAATGCTGCTAATTATATTAATTATAGTTTCCGCTATTTCATTTCTTTATTATGGAATTACTTTTTTTACAAACTCTGGTATGGAGGAAGAGTTCCATCGTTACGATCTAAGTAAATTCAGGAAACTGATAGGTGGTTTGCAATTGCTGGGCGGGGCGGGACTTTTTGTAGGATTGATTTGGCCGCTGATTCTTATTATCGCTTCAGGGGGTCTTGCTTTATTGATGCTAATAGGATTCGGAGTACGGGTTAAAATGAAAGATGGACTTTTACAATCATTGCCATCTTTTATTTTTACGCTTCTAAACTTCTATATTTTTTTTGTTGCGCTATCTCTTTAAGATATTTTTGCGCGTACCTTAAAGACGTCCCTTGCATTTCGAGAGAACTTTCAAATTGTCCCTGAACTAATGGTTGATCTTCAAATATATCTATAACTGATTTAACTGCTGATATTTGGTAATCCTGAAAACCGTCGAATTCAAATTTCTATTATATTAGTATGTATTCTTTTCGCGTTGTAAAATCCTTCGATATAAATAAAAATTTCTAGTTTAGCAATTTCTCTGTTGGCAAATTTTCTGTGGTAAATCAATGCACAATTTAGCGTCTTGAAGAAACTTTCTGCCACTGCACTATCCCAGCAATTACCTTTGCGACTCA
Organism: Pedobacter sp. CG_S7; assembly: GCF_040544395.1. Taxonomy (NCBI): domain Bacteria; kingdom Pseudomonadati; phylum Bacteroidota; class Sphingobacteriia; order Sphingobacteriales; family Sphingobacteriaceae; genus Pedobacter; species Pedobacter sp. CG_S7. The sequence continues at coordinate 12,514 of NZ_JBEONS010000027.1, read as the reverse complement.
TACTTTGTATCATATTAACTTTTCTTTAGCAATGATTTTAACTCATTGCATACATACTGTGAGCCCCTATCCGAATGAAAAAGCAAGCCCTGTTTTACTTCCCTGTTTCCAATAGCCATTTTTAAAGCCTATATGGTCGTTTTTTGTACTTTCATTTTATTACTGAAGGACCAGCTATGACTTTTCTATCAGCAAGATCTATAACAAAGGTAAAGTATAACCAGCCTGAGTCAGTATTTATGTAGGTAATATCGCTGACCCATTTTTGTGATAGATTATCCGCTGAAAAATCTCTTTGGAGGAGATTTTTAGCTACTTCATAAGTATGATTTGAGTCTGTTCTTACCTTAAACTTCTTGCGGATTTCACTAAGCAGATTCAATTTTTCCATTAACCTGGCAACATAAAAGCGTGATATTACTATAAAGCAGATGGGGTTCAATCGGAAGTACAGGTTGAAGGGCAGGTGAACCGAATAAAAAATATCAAAAGAAAAATGTATGGCAGGGCAGGTTTTCAGTTATTGAGGAAAATGGTGCTAGCAAAATCAGCCCAATTCACCAAAAGTGACGAAAAACCAATTTGGAGTGTACAGCTTTTTAGTATAATTTATTATATACTTTTTAGTATAAATTATTATATACTTTTTAGTATAATTTAAAACTAATGTGTACATTTGTTTCGAAGTTTTATCTTAATCGCTATAAAATTGATTAAAGAATCATGAAAATAACAGCACAGGATGAGTATGGTTTAAGAATATTGGTGCGAATTGCAAAGTGTAAGGATAAGACTGGCTTAAGCATTCCTCAGCTTAGTGATGCGGAAGGCCTATCACAGCCTCATGTTGCCAAATTAACACGAACACTTCGTATGGAGGGCTTAATTAATAGTACCAAAGGACATGTTGGGGGATATATACTTGCCAGACCTGCTACCGATATAACGGTGAATGATGTTTTGAAAGCTTTAGGCGGACGTTTGTTTGACGAAGAATTTTGTACCACTCATGTGGGAGTAATAAAACTGTGCACTAATTCTGTTGATTGTTCTATTCGTTCACTTTGGACAATGGTGCAATCTACTATTGACAAGCTACTGGATAAGATAACACTGGCAGATTTATCAAATAGTGAAAAGGAAGCCACATGTACTTTCCAAAGTTTATTTGAGAAAACACCAATGAACATGGTGAATAAAAACTAATTATTATAACTAAATACCTAACAATATGATAACAGTTTCAGAAAATGCAAAACAACATGCGTTAAGTTTAATAAAAAACGAAAATAGCCCTGAAGGAACATTTATTCGCGTAGGTGTTGATGGCGGTGGTTGTTCAGGTCTTACCTATAAACTTGCATTAGATAATGTTATTACAGAAAACGATCAGGTTTTTGAAGACAAAGGAATAAAGATTGCCGTTGACAAAAAAAGCTTTTTGTATTTAATGGGTACAGAGCTGGATTATTCTGGAGGTATAAATGGAAAAGGCTTTGTATTTGTCAATCCGAACGCAAGTAGAACTTGTGGTTGTGGAGAGTCATTTGGCGTGTAAAATAGTTCAAAGTTCGAAGGTTAAAAGAGTTTGCTTGTTTTATAAAAACTTTAAAATTTGAACTTTCCAAAAATATAACAATAGTAAAAAATGGCTATCAAAATTACAGAAGAGTGCATTAATTGTGGAGCTTGCGAACCGGAATGCCCTAATAATGCCATCTACGATGCAGGAGTTGAATGGCGTTTTTCTGAGGGAACATCTATAAAAGGAATGTTTACCTCGAAAAGCGGATTGACTGCTGATGCAGATGCACCACACTCAGCTATATCAGACGAAGTTTATTATATAGTATCAGATAAATGTACAGAGTGTGTTGGTTTCCATGATGAGCCGCAATGTGCTGCTGTTTGCCCTGTAGACTGTTGTGTGGATGATGAAAACTGGCGTGAAAGCGATGAAGATTTAATAACAAAAAAAGACACGTTGCATTTAATAATTCAGGATTGACCAATGAAGAGTTTATCAATTTAATAATAGTAACACTTAAATAGCATGAACGAGATTTTAGAAGAAAAAATCAGCACAGAATACAAATACGGTTTTGTTACCAATATTGAAGCCGACAACGCACCTAAAGGTTTGAATGAAGATATCATTCGTTTTATTTCTGCAAAGAAAAACGAACCCGAATGGATGTTAGCATACCGGTTAAAAGCACTGCGTTATTGGTTGACAATGGACGAACCGAACTGGGCTCACGTTTCTTACCAAAAACCAAACTTTCAGGATATTATTTATTACTCGGCTCCAAAGCCAAAAGTCGCATTGAATAGTTTAGATGAAGTGGATCCTGAATTATTGGAAACATTTCAAAAGCTCGGCCTTTCAATTTTAGAACAAGAACGACTTACAGGAGTGGAAAGTAGAATAGCTGTGGATATTATTATGGACAGCGTTTCGGTAAAAACAACTTTTAAAGAAACCTTAGCTGAAAAAGGGATCATTTTCTGCTCGTTTGGTGAAGCTATTCAAGAGCATCCTGAACTTGTAAAAAAATATATGAGTTCAGTAGTTCCATATACCGATAATTTCTATGCTGCACTGAACTCCGCTGTTTTTACAGATGGCTCGTTTTGTTATATACCAAAAGGCGTTCGTTGTCCGATGGAGCTTTCAACGTATTTCAGAATAAATTCTGCTGGTACAGGTCAGTTTGAACGCACCTTAATTATTGCCGATGAAGGTGCGTATGTGAGTTATCTCGAAGGCTGCACTGCTCCAATGCGTGATGAAAATCAATTGCACGCAGCAGTTGTGGAACTTGTTGCGCACAAAAATGCGGAAATAAAATACAGCACGGTGCAAAATTGGTATCCAGGCGATAAAGATGGTAAAGGCGGCATTTTTAATTTTGTTACCAAACGAGGTATCTGTTTGGAAGAAAATTCTAAAATCTCCTGGACACAGGTAGAAACAGGTTCTGCAATAACCTGGAAATATCCATCGGTAATTTTAAAAGGCGATAATTCGGTTGGTGAATTTTATTCCGTAGCGCTTACAAATAACTATCAGCAAGCCGATACAGGAACAAAAATGATCCACATCGGAAAAAATACTAAAAGTACGATTATATCAAAAGGTATTTCGGCAGGATTTAGCAACAATAGTTACAGAGGTTTGGTGCGTATTTCAAAAGGAGCTACCAACGCACGTAATTTTTCGCAATGCGATAGTTTATTGATGAGTGATAAATGTGGGGCACATACATTTCCATACATCGAAATCAAAGATCAATCAGCTATTGTAGAGCATGAAGCAACAACTTCAAAAATTGGGGAAGACCAATTATTTTATTGCAAACAACGTGGTATTGATAATGAAAAAGCAATTGGTTTAATTGTAAACGGCTATTGCAAAGATGTATTAAATCAATTGCCAATGGAGTTCGCTGTAGAAGCACAAAAATTGTTAGCAGTTTCGTTGGAAGGATCAGTTGGATAAAAATAAATAATTATAATTTATAATTCAAAAAATGTTATCAATAAAAAATCTACATGCGTCAATTGACGGCAAAGAAATTCTTAAAGGAATTAATTTAGAAATAAAAGTTGGAGAAGTACACGCTATTATGGGACCTAATGGTTCCGGGAAAAGCACGTTAGCTGCGGTGCTTGCAGGGCGTTCGGAATATGAAGTTACAGAAGGTAAAGTAACCTATAATGGTATAGATTTATTAGAACTTTCACCTGAAAATAGAGCAAGAGAAGGTGTGTTTCTTGCATTTCAGTATCCGATTGAAATTCCGGGAGTAAGCAATGTTAATTTTTTGAAAACCGCTGTTAATGAAATTCGTGCTTACAAAGGTTTGGAACCAATGGAAGCAAAAGATTTTTTAATGATGCTGAAAGAAAAACAAAAGTTAGTTGAGTTGGATGGTAAACTTGCCAATCGCTCGGTGAATGAAGGTTTTAGCGGTGGTGAAAAAAAACGTAATGAGATATTTCAGATGGCAATGCTTGATCCGAAACTTGCCATACTTGATGAAACCGATAGTGGGCTTGATATTGATGCATTGCGCATTGTTGCCAACGGAGTAAATAAATTGAAATCGAAAGATAACGCAACCATTATTATCACACACTATCAACGCTTATTGGATTATATTATACCTGATTTTGTTCACGTATTATACAATGGGAAAATTGTAAAATCAGGATCAAAAGAATTGGCTTTAGAATTGGAAGAAAAAGGATATGATTTTATTAAAGAAGAAGTAGAAGCTTAATTTATTATAACGCCATTGCGAACGAAACGCAGTGTTTGAGGCAATCCCAGGTTTGTGGGGGAATGAGATTGTTTCGGTTGTAAAACCTCCCTCTCAATGACGAAAGAAAAAAAATGGAAACAGCTATTAGAACAAGTAGGATAAAAGACAAATTGATTTCTGAATTTGAGGCGTCAAAGAAAATCTTATTCGGCAATGCACAGCTTCGTGATCAGGCTATGGAAAGCTTTTGCAAACAAGGTATTCCAACACGAAAGCACGAAGAATATAAATATACTCATGTAGATTTGATGCTGAAAGAAGAATTTTATTTCTCTGCAAATAAAAACTGCAGTGATGAGCAAATTGAACATCTTAAATTTTTAAAAGGTGCTTATGTTGCAATTATTGAGAACGGTGTTTTTATTGACGGATCATCAAACTTGCAGAACCTTCCAAAAGGTTTAACGATATGCAGTTTAGCAGTTGCAGCAAAAGAAAATTTGACTGTTTTTGAAAAATATTATGCAAAAAACGCTGATGTATATGCCGACGCGTTTATTGCATTAAACACTGCAATGGCGAAAGATGGCGTGTTTATTCATATTACAAAAAATGCGATAATTGAAAAACCCATACACATCATACACATTTCAACGGCATTCGAAAACACATTTATTAATCCACGCAATTTAATAGTGATTGATGAAAATGCGCAAGCAAAAATTATTGAATCGTTTGAAACACTTGATTCTACCGCAAGAACATTCAGTAATGCCTTAACAGAAATTGTAATCAATAAAAGCGCTATTGTTGATCATTATAAAATTCAAGATGAAAACGACTTGGGTTATTTAGTGAATACCACACAAATAATTCAAAAGAAACAAAGCGTATTTTCTACCCATACATTTATGCTAAGTGGTTCGTTAGTTCGTAATAATTTAACTTTAGTGTTGGATGATGAACACATTGAATCGCATTTGAATGGATTGTATTTAACTGCTGGAAATCAAGTTGTAGACAACCATACTGTGGTAGATCACCGCAAGCCAAATTGCAATAGTAACGAGCTATACAAAGGTATTATTGATGGGAAGTCAATAGCTACTTTCAATGGAAAAATCTTTGTAAGAAAAGATGCTCAAAAGACAAATGCGTTTCAATCAAATAAAAATATTTTACTTAGCGAAACCGGAACAATCAATACAAAACCGCAATTAGAAATTTATGCGGATGATGTAAAATGTTCCCACGGTACATCAACAGGGAAGTTGGATAAAGACAAAATATTTTACCTGCGTGCCAGGGGTTTGAGTACAGAAAGTGCTAAAAAATTATTGATGCATGCATTTGCTTCCGAAGTTGTAGATACTGTAAAAATTGAGCCTTTGCGTGAATACATTGAAGGAAAAATTTTTAAAACATTTGAATAATTAAAATGGAAACAATCACAAAAAACAGTGCTCTCAATATTCAAAATCTCCGCCAGGATTTTCCTATCCTTTCCAAAAAGGTACATGGCAAACCCCTGGTATATTTGGATAATGGGGCAACGGCACAAAAGCCTAAACAGGTAATTGATGCCATTAGTAATTATTATCAAACACAAAATGCCAATATACACAGGGGTGTACATCAATTAAGTATAGAGATAACAGTTGCTTATGAGAATGCCCGCACTACTGTTCAAAAACATTTAAATGCTGCCTTGTCGCAAGAAATTATTTTCACCAGTGGCACAACTGAAAGTATAAACCTGGTAGCAAATTCGTTTGGAAAAAAATATATAAAAGCAGGTGATGAAATTATTATTAGCGAGATGGAGCATCATAGCAATATACTACCCTGGCAGATACTTTGTGAGGAAAAAGGCGCTGTATTAAAAGTAATTCCGATAAATGAAAAGGGTGAATTACTTATTGATGAATACAAAAAGCTACTGTGCGACAGAACAAAAATTGTAGCTGTTACACATATTTCAAATACACTGGGAACCATTAATCCTGTAAAGGAAATTATTGCGCTTGCACACGAAAAAAATATTCCGGTATTAATTGATGGCGCTCAGGCAGTGCCTCATACAAAAGTAGATCTACAAGCCTTAGATGCAGATTTTTATTGCTTTAGCGGTCATAAATTATTTGGGCCAACAGGTGTAGGAATACTTTATGGGAAAGAAAAGTGGTTGAACGAAATGCCTCCATACAAAGTGGGTGGCGGTACCATAAAAACGGTTACGTTTGGAAAAACTGAGTATGCTGATCTGCCTTTAAAATTTGAAGCAGGAACTCCTAATATTGAAGGTGGTATTGGATTAGCAGCAGCAATTGATTATGTAAATGAAATTGGCTTAGAAAACATTGGAGCTTATGAATGTGAACTGTTGGAATACGCCACCGCAAAACTTTCAGCTATTGAAGGATTGAGAATTATAGGCACTGCAAAAGAAAAAGCAAGTGTTATTTCATTTGTAATTGAAGAAGTTCATCCCTTGGATATTGGAACTATATTAGATAAACAGGGCATTGCTGTACGCACAGGACACCATTGTACACAACCGCTAATGGAACATTTTGGTATACCAGGCACCATACGTGCTTCCTTGGTCTTTTACAATACCAAGGAAGAAATTGATGTGCTAGTGAATGGAATACAGAAAGCAATTAAAATGTTGAAATGAGAATAGCAGAAATAGAAAATGAAATAGTAGAAGAGTTTGAGTTATTCGGTGACGACTGGGAAGGCAAGTACGAGCATCTGATTGATTTGGGGAAGCATTTGCCATTGATTGACAAGCAATACAAAACTGATGACAGATTGATAAAGGGCTGTCAGAGCAAAGTATGGTTGCATTCAGAATTGAAAGACGAGAAAATTGTTTTTACAGCCGATAGCGATGCAATTATTACGAAAGGGATTGTAGCATTAATGATAAGAGTTATATCAGGCCATACAGCAGATGAAATTATAAATGCACAATTTGAATTTATAAATAAAATAGGATTAATAGAACACCTTTCGCCTACCCGTAGCAATGGTTTATTAAGTATGATAAAACAAATGAAATTGGATGCTATCGCCTATAAAAATATTTCCATAAAGACTAATTACAAATTAAATTAAAAAAATGGCAGCAATAATAATCTCACAAAATACCGAGCTTACACAAAGGGTTATTGATACACTTAAAACATGCTATGATCCGGAAATACCTGTTGACATTTGGGAGTTGGGCTTGATTTACGAAATCATTATTGATAAAGAGAACAACCTCGAGATGCAAATGACTTTAACTTCACCATCTTGTCCGGTAGCAGAAACATTGCCACCTGAAACAGAACAAAAATTGCGTGAAATTGAAGGAATTAAATCCGCAAAAATAATAATGACTTTTGAACCATCTTGGGGAAGAGAGATGATGAGCGAAGTGGCACAACTGGAGTTGGGGTTTATGTAAAATGGAAAACGAAATAATAAATAAAGTAGCATTAAGTGGCATCATCACCATCAACTTTGAAGAGTCTTACCATCAAGTCTACCCTGTATTGTAAAATTTTCCAGCATCCATTCTTTTAGCTTTACCAGGATTGGTTCGTCCTGTTCTTTTCTGTGTGCCAACAATTCCGTAGAATTACCTGCACTCTATACCATATACCTTCTGCGGTTCAGCCAATACATACTCAGCCCGTGGGGCATCATTGTCTTTTGCCTCAGAGAATTTATGTGCATGCTCCGTACATCCCATATCGGTGAGGTCGCTACGTTTTTCAAAGTTTTATAGACCTTTTACCCATCAGCCTGAAAATATCCTTTAAAGTTTTTCAGGCATTCTTCGGTTCCCTCTCTACCGCAGCCCTGCCGGTTAATCAAAGATTAATGATAATCTATCTGAGATTCTTTTCTTTAAATGAAACAAGTCAAACCGGCTAATTTTCTTGAAAGGGCTCACTAGATATTTAAGACCAACTTTAGAATGGTCGGAAATACTGGGGAGGTTACAGCTTATCATTTATAAGTTGAATATACGCATAATTGTGTGCAAATCATTGACAATGCTTCTGAAGTACCATTGATCATAATGAATAGAAGTCGAAGTTAAATGAATGAATTCTCATCTATTGCCGTGTTTAATATCCCTTTAAGCCCAATTTTCAAAATGATTTCAACGGTTATCCAGGGCAATCAAGAACGTGATAATTCAAGTAATCAATTTGCTAAGCCTAACTCTTCAAAGTATGATTTATGCAACTTATTTCACGGATTGTGCAAGAAACATAGGCGTCACCCAAACTATCTTTATAAACGCATAGTGAGTTCAAAAATAGTAACACAAAATATTCAAATCATGAAAAATAAAAACTTATTTTCTTCATAAATGTTATTTAGATGTTTAGTGCCCACATGTGGCGCCTCTGGGTTTACTAATGCCGCCCCGTTACCAAAAGTGATTAACCAAATATCTGCTAGACATTTATAGGATAATCATTTTGATGAAGAAGGGGGTGGGGTTAAACATCCAGTCTTATAATCACAAAGAATTTAACTGGACTACATTATCTACCACAAAAAAAATAAAAATATGAAGCGAATTATCAAAAATCTGATGGGTTTTACAATGGGCGCCACCGATGGCGAGATAGGAAAAGTAAAAGATTTTTATTTTGACGACGTAACGTGGACCATACGCTATATTGTTGTGGAAACAGGCAATTGGCTTTTAAACCGTAAGGTACTTATTTCACCAGAAGCGCTTTTACAGTGTGATTGGACAAATGAAACATTCCCTGTTAACCTCACAAAAGAACAAGTTGAAAAAAGCCCTGTTGTAGATACAGAACAACCAGTATCGCGGCAACATGAAATGGAACTGCGTGCACATTATTATTGGACAAATTACTGGAGTGGTGGCATTTGGGCAGGTGGTATGGGCACTACTGGAATGATAATGCCCATGTCATCCATGCCTATGGAGGAAGCAGTAAAAAAAAGTCTAGATGATGTTAAAGCACACGGCGACCCTCACTTACGAAGCGTTAAAATAGTGCAGGATTATACTATTGATGCATCAGATGATACAATTGGTGATGTGGAAGATTTTATAATTGATGACAGCAACTGGACAATACATTATATGATAATTGATACAGGCAATTGGTTTCCCGGCAAGAAAGTAATTATATCGCCTGATTTGATTAAGGATATAAATTGGGAAACTTCAGAAGTCACTATAAATGCCTCGGTTGAGCAGGTTAAAAACAGTCCGGAATATGATGGTTCAAAAGAGCTAAATTCCGAGTACGAGTCAGTTCTTAAAAACTATTATGCGAACGTGTAGTTCGTAATATTGAGTGCTTTTTTAATTTAATAAAAATCTTCTAATATGAATAAGTCGCATACCACCCTACTTTCGGTTTTGTTTATAATAATGCAAGTTGCAGCCATTAGTTGTAATGAAAAGCAAAGGGAAAATAATAGTGGCAGTACGGAAGACAGTTTAGCAGCACCAACAAAAAATGTTGTTGACACAAAAACTTCAACTAGGGATGTAAATTTTGTAACGGCGGCAAAGATTACAATGCCGGCAGTAGTGCATATTAAAATTCATTTCAATGGCTCGTCAGAGTATGGGGCATCAGGATCAGGAGTAATTATAAGTTCTGATGGATTTATAGCCACAAATAATCATGTGGTTGAAAATTCATCCGCTATTGACGTAATACTTCCTGATAAACGAGCCTTTTCTGCAAAGTTGGTTGGCCGTGATCCCAATACTGACTTGGCACTCATAAAAATAGAGGCAAAGAATCTTCCTGTTGTTACATTCGGAAACTCTGATAAGGTGGAGATAGGCGAATGGGTATTAGCTGTAGGCTTTCCCCTTTCACTTAACACAACTGTAACTGCAGGCATTGTAAGCGCAAAAGCTAGAAGCATTGGAATTATAAACCGTCCAAACGGTAATACCACGCAAAATAATATGGCGCCTGAAAGTAATATGGCTGTTGAATCTTTTATTCAAACCGATGCTGCCATTAACCCGGGCAATAGCGGAGGGGCACTTGTTAATACTAGCGGAGAATTGATAGGTATTAACTCCGCTATAGCTTCGCAAACCGGCAGTTATGCAGGTTATTCTTTTGCCATACCTGCAAACCTTGCAAAAAAGATTTTGGATGATTTAAAAGCATTTGGGATGGTTAAGAGAGGTGTGTTAGGCGTTTCCTTTCCATCTCCCTCCGCAGAAGGCGAGTACTTAAAACAACAAGGTCTCAATCCTGCTTTGGTAAAAGGCGTTTACATAACTGGTGTGCAAAATGAAAGTGCCGCTGCTGCGGCCGGCCTTAAAGAAGGAGACATTATTCAAAGTATAGATGGCATTGTAATCAACTCGTCAACCGAGTTTTCTGAAAGGATAGCAAGACACAAACCCAATGACGTTATCGAACTAAGTTTTCTGCGTAAAGGTAAAACCGTTAAAGTGACTGCTACACTCCACAGTGAAGATGTAACAAAAACTAAAGCTAAAAGTAATGGAGTACTTAAGGAAATATACAATAGGCTTGGAGCAACTTTCGCCCCACTTACTGCTGATATTAAACAACACTTTAATATAAATGCCGGTGTTTTAGTAACCAAAGTACGCAAAGATGGTTTTTTTGGCCAGGTCGGCATTCTCCCAGGCACTATTATCGCATTTATAAACGGCAAGCCAATTAATAACCCGGAAGATATTGATATTGCTATGCTGGGTGCTCAAAGTGGTATTATTCAAATACTTGCTATTGCTCCAGACGGCTCAAAAGTGGTATTTAACCTCTCACTCGGAACATAAAACAGGCTTATATTTTTTTATTATAATTGAACTTAACAGACTAAGCACCATAGTTGCATCTGTCTCTATTGACCTTAAGGAATGTAATAGACAAATAAAAACAATCATAGACTTCTTAAACACATTATACTTAAAATAAAAACCATTTGACTTGATGAATGATTGGCGATTTGGCATAGGAGATGGAGTTGCTACATTTGAACGGACAGAAAATTATGTGGTAAGGATCGTTTGGAAATGTTTGGGGGTATTAAAATGTTTTTTTAAAATATTGATTCAATCAATGCAGAGTTTGATAAAGTGGGATTATTTGAAATAACGGAAATTATTGAAAAATTTTCTTTATATATGAATAGGAGAAGAACAAGCGAAAAAATAATAACTATTGTTATTTTATTTTTTTCGTTACTTTCATCACATGATTTTAGAAATATCAGTATTGGATATAATAGAAGGAAACCAATTAGAGTTCGAAAATGCTTTCAAGCGTGCAAAAATTATTATAGCTAACATGAAGGGATACATTAGTCATGAATTGCAGAAATGCATAGAGAATGATCATCGATACCTTTTATTGGTAAAATGGGTAACATTACAAGACCATACTGTTGGTTTTAGGGGGTCGCCAGAATATCAGGATTGGAAAGCGCTGCTACATCATTTTTATGATCCATCTCCCGTTGTGGAACATTACAATAATCTGTAATGGAAGTTGTATAGTAATGACTATGAGAATCGAAATATTGAAAAATTTAACAGAACATCAGACGAAAGAAATTGATGTATTGTGGAACGAGGTATATCCAATCAAATTAAAAAATAGATTTGGATTGCTGTTAAACGGTATAAAAGAGTATCAGCATCATGTTTTGCTTAATGAATCAGAAGAAGTAATCGGCTGGGCTGTTGCCTACTTGAGAAATGACGAGATTTGGTTTTCTATCATTATATCTACAGCAAATCAAAACAAGGGATATGGAAAAATGCTAATAGAAAGTTTAAAGCAAAATTTCAGCAATTTATGCGGTTGGGTTATCGATCATAATAATGACCTAAAACAAGACGGCTCAACCTATTGTACGCCAAAGCAATTCTATCAAAAAAACGGCTTTATTATAACTAAGGAGAGAATTGAAAGCGATATCCTTTCTGCGGTTAAAATTACATTTGAGGCATAGCGGAGGCTATTCGAAAAGTTTCTAAATCGATCGAACACATCTTATGATCTCCCATGCTCTGGAGCGGCTTGCGAAACCCCTTAGCTCATAGCATTTACGAAGAGTTTACCTTGATTTCCTGTCATTGTACTTTGGTTGTTTGGTATAACTGGGTTTGATCACAGGAATATCAACGACCTGACGGCGTGCGGCAAGTTCAGCCCCGGTGACATCCAGACTTAGTCCCACCAGAAGGC